>JBASRM010000352.1:0-2039 GCA_049273835.1 Blastocatellia bacterium | reverse complement strand
TATGCTATATCGATGCATAAAATACCAGTTAAGTTGGTACGGAGTCAAATAAATGTGAGAGTGGATATGAGCGAATTCTGACGACCCCAGCCGTTATCTTGAAGATGAAATTCCGTCGCCGGCGAGGTCGGTCAGCTTCAAAGGTCTGGATGGCGAAAGGAGGAAGGCGTGGTCTAAACCCAAGTACGAGCCCGGCGCTCGGTATGCGACGGGCGCTCAAGGCCCGTCGATCCGGTCAAGCCAATCTGCGATCTAATAACCCTTGTCGCGGAAGACCAGTAAATAAAGCCCGGCGGCGATAACCGGGAAAAGGATTATCAATGCCATTAACACGACCTTGGTTGTCGTATCGCGGTTGGACCTCATCACGTCGGTGAGAGCGAAGATGTCAAGAATGATTGCCGCAACTGTGAAAAGTGAAAACATGTTTCCAGATTCTCCTTCCGTCGATGGTCGATCTAAGTTACGAGCGGTCTGAATCGAAAGTTCGCAAATTGCACGACAAGTCCAACCTGAGCACCTGGATGGTACCGTTGTTTGTTTTAGCCATCAACCTGGCGGCCGGTGGCCGGTATTAAGTAACCCTCGAGTCATCGGCCCAGTGTCGTGCGCGAACCGATCACCAGACTGCTGACTAAGGCTTCTTCTTCTCAACTGGTCTTAGCTTTTCGAGTAGCTGAAATGATTCGTTCGCAATGAATCCGCCAAACGTGGGCCCGAACAGCGAGATCGTCGATTCGTAGGTCTTGTGACGATATTCGTCCTCGGTGATGATGTAACCAAGCGCATCGTTCGTCAGCCCGAGGAGAAAAGTCTTCTCGAAGCCCAGTAGCTTGCCGCGTTCCTTCACTTGAAAATTAAGAATGCTGCCAAGCTCTCCGGGAATCATCACGAACGCGATTCGATTGTCAAAAGAGATCGCGTTAATCTCGGATTCATAGCTCGGCGGATAAGCCATTCCGGCCGGAAATACGGATGTTGGCACAATCTTGAGTGTGAGTGGACTGCGAACAAGTTTGATGTCCACAGCCTCCCGCGGCCTGATCATCAATAATACTTTGAACACTTCGGCGGCGAGGATCGCCCCTACATTTTCAGCGCGCTGCCAGCCATCTTCGCCTTCGAACGCGTGAGGTGCAATTGTGCCCTGAGCGCCGTTTGCAAAGATCGCCATTGCATCGCCGCCCGTCATTCGCTCGATGGCGTTTCGGGCGTAGCCAACGAAGTCAGCCGAGAACGTCATGTTGTCGGCGCCGAGCACGGTCGGATGGGCCGCGAAGTTCATCAGCACCGCAAGAGGTTTGCCGGTGGCAACCGTGTCAATGCGAATAACTCCGACTTCCGGATCGACCGGTCCGTTTGGCGGCCACGACGATCGGAATCGCGAAATACCACGAGCCTCACCGGATCCGAACGCGATTCGGGCAGGTCTCAAGTTCTTATTCGCGGCGATAATTGCTTCAGCGGTGCGTTGTTCGTAGTGTGCGCGAATCTTCGGATCGAACTTTCCGGCGAGCACGTTTGCGAGAAGCGGTAACATCTCCATAAATGCCCCGCCGCCAGAATGTGTGTGCGAGGACATAATGAAGATGTGATCGGAAAGGATATGAGTAGACTCCGAGGCGGTGGTTCTTATTCGTTCGACCATCCCGTGATCGAAGCCGAGATGATCGACGCTGACGAAGGCGATCTTCTCGACACCGTTATCGATAATCAAGGCCCGGGCCTCGGTTGGATCATGCACGCCGGTTGACGGTTGAGCTCGCCGAGCGCCGTACCCTGCCAGGGGAGTTCCAACCGGCGGGGTGATGTCGGATTTGGCAACACCGGCCATCAGCTTCCCCTGGGCGCTCGCGTTCAACGAAACGAAGAAGATGATGATCAGATTGCTAACGAAGATTGAGAATGTCTTTTTCATAATCACTAGTTGCACCAGTCCCGCCGAGCGGCGTTCTGAGTCCGCCGAGCGGCGTTGTGAGTTCACCGAGCGGCGTTCTGAGTTCACCGAGCGGCGTTCTGAGTTCAAGCTTTAGCTTGCG
>JBASRM010000336.1:0-10151 GCA_049273835.1 Blastocatellia bacterium | reverse complement strand
TCTAATGAGTTAAAACATGTGACATTTCTAAAGAGCTTTGACAACGCCGAGCTCGCTCGTTTGACAACGCACTCAGCGACTGTTACGGTTAAAAGGAACTGAGTCCAGCTCACTCTCTTCTCAGCCTTTCTGGAATCCCCCAGACTATCTGATGCTCACAGCTCATCGAAAGGATCCGATAATGTCAGCTAAACTTTTTGTTGGGAACCTCTCCCCAGACACGACAGGTGATGAACTGCGCAGCCTGTTTAGCGAAGTTGGTGAGGTGGATTCCTGTCAGTTGATAGTAGACCGGGACTCAGGACGCTCCAAGGGATTCGCCTTCATCGAGATGAATTCCAAGGACAACGCCGATACGGCAAAAGAAAAGTTCAACGGGCAGGATTTGCACGGCAAAGCACTTAAAGTGAATGACGCCAAGCCCAGGAACCAGTAAGCTCTGCTCGCGTCTAGAGAGGTCTGTGTTCGAAATACCATCTGGATGATTCGAATCCGGAATCTGACTGATCGCCTACGCGCCGCTAACTATTGCTCACTTTAGGAGTCATACAATGTCCATAGAAGATGTTGCATTCAAAATTAAGACAGTTTCATCCACTAGAACGGCCGCCGTCATTGGAATCATCGCCGCCGTTGGCGGCCCGTTCATGATGATTGCGTTCGGTGGGAGTCAGGCCAGCAATCTGCCGTGGTACGTCTGGACTCTGGCGTTACTTGCATTACTTCTGGTGGTTGGCGCTGGATACTTTCTGTTCACCCGCAATCACGATGCAAAGGATATTTCCATACGCCCAAATCCGCGCTAAGTCTCGCCTGAGTCGAGGTAAGCATCGCTGCTTTTGAACATAACCGGAGGAGTTCAGATGCTCGCTGTTGGAAACAAAGTCATCTATCCATGTCACGGCCCGTGCGTCATTAGCTCTATCATCGACCGAACCGTTGACGACAAATCAATGGCGTTTTACCAACTGGTTGTCCTCGAGAGTGGAGGCAGCCAGTTGCTGGTGCCGGTGGATAAAGCCCGAACGATAGGCATTCGTCCACTCTTGAAAAAGCCAGAAATCTCAAAGGTGCTGGATCTGCTGAAGCGGCCTTCCACAGCAAATCCAGATCGTAAGCAGCGCGTCCGAGACAACGTTAAGTTATTGTTGTCCGGATCAGCATTCGACCTGGCCGAGATCGTCGAGTCATTGACCGAGCTAATCGATACTAAATCACTTTCATTCGGAGAACGCGGAACGCTCGACCGGGCGAAGCGGCTATTGGTGGCTGAGATTTCTGAAGTTACAGGCGACACGAAGGAACAGGTTGAAGAGCAGGTCAATCAGGCGCTCAATGCGAGGACAAAACGTAACGTTTGCGCTGCATAACCAGGAGGGCACCGCGAGGCGCGCGCGGTTACTTCGGCGCAGGGTCGGTGAACTGTCAGTAAGCGAGGTGAGTGCCTCGATAAGCGAGCTGGGCGGACGAGCAGGTATTACTTCAATGCTTGTCTTTGAAGTCACCGCTCGGCGAAAAGCTGTCTTACGGATGTTTTTCCGTTGAGCCGGTCAATACCCCGCAAGATGGACAATTCCCTCGACAACATCATCAACCTGCGGCAGGATCTCATCCTCGAGCTCCGGAGCGTATGCCACAAAGGTATCGAGCGCAGCTACCCTTTTTACCGGGGCGTCAAGATATTCGAACAACTCATCCGCGATGCGAGCTGCGATCTCCGCACCGTAGCCCCATGACCGGGCATCTTCATACACCACCAGGGCCTTGTTGGTTTTTTCCACTGACTTGGCGATCGTTTCCCAATCGTAAGGGCTCAAGCTGCGCAAATCGATCACCTCTGCGCTGATGCCCTGCTCTTCTTCGACTCTCTTGGCTGCGGCCATCGAACGATAAACCGTAGCGCCGTAGGTGATGATTGAAACGTCCGAACCTTCTCGAGCCACGCTAGCCTTCCCGAATGGGATCATATAGTCAGGTCCGGGGTACGCGCCCTTGTTGTGAGTTTGACGGTAGAGATGCTTGTGCTCGAGGAACATCACCGGGTCGTCGCATCGAATCGCCGTTCGAAGCAGGCCATTCGCATCAAGCGCGTTCGAGGGCATGACCACCCGCATTCCCGGCGTATGAGTGAACAACACTTCGCTGCACTGGCTATGATAGATCGCACCGCCTTTCAAATATCCGCCGATGGCGACCCGAATAACCATCGGGCACTTGAAGGTGTTGTTCGAGCGCCACCGGAGCAGCGCCACTTCATTGCGAAGCTGATGGTATGCCGGCCAGATGTAGTCGAAGAATTGAATCTCGGGAACCGGCTTCAACCCGCGTGTCGCAAGCCCCACTGAACGCCCTATGATGTTAGCTTCCGCAAGAGGAGTGTTGAATACGCGAGCGCTCCCGAATCGCCGTTGCAGATTGTAGGTGACTTTGAAGACACCGCCCTTCCCTTTCACCTCTTCAAGATATTGCTCGCGGCTGCAATCCGCGATGTCTTCACCGAACACGATTATTCGCTCATCGCGAGCCATCTCGTCGTGAAGACAGGCATTGATAAGATCGAGCATCGTCTTTGGGGCGCGGGCGTCCTGTTCGCCTGCAGGCGCGACGCTCGCGCTCTCAGCGGAGGCGAAGTCTTTCGAGGCCGGATCGACATCGGGTGAATAAATGTACAACGAGGCCGTCTCTTTTGCCGGCTGGGGAGCCGCGATCGCCTCATCGGCGGCGCGGCTGACTTCTTCATCAACCTCCCCGGCGATTCGTTTAATTTCGTCTTCGGTCGCGAGTCCTTCTCTAACAAGAAATTCGGGGAAAGTACGAGTCGGGTCGTTCCGCGTTTCGTCTTCCAGCTCTTCGACAGAACGATACTGCTTCTCGTCGTCCGATTGAGAGTGCGAGTATGGACGGATCACGTGCGCGTGGACCATGGCCGGCCCGCGCCGCTCGCGGCAATGCGCGACGGCGCGCCGCATGGTCTCGAAGCTTGCGACCGGATCGCAACCGTCGACTTCTTCAATAAGCAGATTTGGAAATCCGCTGACCAGCTTTGAAATGCTGCCACCAGCGGTTTGAACTTCAACGGGCACCGATATCGCGTACCCGTTGTCTTCGATCATGTACAGCACCGGCAGCTTCAGGTTGCATGCCGTATTCAGCGATTCAAAGAACTCGCCCTCGCTGGTTGTGCCATCGCCCGCGGACACGTAAACGACCGCATCGGGTTGATAGTCTTCGATAAGCCTTGCGGGATCGCCGATCTGCTCAGCCCGGAAGGCTGCCTCGGCGCAGCCCACCGCCTGTAGGAATTGTGTCCCCGTTGGAGATGACTGTGAAACGATGTGAAGCGACGTACTCGCCCAGTGATTGGGCATCTGGCGACCGCCGGAACTCGGATCGCTCGCGGCGCCGGTCCCCTGGAGCAGCATGTCAGTCGCGCTCATTCCAAGAGCAAGACACAACGCACGATCGCGATAATAAGGATAGAACCAGTCGTATCCCGGTTTCATAGAGAGCGCCGCCGCAACCAGGATCGCTTCATGCCCGGCGCCCGAAATTTGAAAGAAGATTCTATTCTGGGCTTTGAGTTGTAGCTCTTTGTCGTCGATTCGCCGGGAAAGCAGCATCAAGCGATAGACCTTGAGCATTGTCTCTCGGTCGAGCCGGCTATGTTCTTTGACGTCCGGTTGTGCTGCCATCGACCCGCTCCATTTTTGAATTAAGCCTTTGCTCTGGTAATTCGACGCAAATCCAAACTTCAGAATCTACTTCACAGTCGCCGCTTGCGCGGGGAGATATTCGACTATCTGCCCGGCTATCGCGGAAGCTGCCACTGTGTAAGGCGAAGCCAAATACATTTGACCGGGGCCGCTGCGGCCCGGGAAGTTTCGATTCTGTGCGCTGATTACAACTTGTTGTTTTAAAGTTGTTACGCCCGGGCCGGCATTTATGCAAGCGCCACAACTCGGCTCGATGATATGGGCTCCTACCTCGCGAAGAATCTCAATGTAGCCCCGCTCTTCGCAATGTTGCCGGACTTCAACCGAGCCGAACTGAATGAAGCATTGAACCTCGGGATGAACTCGCTGCCCCCGCGCAAGAGCTTCACGAAAGACGCGGACGTACATATCCAGGTCCTCTTTTTTGCCCGCAGTGCAAGAACCGCCATAAGCGATGTCGATCTTCACCGGTTCAGGAAGCTCGTCGACGAAGATTCCATTCCCCGGGTCGCCGGGCGTCGCTATCATCGGCCGAAGCTCGCTGGCGTTGATCTCGACCGTCAATGCGTACTCGGCATCGGGGTCGCTGGTCATTCCCTCGCACATCCGCTCTGCTTCCTTTCGAGGAACACCACGGTCGACCAGAAACTGAACCGTCCTGGCATCCGCCGCAACAATGCCGGTGAACGCTCCGACTTCGGCAGCCATGTTGGTCATAGTCGCGCGTTCGTCGATGCTAAGTTCGGCGACGGCTTCACCGGTGTACTCGACAAGCCTTCCGATCGCGTCACCGCTGCGCACCAGCGGCGTTCGCAGAATCGCAAGCATGAAATCTTTCGCAGTAACGTTCTCCGGCTTATGGCCTGACACACGAACGCGAACCTGCTCGGGCACTCGAACCCGAACGTCCTTGCTGATCCACGAATTGAAGATATCCGTGGTGCCAACCCCAAAAGCCACGCATCCGACGGCGCCTGCGTGGGGTGTGTGCGAATCAGAACCGATGATGATCTGACCGGGCAACGCATAATCTTGAAGTATCAAACTGTGACAAATCGCTTCGGAGCCCTTCCGGTCTCGTTGGGCACCATGAAGCCGAATGCCTTGCTTGCGCGCGAAGTCTTCCTGCTTTCGCACCAGTTGATGGGCCAGATCAAGCAGCCCCATCGCCTTTCGCTCAGGCGGCATCACGTCATCCAGAAAAGTCAGGTGGTCCTGGAAGAAGTATACGGATGATGGATCATTTATCGGTTCGTCGCCCACGAGTTGTTCATAGAAGATCGCAGCCATCGGAGTGACGTACTCATGACTGAACCGGATGTCGGTGCGAACAAACCCGGAGTCGCCGGGCTTGACCGCGCTGACGCCGATCTGGTTCTTCGAGAGATCAGTGACGAAATGACGTGCGAAGATTTTTTCTGCCAGCGTCATCGGACGACGAGCGGTAGTGATTGGTGGAATTGGGACCAGTCCCTGGAGACGCGCGACGTTAAAGGGGAAAAGGCCGCCGTATTCTATGATTTGGCGAGTGATTTCGTCTTCACCGCGCGTGAACTCTTCAAGCGGTATCTCTTCACCTCTCGCCACGCGTGCGATCAAATCAAAGTCTGTCGAGGCAAGCAGTCCAAGGTTCTGGCAGTTCTGTTTGTAAATGCGTTCGATGTTCTCAGCGATCACAAGTTGTATACCGGCCGCCAGTTCAGCGTAAGGCGACTGTTCGCGGCTAGACCCCTTGCCTCGCCGTTTCCCCGACACGGACGCTACAAACCCGCCGTTCTTGACGTCGCCGCGTTTGACCGGAAACTCATCGCCGCATTTAAGACCGATATAGACGAACTCTCCCAGCGTTTCGTCAAAGTGATAGCAGATGTAGGCAGGAGTGATCTCGTCCGTGGAGATATCGCTTCGAAGCGGCGGGATATTCGATAAATCCAGGTTGGTGCCTTCCAGTTGCGCGGTCACCAGCGCTGGGTCCTCCGCAAGAAAGAGAACGCGACCCGTCAGTCGGACGCGCGCAGGGCGCTTCTCGACCTTGCGTCTTAGTAAACTCTCAATCATCCATAGACTCCCCTATTAGTTCGAACTCCCGGTAAGCACGCTGGCGAATCATTCCCAAACTCAATTCTAACCGCACTAAGTCTGTTTTTACAGAGGAACCCGAAATCGAGCTACTCTCAAATTAAATTTTTCCTTCGTATCTTCCAGTGAGCACACTTTCCCTCACACCTGGGCTCGATGAGCAGGCGAACGGCGCTCTCTCAAACGACAACAACATGAAAACTGTCGGCTGGGTTCAAGCGGGTCTAAACTTGCGCCACAAAAAGAGAAGAAGGAGGGCGCCTAATAACGAAAGCAGGAGGCCGCCCGGATGAAAATAACTGCCATCGGCTGGTCTCCAGATAAGATTACCGATGAAGCCGCCAACAAACGAACCGGCGATTCCTAATACAGCAGTCGCAAGCCATCCCATCGGATCTTTTCCGGGCATGATCAGGCGCGCGAGTGCGCCTACGATGAGCCCTACAATTATCCACCAGATAATCTGCAACATCGCCTTTTCCTCCTTCTCAGTTTCGCAAGTTGATGATGTTGAGCAGTGTCAGCTTACCACAGACGACACGATTGAGCGCCAAGGCTCGTAGGGTTAGCGGAGTTGCCGGGCTCTTGCCTCGACGCGGCGCGTCTAGTGAACAACTAAACTCTAGCCGCGCGGCGGGCGAGATCTGCAACCGTAAAAGCCAATTGAGACGGCTCGACAGGTTTCGTGACGTGGCGTTGAAACCCCGCCGCGAGGACCCGGGCGCGATCCTCAGCCCGAGCGTACGCAGTGAGAGCGATGGCAGGGATGCGCCCACCGTGATCCGGCGACATCTGCCGCACTTTGGTGATCAAGTCAATTCCATCCTCACCAGGCATCCCGATATCGCTAATCAACACATCCGGGGCGAAATCCGACGAGGCACCTAACACTGCCAGTGCGTCCGCGGCGGAGCATACGGCTATCACCTCGGCCCCATGTCGCTCCAGCATGGCAACAAGCAGCTCACGGGCGTCGAGTTCGTCATCGACGATCAGAACCCTGAGATCCGCGAGGTCGTGAGGTTCTTCTAGCGATCGCGAGTTATCGTCCGCACGGTTTTCAGCCTCGCGTCCACTCCATCTCACCCCGGTGACAGGAAAAGACATCGCGAAGGTCGAACCCTTCCCGCGCCCGGGGCTAGCCGCGCTAACCCTGCCGCCGTGCATCTCCACCAGGTGGCGAACAATCGCCAGGCCAAGCCCCAAGCCGCCGTGCATTCGAGTGAACGTGCTGTCGGCCTGTCTGAAGCGATCGAATATGTGAGGCAAAAAGTCTTCGCTGATTCCCTCGCCGTTATCGGATACGGTTATGCACGCGTTACCGTCAACTCGTTCAAGCGTAACCCTCACCTCGCCTCCCCGCGGTGTGAACTTAATTGCATTGGTCAGCAGGTTCCACACGACCTGCTGCAATCGGTTTGGATCGCCGGAAATGTCGCCCACTGATGGGTCAAGCGATACTTCCAGCCTGATATTCTTCGCGTCAGTAGCAGGTTGAATGGCTTCCAGGGCGGCGGCGACCACCGGCGCAAGTTCCATAGGCCGCACGTCGAGCCGTAGCTTGCCGGTTATGATCCGGGACACGTCCAGAAGGTCGTCGATTATTTGGGCGAGCGATTTGGTGTTTCGCTCGATCGTGTGGAGCGCGCGGTTGGACGAACTCTCATCAAGCGCACCGGTGCGCATCAATTGAGCCCACCCAAGAATCGAGTTGAGAGGCGTTCGCAGCTCGTGCGAGACGGTGGCTAGAAACTCATCCTTGAGCCTGTTGGCAGCCTCCGCTTCAGCGCGAGCCTCTTTCTCGCGCACCAGGAGCTCGGCACTCAATCGTTGGGCGTCCTCAGCTTCCAGCCGAGCAGCTTGCTCGCTCAGGAGCAGGGCTTCTTTCTGCTCCTGAGCATGTTTCCGCTCTTTGACCTCTTCGCGCAATTCGTCCGCGTGCCGTTGAGCTTCGGCGTATAGCCTGGCGTTCTCGTAGGCAACGGCGAGTTGTCCGGTAAGAGTCATTGCAAGCCGTTCGTCGGCCTCGCTGAACTCATCCGCATCGAGCTTGTCGACCAGGTACAACCAACCTACCATCTGCGCAGGCAAAGAGATTGGGCATGCGAGCAGCGAGTCGAAGGAAAAGCGATCGCTCTGCGCGGTATCGTCCGATCTGGACCATCGGCCCGGCTTCCCATTTAACGAAGTCCCCTTTTGGATGCCGCCATCGATCTTGCGTACTTCCTCTATCGCCAACCCGGAATCGTCGGGACCACTCTGAACCATATGACGAGCCGGCTGCCCGGGGGCTTCCAGGATTCTTACAAACGAGGATCGCGACCCCACGATATCTCGAGCAGCATCACAGAAGACTTGCAGCAGTTGTTCCGGATCACGCTCCGCGGTCAGTCGCTGGCCCAGTTCCACCAGCTTGCCGAGCCGCCTGAAGTTCGAGTTTTCCAACTGAATATTCTTTTCGCGAAGCAACGCGGACTGGTGCTTGACCTCTTCTTGCTTTTTGAACAGCTCGGCGAAGACCGCTACTTTGGATTTCAGTGCGTCAGGGTTGAGGGGCTTGATGATGTAGTCGACCGCGCCGAGAGAGTATCCCTCCGAAAACTGCTTTTCGTCTCCCCTGTCGTATGCGGTCAAGAAAATGATCGGGACGTCGCGCGATTTCTTCCGACCCCGAATAAGCTCGGCAGTCTCGAGTCCGGTGATCCCTGGCATATGCACGTCGAGCAGAATAACCGCCACATCATTGTAGAGGAGATAGTGTAGAGCTTCGTCACCGGAAGCAGCCCTCACCAGATTTCGGTCCGGGCTGGACAGAATGCTCTCCAGAGCAAGCAGGTTGCTCTCATTGTCATCGACCAGCAGAATGTTAATGATTGGGGAGTTGGATTCCATAGCATTCCCACTTAAACGCCGCTTCAACTTCTGATCAATACTGACACGTCTGGCTGTCACTCGTATACCCTAGTTTCTGATAGAGTCGCCCACGTTCGTCCAAAAGAGAGTAACAGGGTTCGTGGGGCATCGCTTTTAGCGTTTCACTTGCGCCCAGTGCCAGCACACCAAATCGGCCGAGACTTTCATAAATCAGCTTGTCGACCCGCTCCTTGAGCGTCTGGTTGAAACTCAAGAGGATATCGCGGCACACGACAACTTGAAACTCGTTGAAAGAGCTGCCTGCGGCGAGATTGTGTTCAGAGAAGACGATTTGCTTCCTGAGGGCTGGATTGACGAGCAGGCGGTTTCCTTTCCTCTTGCAGTAGTCGTACAACGATTTCTTCCCGCCGGCATTGAGGTAATTGATCTCATAACCGTCGGCAGCAGACGAGGAGTAGCTGCCCTTCCGCGCTTCCAGGATCGCTTCCTCGCTCAGGTCCGTCGCATAAATTCGACAGCGGGAATACAGACCTTCTTCTTCAAGCAGGATGGCCATCGCATAAACTTCCTGACCAGTCGAACACCCTGCATGCCAGATGCGAACAAACGGATAAGTTCGAAGAAGAGGAACGACTTTCGCTCTGAACGCCTGATAGAAACCAGCATCTGAGAACATCGACAAACCGGTGATTGAGAAAGTGCGCAGAAACCGCCCCAAAAAAGAGGGATTGTGCAACACCTTCTCCTGAAAGCGGGATATGGTCGAAACGCGGCCAGCGAGCATTCCTTCACGAATCCGCCGCCGGACCGCGCTCGCGTCGTAATCTCGAAAGTCGTAGCCGTAGTAGCGCAGCACGCCCTCCAGCAACAACTCGGTTTCGAGTTCTTCCAGCCTGCCGTTCTCACTCATGCTCGTGCTTCTTTGCGACCGTACAGCCAAACCCGCAACAAGGACAATAGATGATCGATGTCCAGCGGTTTCGAGATGTAGTCCGAGGCTCCGGCTTCAATGCATTTTTCGCGATCTGCCTTCATTGCCTTGGCGGTCAGCGCGATGATTGGCAAGGAAGCGAAGCGGTCTATGTCGCGGATGGCTTGCATTGTTTCGTAACCGTCCATCTCCGGCATCATAACGTCCATCAGGACCACATCAATGTCCGGTGTTTGCAGCAGAAGGCTGATCCCTTCGCGGCCGTTCTCGGCGTAAAGGACTTCCATTTGGTAGCTCTCCAAGGTGCTCGAAAGCGCGAAGATGTTTCGGACGTCGTCGTCCACGATCAACACCTTCTTACCGGCGAGGACGGGGTCCTTTCGCATGACCTGCGCGATCATTCGGCGCTTAGGCTCCGGAAGGTCCGCCTCTACGCGATGGAGGAACAGCGCCGTCTCCGCAAGCAGGCGTTCCGGCGAGTTGGCCTCCTTGACCACTATCGCATCGGCTACCTGTCTCAGTTGAACCTCTTCCTTTTCAGTGAGGTCCTTGCC
>JBASRM010000322.1:0-14175 GCA_049273835.1 Blastocatellia bacterium | reverse complement strand
GCCATCAATAACGGTCATCGAAGACGTTCACTGGGCCGATGAAGCTACGCTCGACCTGCTGAAGTTTCTCGGTCGCCGCATCAATAGAATCAAGACCATGCTGGTCGTCACTTACCGGGACGATGAGGTGGGCGTGGATCACCCGCTGAGGCGTGTACTTGGCGATTTGCCTCATCGCGCTGTCTAGCGCCTTCGTCTTCCGCCGCTTTCGGAAGCCGGCGTAAACACACTGGCCGAGAGCGCGGGCCGACGCATTGAGGAACTCTTTGCGGCGACGGGCGGCAATCCTTTCTTTGTCACCGAGGCGCTGGCCAGCAAAGTGCCGGGCGTGCCCGTTACGGTGCGCGACGCCGTGCTGTCTCGCGCGGCGCGGCGCTCGCCTGCTTCTCGCGCGGTGTTGGAACTGGTGTCGGTCGTTCCGGGGAGAGCTGAGATGTGGCTGCTCGATGACACAATGAGCCCGGACACCGCCGCGCTCGAAGAATCTGTCAGCGCGGGAATGCTGCGATACGAAGGCGAGGCGATTGCTTTTCGGCACGAGCTTGCGCGCCGCGCGGTAGAAGATTCCATCGCTGTCCCTCGGCGCCAGAGCCTGCACGCGCTCGTACTGAAGGCGTTGCGCAATCGCGGCTCGGAAGCGCTGCTGGCGCGAATAGTACATCACGCGGCGCAAGCCGGTGACGCCGCGGCTGTGCTCGAATATGCTCCCGTCGCAGCAAGACAGGCCGCTACCCTCAACGCGCATCGCGAATCGGCAGCTCATTACAAGACCGCATTGGGATACGCCGGCAGGCTTTCGCCGGACGAACGCGCCGCACTATTTGAATGCCGATCGTATGAGTGTTACCTCACGGATCAAATGGAGGAAGCATTAGAGGCTCGCCGCGAGGCTCTAGAAATCTGGAAGCAACTGGACGAAAAGAGGAGGCAGGGAGATAACTTGCGGTGGATGTCACGAATCACCTGGTTTCTAGGCCGCAAGCTAGAAGCCGAGCGCTACAGCATTGAAGCTGTGACGATTCTGGAGAACCTGGCGCCTGGCCCGGAACTGGCGATGGCTTATAGCAATCGTGCACAACTGCACATGCTCGCGGACGAAAATCAGCAAGCGGTGCTGTGGGGTTCGCGCGCAATTGAGCTTGCCGAAAAGCTCGGCGCAACTGAAACACTCGCTCACGCGCTGAATAATGTCGGGGCCGCAGAGTTGTTTGCTCACAATGAGCAGGGTCGGATAAAACTCGAAGAGAGCTTGCGCCTCTCGCTGGCGAGCAATCTTCAGGAGCACGCGGCTCGCGCTTTCACCAACATTGCCGTCGCCGCCGTGAGAGGCAGGAACTATGAACTGGCGATGCGCTATCTTGAAAACGGGGTTGCCTATACGACTGAGCACGACCTCGATTCGTGGAAACTTTACATGATGACGTGGCGCGCGCGCGCGCATTTCGAGCAGGGCGACTGGGACAGCGCGGCTAATGATGCCGATCTGGTGCTGAGTCATTATCGAGTATCGGCTATCACGAAGATTTCCGCGCTTGCAGTGCTTGGTCACGTGCGAGTCCGCCGTGGCGACCCTGATGCCGCGGGGCTGCTGTCTGAGGCTCGCGAGCTGGCAATTCAAACCGAAGAGCTTCAACGAATCGCGCCTGTCGCTTCGGCGCGCGCTGAGTTTGCGTGGCTTAAAGCCGACCTCGAACAAGTTAGGGGCGAAGCACGCTTCGTTCTGGAGATGGCAAGAGGTCACGATGACCCGTGGCTTCAGGGAGAGTTTGCATTTTGGATGTGGCGTGCTGGCGGGGATACAGAAACGCACGAAAGAATTGCCGCACCCTACGCGCTCCAGATGTCTGGCGACTGGCTCTCTGCAGCAGAAGCCTGGCGAGAAATCGGTTGCCGTTATGAGGAGGCGATGGCGCTGGCAGACGGCGACGAAGCGGCGCGGCTGGCAGCGTTTGAGATTCTTGAAAGACTGGGAGCAGGCCCGGCAGCCGAAAGGGTACGTCAAGCCTTGCGCGCAACGGGCGTTCGCGGAATTCCACGCGGCCCAAGACTGAGCACGAGAGAAAACCCTGTCGGGCTCACGCACCGGCAGATGGAAGTGCTTGGGTTGATGGCTGGTGGATTGAGCAACGCTGAAATCGGTCACCGCCTCTTCATATCGCCAAAGACGGTTGACCATCACGTCTCTGCCATACTTGCAAAGCTCGACGCCCGCACTCGCGCTGAAGCCGTTTCCCTCGCTTTGCAGTCAGGTCTCATAAGTAAAAAATAGGGAATCATCGGCTCCAAAATAGGGTAGACCTCCGATGCGCAGCCAGCGCCCGTTTTTGTATATTCCTGGCGAGTTGAAAAGCTCACACAAAAACAACGGGAGGAACTGATATGCCGCGCTATGTGGTTGAACGGAGCTTTCCAGATGGTCTACGGATTCCGATCAATGATGAAGGCGCTGAGATGTGCCGGACGGTCGTGCTCAACAATGCCGAAGACAACGTGACCTGGATTCACTCCTACATTTACGACGAGGGGAAGAAGACCTACTGCATCTACGATGCGCCGTCGCCGGAAGCTATCAGGCGGACATCTAGACGGAATAACTTGCCGGTGGATCGCATCACGAAGGTGCGGGTTCTGGACCCTTATTTTTACCGATAACCGGAGCTCGAACAGGCTGATCTGATCGCCGGCAGCAGGTCTGCCTAGCAGAAGAATCACACAGGAGACTGTATTGAGACCGCAGACGCTTAGCGCGCCTGCGCCGGGAGAGGTCTGTCTTCGACACCAGCCGTCCGGGTCAAGAGGCTCTACGGCTTAATTCAATCGCAGCCATCAATCGCTCCAGGTGCTTCCGCGCAGGGTTATCGGAAGCCGGAAATTAAGAAGGAGGAAGCTATGAGAACAATACACATCGCTATTCGAATCGCAGGTCCAATTGGGGAACCTGACCGATGGAGGATGCTCTCGCGGCGATAAGCTGCTTCAACATCAACACGACCTATCCCAATCTAGCGGGCCAAAGCCCGACCGGCGTCGTGATATTCGCGGGAACTAGAGATGATAGGTCCTACTCGCATGGCGTCGAGTTGACCGAGTTGGATATCCAGGGCATCGTCTGGGACCAGATCGCCGCAGAAGTGCTCCCGCTCGATACTTCTGGCATCTATCTCGTGATCACCTCATCCGACGTGAGCTCCAACCCGACGGGCTTCTGTACGATCTCTTCTCCTCCGCATCATGGACGTTTTGAATTCAACGGCGCGTTTGCGAGGTATGGATTCATAGGCAACGCTGCGCGATGCCCTCTCCCAGCGGCGCCCCAGTTCATTGCTACCGATGGAAGCACCCTCCCGAGCCCGAACGGGACCTGGCAGCCGACGCGATGGCCTCGACGATGGCTCACGCGCTGAGTGCCATCGTAACCAACCCTTTAGGCGACGCCTGGTATGACAGATACGGACTGGAGAATGCCGACAAGTGTCAGGGCACATTCGGACAGACTTACGCGGCGGCTAACGGCGCACGGGCGAACATGAAACGCGGCAGCCGCGACCACCTGATTCAACAGAACTGGGTCAATGATCGTAGAGGCCGGTGCGCGCTCTCTTATCCGTAACTCAATCGCCTGGGCGCTAATTTAGGCACACCGAAACCCGCCCTTCGCACAGAGCCTGAGGGAATGCGTCCACACGAAGCGTGCGACCTGCCGTCCCAGTCGTGCTCCTACCTCGTCGGCGGTGCGGAAGTGGAATCCCGAATAGATTCGCGCATCGATAACTTCCTCGACGCCTTGGCTGAATCTGTCCCACTGGCGGGTGATGCCCGAAATTGTTACCACGATCGACACGCCTGGATCGTCCTCGAATACCAACCCGAGGATCGCCGCCATTGCGCCACTGTTCGTCGTATGCGCGGACGGGTATTCAGGGTGCGTGGGAGTGGCGATTAGCGGCGCCCAGGTTCCATCGCCTGCGGTTAAGTCGTTACCGTCGAAGTTGCCGCTTCGGATTGCCGGCTGGGGCCGCCAAAAGTTGTAGTAATACTTCGCTTCCCAGCAGGCGACGCTCGCGTCGGCAGCAGCCAGATAGAAGAGCGCAAAGAGGCGGGCAGTCGCCGACAGGTCGAGGTTGCGCGTTGCGACGACCTGGCTTAGAACGTTGTTCCAGATCGCAGTCGGTGAGGCGCGCCAGAAGAACGCGATCTGCGTCTGTTCTTCGGTCCGCTCTGAACCGTTTAGTACCCCGACCTTTTTTATCTCGTTGTAATCCCTAGCGTACTGCTCGCTGTCGAGGGCCGGCGGAGCATCGGGCCGGAACTGCCAGCCGCTCCGCAGCACCCACGGAGTCACGTTTCCCCACCCGGGAAGCAAGGCCGGCGCGCTGGTGAGCGGGACCCAAACCCCCGGCGTACCTGCTCCAGGAGCGGTGTAGGCGTACTGGGCTTCGTCGGAATGATCGTTGGCACGCAACGCCAGGATTGCGGCGGCGGCGGATCGCCCGTACTCGATACCCGGGTCATCATCACACAGCCCATGCGAAGCGAGCGATGCCACGTAGAGAGGGTCAAGCAACGCAGACTGACCGTCAAAAAGGCTCCGCAGTGCGTGGTGCGCCGCCGCAATTGACGCCGCCACAGGCGAGGCGTCTTCGGGCGGAGGGCCAGGCGACAGATAAGTCGCATACTCGTTCGTGATGCCATTGACCGCGTCGTGGACAGCCACCTGAACGATGGCCATGACCCGCGTTTGCTGGACGGGTGTGAGAGCCGATGCCGGTAGAACTGTCAGCGTGACCGCTTGCCGGTTCCATTCCGTGATTGCGTCATTGGCCTGGGCTGACAACTCCGTCTTCAGACTCCGGCCGGACACCTCTCTGGGATTGGCAGTCAGCTCTCGGGCCGTCACGGGGGCACCGCCGGACCATTCTGGCCGGGTCAATGGGTCAGCCGCATTCGCGCCGCTGATTGCCGGGTAGGCGGGGACACCCGAGAGGGCGGCGCCAAGGGTGACTACGATCACGAGTCTTTTCCACGAAGTGTTGGTTCTCATATTAGATCTCCTTCCCTGTTTCCGGTTGCTGTCAAAGAGACAAGCGTCATCTGCTAACGCGTCAACGTCACGAAAAACCCGACACCCCGCCCGAACCTTTTTCAGAGATTACTTATCTTGGTTATAATCAGCCCACGTGGAAACGGGGCTAGAGGAACGGGGGGTTATATGGTGGCGCCCTCACCAAAAGAGGTGTCCCGACTGTTAGTCGACTGGGGAAACGGCGATAAGGCAGCCCTGGACGAGCTGATCCCATTGGTGTATGACGAGCTGCGCCGCCTCGCCGGTCGCTACATGCGGCGCGAGAGCCCGGGCCACACGCTACAAACCTCCGCCCTTCTCAACGAAGCCTACCTGCGGCTTGTAGATCAGAAGAGCGTCAAGTGGCAGAACCGGGCGCACTTCTTCGGCGTGGCTGCGCAATTGATGCGGCGCATTCTGGTAGATCATGCACGGCGTCGCTCGCGAGCTAAACGGGGCGGCGGGGCTTTGATCGTTTCCCTTGGCGAGCAGGCGATTATGTCTAAAGAGGTCGCAGACGTGATCGCCCTCGACGAGGCGTTGAAGAATCTGGCGGAAATGGACCCGCGCAAGAGCCAGATCGTTGAGATGAAGTTCTTCGGCGGGCTGACTACTGAAGAGGTGGCCGAGGTACTGAAGGTCACTTCCCGCACAGTCGAGCGAGAGTGGCGCAAAGCAAAGGCATGGCTGAACCGGGCTATCAGCAAAGGTGCAACTAATGAAGCCTGAGCGGTGGAAACAAGTAGACGAATTGCTGGAAGCCGCGCTTGAGTGTCCAGCGACCGAGCGGGCTTCGTTCCTCGACCGGGCCTGCTCAGGCGATGAGGAACTGCGCCGCGAGCTGGAATCTTTACTCATTTCTGACGCGCAGACAGGAGCCTTCATTGAATCGCCTCCAACAAGAGTGGCTGCGGACTTATTTATCGATAACCAGCCTAAACCGGAGAAAGGCTATCGCATCGCGCATTACGAGGTCTTAGGGCAGATTGGGTCGGGCGGAATGGGAGATGTTTATCTCGCATTGGACACCAGGTTAGGTCGCAAAGTGGCCCTCAAGCTTCTGCCGCCCTCACTTACGGCCGATCCCCAACTTCGGCTGCGGTTCTTCCGGGAGGCGCAACTCGCGTCGACCCTCGATCACCCGAACATTTGCACCATTCACGAGGTGGGGCAGTCTTCAAGCTTCCTTTTCATAGCGATGCAGTACGTCGCGGGGGATACTCTCAAGCAAATCATCGGTTCTCGGCCGCTTAAGCTGGACGCCGTGCTCTCGATCAGCCTCCAGGCGGCAGACGCTCTTGCAGCGGCCCACGACCAGGGGATCATCCATCGAGATATCAAGGCAACCAACATCATCATTACTCCTCGTGGACAGGTGAAGGTGCTCGACTTCGGACTGGCCAAGCCGACCGATGTCAGCGCCCCGGAAGGTGTGGGCAAAGCTGAGTCGGAGTTGACGAGGACCGGCGCAGTGATGGGCACGCCCAGCTATATGTCACCCGAGCAGGCGCGGGGCGAGCGGGTTGACCACCGCAGCGATATCTTCTCCCTGGGGGTGGTGATCTACGAGATGGCCAGCGGCGATGTGCCCTTTAAGAGGAAGTCTCAGGCCGAGACGATGAACGCGGTGATCCACGAGCCTCACACGCCTGTGGCGGAACTCAATGAGGAGGTACCTTCGGGATTGTCTGCGGCGATCGATCGGGCGTTGTCCAAAGATCCCGCTGAAAGGTATCAGACTGTGGGAGAGATGCTGCTGGATCTGCGGCAGGTGGGACGGGGAATCGGTCTATTGGGCTCGAGCGATTCTCAAGGGGCGGTAATCCCGTATGTGCAGCTCGGGCGGCGCGCCGCCGGGCGCTGGATGCTGGCGATGACACTCCTCGGGCTTGCGCTGATGGTCGGTCTTGGTCTGTGGTTTTACTCTCTGCGCCGCCTGCCGCAACCGCTGCGGCTCCCACTGCAGACCACTCCCCTGACCTCCTATGTGGGTATAGAGTTCCTGCCTGCGTTCTCGCTCGATGGTAAGCAGGTGGCGTTCGTGTGGAATGGAGAGAAAGGCGATAATATCGATATCTACGTTAAGCTGGTGGACTCAGGGACGCCGCACAGGCTGACGACTAATCCTGCTGATGACTCTTTCCCGGCCTGGTCGCCCGATGGCAGCCACATTGCATTCAGGCGTCATACTCAAGAAAGTGACGCCGTCTATCTGATCCCTTCGTTGAGCGGGCCGGAGCGTAAGCTGGCTGATATATTCCCGAGGCGATTGGGTCCCAGAGTCGGGGGGGACGGGCTGGCCTTCTCGTTGGATGGGAAGTTCCTTGCCGTGCCCGACAAGGACTCCGCAGCGGAGCCTTTCAGCATTGTCCTGATCTCGACCGAGACGGGTTGGAAGCGCAAGCTAAGCTCACCTCTCGCCGGATCGGTGGGCGATAACACCCCGTCCTTCTCGCCTGACGGCAGCCAGCTCGCCTTTAGCCGCATGAACGGACAGGGTGTAGAGGACATCTACCTGATGCGGTCCGAGGGCGGCGAACCGAAGCGGTTGACTTTTGATAACCGGGATATTAGAGACCTGGATTGGACTGCGGACGGGCGCGAGATAGTCTTCATCTCGGATCGGGAGGGGGACACCGGGTTGTGGAGGGTCTCTGCTTCGGGCGGCACGCCTGAACGGCTTGTGACTGCAGTCGGGTATAACATCGGCCGTCTGAGCATCTCACGCCAGGGGGACCGGTTGGCCTACGCGCAGCAGTTTCTTGACACAAACATCTGGCGATTTGAGCTGGCGAGCACAAAGCGGAAGGTCAGCGCGCCGACAATGTTGATCTCGTCCTCAAAGTCTGATTCTGCCCCCCAATACGCGCCGGAGGGGAAACGGATAACATTCAGATCGGACCGGTCAGGAAGCCTTGAGATCTGGGCTTGCGAGTCGGACGGCTCAAACCCGATCCAACTAACCAACTTCACTGGCCCCCAGGCAGGCTCTCCATGCTGGTCTCCTGACGGGAGGCAGATCGCGTTTGACGCCCGCCCCGAAGGCAACCCCGACATCTTCGTGATCAGCGCCGAAGGGGGCAGGCCGCGACGCCTGACCGAAGACCCAACCGAAGAGATCGCGCCGAGCTGGTCGAGGGACGGGCGGTGGATCTACTTCGAATCGAACCGCAACGGCAGCACGCAGATCTGGAAGATGCCGGCAGATGGTGGCGAGGCGCGGCAGGTAACGAAGGGTGGCGGGTCCGTAGGTCACGAGTCTATGGATGGTAAGTTCCTATACTACACGAAGGGGCGCAACTTGGCGGGGATCTGGCGTGTCCCGGTAGAGGGAGGCGAGGAGACATTAGCCCTGGACACGCACAAGGCGGGGTTCTGGAGTGCCTGGACCGTGGTTGAACAGGGCATCTTTTTTCTGACCGCCGAGCAGCCGGCTCGCCCGGCGATTGAGTTCTTCAGTTTTACGACAGGCAAGGTGACTGACGTGGCCGTTCTGGCAAAGCCATTTAAACCCTGGACGAATCCTGAGGGACTGAGCGTGTCGGCAGACGGGCGATGGATCTTATATACGCAGGAAGACCGGGCGGACATGGACATCATGCTGGTGGAGAACTTCCGCTGAGCGCGCCGAAGCCACTCAAACGTTCGATCTACTTAGATTTGCTTGTTACAGGCATCAGTCGTCATACAATACCTAGATTCGCAACGGCCGGACCGCACGCGCCGAGCTCCGGCGGTGTGACAATCCTGCTGTAAGAGATTGTGAATCCATCAACTGTTAGCTGCTATCGAGGCTGGCTCGTGACTGTTCTTATCTTGCACCCGAACATTGAAAGAGCATTCCGCAACGGCATAGTTGCCCGACCCCAAGCCCTTTGATAAGCTCTCCCGCAACTCAGGCCGCTCAATGGATTTGACTGGGAGGCACACGACTGGGATCCGCTGAATCCTTTGCCGCTTGGCGGCGGGATGATCGCCTGATCAAGAGCCTGCCAACAACTGTCGTCGTCAACTGGACGGCGGACTTGAAGCGATGACGATTGCGGCGGGCACAATTCTAGGTCGTTATGAAATCCGCTCAAAGATCGGCGAGGGCGGCATGGGTGAAGTGTATCTGGCGCAGGACACAAACCTCGACCGGAAAGTGGCACTGAAGATCTTGCCGGCAGAGGTGGCCGCGAATCGGGATCGCATGGATCGGTTTGTACAGGAAGCAAAGGCGGCTTCTGCGCTCAATCATCCCAACATCATTACGATCCACGAGATTGACCAAACGGACTCAGGACACTTCATCGCAACTGAGTTCATCGATGGGGACACTTTGCGCGAACGCATGCGAATCGCGCCGCTGAAGCTGGGCGAAGTTCTCGATGTTGCCGCGCAGATCGCCAGCGCACTTTCGACTGCTCACGCTGACGGTATCGTGCATCGCGACATCAAGCCTGAGAATGTCATGCTGCGTCGTGATGGCATCGTGAAGGTGTTGGATTTTGGTCTTGCGAAATTAACAGAGCGGTTGCTGCCGGAGTCGGCTGATACCAAGGCGCCGACATCAGCTCCAATCAAAACTGAACCCGGGATGGCGATGGGAACGGCCGCTTACATGTCGCCGGAACAGGCGCGCGGACTTCACGTAGATGCCCGTACCGACATCTTCAGCCTTGGGGTTTTGATTTACGAGATGGTCGCGGGCCGTCTGCCTTTCGTAGGCTCGAACAAAATCGATATTCTGGCGGCGATTCTGAGCGACAAAGAACCGCCGCCACTCGCTCGGTACACGCATGAGGCGCCGGCCGAGCTCGAGCGCATTGTGGAGAAGGCGCTGGCGA
This sequence comes from Blastocatellia bacterium, assembly GCA_049273835.1. Lineage (GTDB taxonomy): Bacteria > Acidobacteriota > Blastocatellia > UBA7656 > UBA7656 > Onstottus_A. Next base: position 4,284 of record JBASRM010000322.1, on the reverse strand, counting down.
AGGAACGGGAGGAGCGGTATCAGTCGGCGAAGGATCTGCTAATTGACCTGCGGCATTTGAAAAAGCGTTTGGAGATTGACACGGAACTGGCGCGCACGACGCCACCCGAAAAGTTTGTACCGCGTGCGGGCCCAATTCCCTCCGAGGCCAGAACGGGGCCGCCTGAAGGCGGTATTCCCCACCCGCCCGCGAACTCCAGCGCGGAGCAAATCGTCAATCAGGTTAAGCTTCATAAGCGTGGTGTAACAATGATGCTTGGAGTGCTTGTGGTGGCGATGGTCGGCGCAATTTTCTGGTACCTCAAACATACTCCCGCCGCTTCGCTGACTGAGAAGGACACCATCGTCCTTACTGACTTCGTTAATACCGTAGGCGACCCCGTTTTCGACGGAACACTCAAGCAGGCACTTGCTGTGCAACTCGAGCAATCACCTTTCTTGAATATCTTCTCGGACCAACGTGTGCGCGAGGCGCTCAAGTTTATGGAACGCTCGCCGGACGAGCGCGTGACGAGAGACGTGGGGCGCGAGATTTGCCAGCGTCAGGGATTGAAAGCAATGCTCGTGAATTCGATTGCGAGCCTGGGAAACCATTACGTTATCACGCTGCAAGCTGTCAACGCACAGACCGGCGACGCGATTGCAAGTGAACAGGCGGAAGCTGAAAACAAGGAGCAGGTGCTTCATGCACTTGGCGATGCGGCCATGAAGTTAAGAGAGAAGTTGGGCGAGTCGCTTCAATCAATCCAGAAGTTCGACTCGCCGATTGAACAGGGCACAACCTCTTCGCTTGAAGCCTTCAAAGTCTTCTCCCTGGGAGTTGAACAGCAATTAAGGGGCAAGTATCTCGAAGCTATTCCATTCCTCAAACGCGCGACGGAAATAGACCCGAATTTCGCGCTCGCTTATGCTCGGATGGCATCAATGTACTATAACAGCAGGCAGGACGACCTTGCCGCCGAAGCCTCGCAAAAAGCGTTTGAGTTGCGTGATCGAGTCAGCGAGCGCGAACGATTCTATATATCTGCCGGTTACTACGACAATGTAACTGGAGAGTTGGAGAAGTATCTGGAGACGTTAGAACTGTGGAAGCGCACGTATCCGCGCGACGCTTCGCCGCACAACAATCTCGCCGTTAAATACAACGAGCTAGGTCTATTCGATAAAACCGTCGAAGAGGCGCGTGAAGCGATTCGCCTCAATCCGAGTTCGGCGTCCGGCTACTCGCTTTTAGCCGCCGCCTTCCTGGGCCTCAATCGCTTCGATGAGGCTAAGGAGATCATTGGGCAGGCGCAGGCACAGAAGCTCGAAACCACAGCCATGCGCAGAATTCTTTTTCGGATTGCTTTTGTACAGGGTGATGTGACGACGATGAAGCAACAGATTGAATGGGTGAACGGAAAGCCGGATGAATATGTTGCTCAAGGTTGGCAGGCCGAGACTGCGGCGTTTTCAGGCCGGTTGCAAAAAGCCAGAGAATTTTCTAACCGCGCCTTTGAGTTAGCAGAGCGCCGCGACCTGAAAGACGTTGCAGCGCAGATTTTGGTAGCAGCCGCGGCGCGGGACGCGCTATTGGGTGATTGCAGGATGATGAAAGAGCAGACCGCAAAGGCGCTCGGCATATCGCACAGTCAGCTTACAATGATCCCTGCGGGCAACGCACTGGCTACCTGCGGCGAGTTCAGCCAAACACAAACTATTAGTGGTGAATTGGTCAGGCGTTTTCCGAAAGACACCATCCTCAATAGAGTTTTGCTGCCGCTCGTTCAAGCCCGAATTGAACTGCATAGAGGCAATCCGGCTCAGGCGATTCAGTTGTTGGAGACGACCAGATCTTACGAAGGGGCGGCTCATTTCCAAGACGCGTACCTGCGCGGCCAGGCTTACCTCAGCCAGCAGAAAGGGGCGGACGCAGCAGCCGAATTCCAGAAGATACTCGACCACAGGGGCTCGCAGACAACCTCTCTTTTATATTCGCTCGCGCACGTGGGCCTAGCGCGCGCCTCCGTGCTTCAAGACAACACGGCAAAAGCGCGAAAGGCTTATCAGGATTTCTTTGCGCTATGGAAAGACGCAGACCCGGACACTCCGATTCTGATACAAGCAAAGAAAGAGTACGAGAAGCTGAAGTGAGTTTAACCGACGATGAGTCTTATATTGCAACGCGCCGTCGGCGACGATCACCATGTACGCTTCACCGGTCCGAAGACGGAGACGAGCGACAAGACGCATAGGTTAAGTAGCAGGTAGTAAGGGATGGCGGCGTAGCTCAGGTGGTTAGAGCGTGGGTATTCATAAACCGCCGCAACGCTTGTCACTCCTGTTCTATCTAAACCCAAAACGTTCTATCTACTGCGATTTGTAGCCGGCCGGATCGCAATCAATTTCGCCGGATTACCCCCTGTTCTACAGAGTCCTGCCACAAATCTACGACAAGGGTTGGACATCACGAGATAAGCGGAAAAGTAACTCTTTACGTCCCAAAGCTTAGTGTTCTTACCTTGCACCTGTACATTAAACGAGCGCTGACTCATCCCAAGTAATCCGCAACAGAATAGTTGCCCGACCACAAGCCGTTTGATAAGCTCTCCCGCAACTCGGCCGCTCAATGTGTTTGACCGGAGGCACACGACCAGGGTCCGCTGAATCCTTTGCCGCTAGGCAGCCGGGATGATCGCGTGATCAATGCCTTCCACCAACCGGCAGGCGCTGGGGGTTAGCTATAGCGTCGGTTGATTGTGATTGAGGCGAAGAAGAGACTGGTCCTTCTTCATTGGCGATAGTGCTGAGCGGATGGCGGCGTTGAAGCGTGACCCTGGAGACCGGCGCCCGGCTAGAACGCTGGCAAATCCTCTCGCAGCTCGGCGCAGGTGGGATGTCGAATCGCATCTTGCGCGAGACACCATACTTGATCGGAAAGTCGCGCTGAAGATTTTACTTTCATTATTTTTTCATTATATCTCGTCCCCGACTCTCCGTGTGACGACCCGTGCGCTTTAAGGATTTAGGTCGGCGAATGGGAATGTCCGAATTGAATTGAGAATGCATGGGTAAAGAACTCGCGGCCAACACCACCCTGTCACATTACCGCATCGCCAAAAAAATCGGCGCGGGCGGGATGGGTGAAGTTTATCTGGCCGATGATTCGCGCCTCGACCGCAAAGTCGCGCTTAAGCTGTTGCCCGCCCACTTCACCCATGATCAGGATCGCGTGCGCCGCTTCATCCAGGAAGCCAAAGCGGCCTCCGCCCTCAACCACCCGAACATCATCACCATTTATGAGATTGGCGAGGAGCAGGGCACGCACTACATCGCCACCGAGTTCATCGCTGGCCTGACGCTGCGCCAGCGCCTGATGAATGAAAAGCTGTCGCTCGTCGCAGCGCTCGACATTGCTATCCAGGCGGCGTCGGCCCTCGCGGCGGCGCACGAAGTCGGGATCATCCACCGCGATATTAAGCCGGAGAACGTGATGCTGCGCCGCGACGGCATCGTCAAAGTCCTCGACTTCGGACTGGCTAAACTCACCGAGAAACAAGGAACGGGGGTAGACACTAATGCTCCGACCGTAGCGAAATTGACCACTGACCCTGGGACGGTGATGGGCACGGCCAGCTACATGTCGCCGGAGCAGGCGCGCGGGCAAAAGGTTGATGCCCGCACCGACATCTTCTCGCTCGGCGTGGTGCTTTATGAAATGATTGCGGGTAAACCACGATTTGAAGGCGTCAATGCGTTGGAAGTGATCGGTGAGATTTTGAAGTCGGAGCCTCAGCCGCTCAAGTCTCGCGCCCCTGAGATTCTGGTGCCGCCTAACTCTCCGCATGCACCGTAGCCGCAAACTCCGCGGCACGGTGATGCGGGGCGTTAGGCGACCTTCGAGGGAGGCAAAATATGTCCACGTCGGACGAGAAGACACGAGAGGGAATCGCACCAACGCTGCCGCCTCCCATGCAGCTCTTCCTAATGAGCGAAGGGGTGGTGGTTTCTACGGCGCTTTCGCTGGCGGCGGAATTGGGTATTGCCGACCTCCTTGCGGACGGTCCGCGAAGTGGTGAAGAGCTTGCGCAGACTACTTCCACCCACCCCCGCTCCCTCCATCGGGTACTCCGTCTCCTGAGCAGCGTCGGTGTCTTTACAGAAGTTCAGCCCGGCCGCTTCGCTTTGACCTCACTTGGAGAGTGTCTCCGGACCGGGGTACCCGGCTCCATGAGGTCGTGGCTGAGGATGGTAGGTCTCAAGGTGTGGTTTCATACGTACGGCGATGCGCTCTACAGCCTACGCA
>JBASRM010000318.1:0-25415 GCA_049273835.1 Blastocatellia bacterium | reverse complement strand
ACTGAATGATCAAGCGCGCTATTTCACTGTTACCCTCCCCGCGAACATACAGGATAAGTTTGTCTCCCGCTCCCAACTCTTTCGGGTCGAAGACGATTATTCCCATCATCGCCTCCCCCGGGTTCAGCCTGTTTTCCGCACGCCCCTGAATAACCTTGGCCGGGATGACGAAGTTTCCTCTGTTTGATCGGCGCTCGAGTGAGAGTCCGGTGAAACCGAAATCCCTTTCCCCGTCGTTTCTGATTGTGTAACGCAGGTATGATTTGTCGTCGAAGGTTAGAACCCGGGGATCGAGTGTGAGACTGACTTTTTTCGCAACGACGTGAGATTCACCGCTCTTGATCTCACGCACGCCCTGAATCATCGCGCGGACAAAACGCTGTTCGACTTCCTGCCGGGCGCGCTCGGCAGCCTGATGATCAAGGTCTTGAGCGCGCTGCAATGCCTTTCCGTATAGGTCCGAGGCCTGCTGGTTCGCCTGGGTCATTATGCGGTCGGCCTGTTCGCGCGCAGCGCGAATAGCATCGGCGGCTTGCTGCTGGGCGGTCGCCAGAACCTTTTTCACATCTTCCGTGGGCTCCGAATGCGCAGCCCCGGTACTCGGCCCATCACCGGCAACATTCACTACACGATGCGCTTGATCCAGCGAGACCACCTGCAGATCAAAGCTGTAAGTATGTTCGCCCTTCTCACCGGTTTTGACGAACAGGTTGCTCAACCCTTTTGCGACAACCGGTTTGAGAAACACGTCATTATCGATTCGTTGAACAACGAAGCTCCCTTTTCCGGTCGCCGCATCATAAAGATCTCCGCAAATAATATCCCTGACCGGATCGGGGAAAGTCACTCTGGTTGTAATTCCCTGAGTAGTCTTGATCTGGCCAATCTGATTGGGCCCGACGGTGACTGTTACGACCAGCGATTGCGCAGGCACAGCCGGCGCGATCCAGATCATAACCAGCACAATTGCAATGATTCCCACCTTCACTTTCATATATCCTCCAACTTGGGCGACCGCAGTCGCGTCACTCGATACGTATAGACAGCTTTTTTAGTCCAACGCCCATTCTGCGCAAGATGTCGAGCTTGGCCTCTGGCACCTTGAAGCTTGAGATAAGCACTTCGCTGATCCCGTAAGCGCGAATCAGAGTAGGCAGCTCATTGCTATCGAAGATGCGGTAGCCATGTATTTTTTTGCCCGCCTTCCGGTCGTCGTCGTCAATGAAGCCCACCGGCGCGTAGCGATGATCCGGGTTGTTTAGTATCTCGCGTATCAGCAACTCGCCTCCGTCGCCCGCACCGTAGATCAGCACCGGCGTTGCCTTGGGATCCATGTTCGCGCGTCCGACGATCATTGCCTTCAGCATAAGGAATGAAACGCGGCTCACACTTACCAAAAGAACCAGCAAAAGCATGTCAAGCAAAGCCACCGCCCGCGAGGGTCCGCGGAACCAATACATAACGAACACCGCGATCGTGCTTACTGTGGCTCCCGAGGCAACCGCCCGCGCGATCAGCAGCAAATCGGTGATCCCAACATAGCGCCAAAGACCGCGGTACACTCCACCGAAAAGGAAGAATGACAACTGAATGATGATCACCAGGGGAAGCGTCTTCAGGAAGATATTGAGCTGCTCGTCTGGGAGGCGTCCGTCCCAGCGCAACACAAACGCACCGTAGTAAGCCAGCGCTATCAGGATTGCATCCAGCAAGACTTCGAAGATCCGGCGTTTATAAGAGAAGTCAGCAATAGCGTTGATAATCCGAAGCCCTTCCGGCTGCTCACCGTCTTCATACACACGCACCTTTCCCAGATAGAGTCCAAGGAAAAGGACGAGCAAAGCAAACGTGGGGACCAGCGCCAACACGACGGTGGTCTCGAGCCATCTAACTGCCAACGCCAGTATTCCGCAAACGGCGGCGAACAGATACAGCATCGTGACCGCTCGCCGTTCCGAGACGCCAAGCGCTACCAGCCGATGTGATGTGTGGTCACGCCCACCTTGCGAGATCGGTCTCCCTGAAAACTTCCGCATTATAGTGACAAAGCAGGTATCGAAGATCGGGATCATCAAAATCAAGACCGGGGTGAGCAATACCGATGTCAAGCTGCGAAACCGGCCTGTGTCGGCCAACAACGCCGTTCCAGCCAGCATGAAGCCTAGAAACATCGACCCGCTATCTCCCATGAATATCGACGCCGGGTTGAAATTGAAAATCAGAAAGCCGAGCACCGCTCCTCCCAACAACGCCGGCAGTATCGCCGCCGACGTTTGGCCGTTTAGCAGGAAGGTGATTGCAAGAAACGAGCTCGCGATCAGAGTTATGCCGCCAGCGAGACCATCCATGTTATCCAGAAGGTTGATAGCATTGGTTATCCCGACCAACCAGAAGATCGTCAGCACGTCATTTATCCACTGATAGTCACCCCACGGCAGATGCAGCCCGAAAGAGACCAGAGTAGCGGCGCCGATCATTTGAAGTACAAGCTTCGTGTACGGCTGGATGTGGAAGGCGTCATCTGCCAGGCCCGTCAAGAACAATAGTGTGGCAGCACCCAGAATCGCATAGGTACTCGAAAGCTTTGGCGCAAACACCAGGAAGCCGATCACAAATGCGAAGTAAATCCCAACCCCGCCGAGCATTGCCGTTGGCTTCTGATGCCATCGGTCCTGCCTCGGGGCGGCGACGAATCCAATTCTATGTGACGCTGCACGGGCAATCAGTGTGAGGATAATCCCGAGCAGCAGAGTGGAAAGACTAGCTAAGATGATTCGCATGTCTACTCCATTAGCAACCGTCTCAAAACTCCATTCCACTTTGGTCTCAGCTCGGGAGCGACTCCCTCGACTGAAAGACAAGAGAACTCGCCGGTATTCCCAGCTCGCCCAACATCTTGACGCGGTGGTACTCGATGATGCTTGTCAGCAGTGCATCCAGATCAACCTTGGGGTTGTACCCGATCAGCGCGCGTATCTTCGAAATATCGGGAACTCGCCGCATCATATCTTCAAAACCTGCCTCGTAAGCCTGGTCGTAAGGAACAAATACAATATTTGAGGCCGACTCGGTGAGGTGCTTTATTCTTTCAGCAAGCTCCAGCATCGAGATCTCATGGTCGCTGCCGATGTTGTAGACTTCGCCAACCGCCTGCGGATGCTCGGCAATCGCGATCAGCGCGTCGAGGACGTCTGACACGTGCGTGAAGCATCGAGTCTGTGTGCCGTCGCCGTAGACCGTGATGTCCTGCCCGGTCAGCGCTTGCTGGACGAAGTTGGGAATCACCATGCCGTAGCGTCCCGTCTGACGCGGGCCAACCGTGTTGAACAAACGAACGATTACCGTGGGCACCCGCTTCTCTTTCCAGTAAGCGATGGCCAGAAACTCGTCGATCGCCTTCGAGCACGCGTAGCTCCAGCGGCCCTTGTTGGTGGGTCCCATCACCAGATCGTCATCCTCGTTAAAAGGCACCTTGTTGCGTTTGCCATACACCTCGGACGTCGACGTGATCACCACCCTTTTTCGCTTCTTTGCGGCGAGGCTCAACACGATATCGGTGCCGCGTATGTTTGTCTCGATGGTGCTGACGGGACTCTCCACAATCAGCCTTACGCCAACAGCCGCCGCAAGGTGATACACGATGTCGCACGTGTCAACCAATTCGGCCGTGAGCCTGTAGTTCCGAATCGTGTCTACGTGATAGGTGAGGTTCGGGTGATTCTTGATCAGCAAAATGTTCTCGATCGAGCCGGTGGATAGATCGTCCAGCAGGTGGACCTCGTCTCCGCGCGCCAAAAGACGTTCGGCCAGATGCGATCCTATGAATCCTGCTCCACCTGTAATTAGAACTTTCATTGGTTCTTTCCTTTCGAAGTTAGAAACGACTTTCCTGCAAAACGGTCAAAAAATGCCGCGGAAGCCTGCTCGGCTAGACTGCCGCATCTTCAATTGTCTTGGCCAGTCTGTGTGAACGACGAGCGTTGAATTTCGTCAGCCGTTCTGAGTACTCAGAAATGAGACTTCCATATCTCGCCGCAATCTGGTGAACCATCGTTTCAGCGCGAAACGCCGGGTCAACCAGCCTACGACCAGCTTCACCCAATCTAGAACGAAGCGCCGGGTCGTCGAGCAGGCGAGAAATCGCGGCTGCCAAGCCCTGAGCGTCACCGGGCGATACCAGGTACCCAGTCTTGTCAGGGATAACCACTTCAGGGGCGCCATCAATATCGAATGAGACGCACGCCTTACCCATTGCAAGCGCTTGCGGAAGCACGCGTGCCAGCCCTTCGCGAAGCGACGTGTGCACGACTACATCCATCGCCGAGATCATCTCGGGAATTCGCTCGCGCGGAACAAGCCCGGCGAACACAAAATTGTCGAGAATCCCACAATTCTTAGCGCGATCACGAAGGTGATCGTATAAAACCCCGTCACCGATCAGAAGGAAACGCACGTTGGGATGGCGCTCGACGATCATTGGCGCCGCATCCAACAACTGGTCATGTCCCTTAAGAGGAAACAAGCGGGCAATCTTGCCCACAACCAGCGAATCGGCAGGTATGCCGAATTCCCGCCTGATGCGCAGGGGATCCACCTTCGCTTTCAAAAACCAGTCGAGTTCCATGCCACTGTAAACGGTGCTGAATTTCTCCGGCGGGGCAATCGCCGCAGCGATGGCCTTTTGACTGATAATGTCAGAGACGCTGATGAAATGATCGGTTATCGGAGCGCAGATCTTCTTAACCGCGCGCCAAAGCCGATTGACCACCCAGGGTTGATAATCGTGAAAGACCAGACTGTGCAGTGTGTGAACTATGATCGGAGTTCCTGCGAGCTTAGCTGCCAGCCTGCCTAGCACGCCGGCTTTGGACGAGTGCGTATGAACTATGTGATATCGCCCTTTGAGGATCAAGCGATATAGTTTCCAGAATGCTCGTATGTCCGCCAAGGGACTTATGCTGCGGCCTAGCTCTGGAACTATGATGAGCCGAGTGGTGCGCCGCGCACGATCCAGCAGATTCCCTTCCGGCCCGTCATCAATGCCAGTGATAAGGGTAACTTCGTATTCCGGCAATGAGTCCAGACCCTCGACCGACAGCAAGGTGTTTTCTTGCGCACCCCCTACGATCAATCTGGTGATTATATGGAGCACCCTGACGGGCTTATCGTTAAACATCGCCTAAGTATGAGCCGCAACTATGTAGTCGCGATCGAGTTCTATCCAGTCGTAGTCCGTAACCCCGGCTTCGCTCAGAACACTTTTGATCTTCTCTTCGGAATAGAGAAATAGGGGACAACCCTTGAGCCAAAAACGCACTCGCCGCACAGGCACTCGCCATTCGCGCGATTTCGGAAAACTCATAATCATCGTCGATCGCGTGAGCTCGCGCATGCGGGCGATGATCGGAACGGGATCGGAGACATAATCAAAAAAGCCCATCGCCGAACTTGCGTCGAACGGGCCGTCGGGCACGGCATCGGGAAACGCACCAACTCGGAATTCACAACACCCGGCTACACCCGCTCGGATCGCGTGCTCACTTGCAAGATCTATCATCGCCGAAGCGAAATCGATGCCGACAACACGGGCAGCGCCGTTCTCGGCATAGGCGATACAGTAACGGCCAGAGCCGCATCCAATATCCAACACGCTCTTACCCGCAAGCGGATCAAGGAGCTCAAGCGTCAAATCGAATCGTTTGCGCACCACTCCTCGCCATACCCCGTCTATCCACTTTTCAAGTCCGCTCTTATCGTCTTCGTAGATCGCGTCGAATCGGCGAGCGTCTGCATCAAAGTGGCTGCGAACTCTCTGCTCAACTGACACCGAGCACCTCCTTCATCGGCGCAAAACTGAAGTCGCGCAGCAACCGCTTTAAACGGCCCTCGGTCCTTTGCAAATTGAAATAATGGGTCAGCGAGATCCTGCGTGGCAGCGGAATACGCGGATGCTCGGGATCCAGCTCCCAGGGGTGTACATAGAACACCGCCGGGAAACCCTTGCGGTTCACCGACCTGAAAGCGCGCCGCGTAAGAGCGTAGGGATAAATGCGGAAGTAAGCGCCTCCCGCTATCGGCAGGTTGCGACCCAGTAACTGCAAAGTTGAAATCGGAAACTCCACCAGGTTCTGTTCTCCCGCCGCTATCTTGTAAGGCCACCGCGGAGCGTCCTCAATCCCGTATCGGTAGTTGAGAACCGGAAAAATGCTCGAGTCGTAACGGATGCCCAACTCGCCCAACACCTCGAGCGCCCAAAGCGAGTCGCGAGTTATTGAGAAGAACGGAGCGCGGTGGCCCAACACTTGTTGCCCGGTGAGGTCCTCCAACAACTTAATTGTCCGATCCGTCTCACGGCGAAACAGTTCAGGCGTCTGCTGATAGATAAGCGTGTGCGAGTAGCCATGAGTCCCGATCTCGTGCCCGGCCGCCGCAATCTCTCGGACAATCTCGGGATGCTGCTCAGCCACGTAGCCAAGCACAAAAAAGGTCGCACGAGTTTCAGTTTCTTCGAGAAGCCTCAACAGTCGGTGGCCGGCTTGAACAACGCGATCCTCATAGCCATCCCACTGGGTGTGCGGTATCTCGAGGCCCTGATACCAGTCTTCGAAATCAATGGTCAGAGCATTGGTGATGGGCCTCATTTGTTTGTCTGTATTCAATCGATAAACTCTCGGTGCCACAGTTCGAGCATCAGCAGCGTCCACAACTGAGGCGCGTAATCGCGGCGACAACTCACATGCTCTTCTAGTAAATGTCTAACGACCTCCGATTCGAAGTAGCCACGCTGGATCGATCTATTTGAAAGGAGAGCGTCGGCTAGAAACTCTTTCAGCTCGTTGCGAAACCAGTGACTGATCGGAACCCCGAATCCCATCTTCCTGCGGTTTAGAGTTTCATCCGGTAGCACTCCTTTCAGAGCGCGCTTCAACAAGGACTTCGTCCTCAGCCCCCGAACCTTATAACCGGCGGGCAAACTAGCGGCGAACTCCATGACGTGATGATCAAGGAACGGCGCCCGCGCTTCCAGCGACACCGCCATACTGGCAATATCGACCTTAACAAGCAGATCGTTGGGCAAATAGTTGGAAGTGTCGGCCATCATCAAGCGATCGATGATGTCCAACTCGCCGTTACCCGCGAACCAGGCTCGCATATATGTAAGCGGGGACGCATCTGCAATCCGCCGTCTAAACTCCCGCGTGTACAGTTCGGCTTTTATCTCCTCGCTCACGCCACAAGTCAGCGTCAGGTACCGTTGGGTCCGTTCTTGCCCCAGGACGCCGAGCAGTCTGCGCACTCTTCCGTATGGTGAACGTGTGGCACTCGCAACTGGTAGCGCTCCTATCGCAGGCTCCAAGACTCGCTCCTTCAAGATCCGAGGCAGGCCGTTGTAGCGTTCGGCGATACGCATTGCCACGTAACGTTCGTAGCCGGCGAAGCATTCGTCGCCTCCGTCGCCGCTCAACGCGACAGTAACGTGCTCGCGGGTCATCTTGGATAGGTAATAAGTCGGGATCGCGGAGGAGTCGGCATAGGGCTCGCCGTAATGACGGACTAGTGCCGGTAAGATCTCCAGTGCGTCAGGCTTGACGACAAACTCGTGATGCTCAGTGTCGAAACGTCGCGCTATCCTCCGCGCGTGCTCGAGCTCGCTGAAGTCCTGCTCCTCGAATCCGATCGAGAAGGTTTTCACCCTTTCTGTGGACAGCTCGCTCATCAATGCGACGATTGCGCTTGAATCGATCCCTCCGGATAGGAACGCTCCGAGCGGCACATCCGACATAAGCCGCACCCGCACAGCGTCTCGAAGCAACTCGAGGATTCGCTCGCCCGCTTCCTCCTCGCTGATGGTGATCTTGTTGGAGACGTCCAACGACCAATATCGACGTATCTCAGCCGCGCCGTTCTGCCAGACGAGCAGGTGACCGGGTTCAAGTTTGTGAATATGGCGGAAGGCGGTCTGAGGGGCGGGCACGCAAATGAACGACAGATACTGATTCAGCGCGTCAAAGTTAATTTCCCGCGAAACGTCCGGATGCTGGAGTATCGCTTGAAATTCAGAGGCAAAAACCAGCTTGCCGCCAATCGACGAGTACAATAGCGGCTTCTTCCCAACTCGGTCCCTGGCCAGCAAAAGCCGCTGCTTGCGTGCGTCCCAGAGTGCGAAGGCAAACATCCCGCGCAGTCGCTTGGGCACGTCAATGCCGTACTCCTCGTATGCGTGAACGATCGCCTCTGTGTCGCTCTTGGTGTAGAAGCGATGGCCCCTTGATTCGAGCTCCGCTCGCAACTCCGCGTAGTTGTAGATCTCCCCGTTGAGAACAACCCAAACCGTCTTGTCCTCATTGTGAATCGGTTGCCGCCCGGTGTTGAGATCGATGATCGCAAGCCGGCGTATTCCCAGCCCGGTTGAGCATCGGCCGCTTTGCCCGATCTCAGGGCCGATGTAGTACCCTTCGTCGTCCGGTCCGCGATGGAGGAGCGCATCGCACATCTTACGCAAGATGGCTTCATCAACTGGCTGGCCGCTTGAGTCAGCGATTCCGGCAATTCCACACACAGGTTTTATTCCTACTTAACGCGCTGGCAGGTTCGCGGTGTTGTTGGCGATACTCGGTATCTTGGTGCTTGCAAGCCTACTCGGAAAGGGTTGTCTTTGAAGCCGTCTGCTTTCCTTCGCGGCCCGCCTAAGTTCCAATCCTATCGCCATAAAGATAAAGAAAAAGACATAGACTTGAGATCGATGTCTGTAAGCGGTGCCGGCGTTTGACTCAAACAGGGCAAAGGCCAGCGTCACGCCCACTACAAATGTGCAGACGACGAACGACTCTCGAAGCCGATTTCTGATTACAAACCAATAGCCCTTCAGCATCATGGGAAACAGACACCACCACGCTATCAACTCGGGCAAGGTTATGAGCTGCCTGAGATTGCTAATCATCCACGGAAAAGGAGCGAACAAAACGTAGAGCAGGCCTAAGGGAAGGAACTCGATGGCAGCCTTGGGATCCGTGATATCCACATCCCCGCCAAAGCCCGAGTTGGCAGCTTTTGCGTTCCACTCGCGCGAACTCTGAATCCGTTTGAGATCTAATGATGTCCGAGCCGACTCCCCTGCCCCAAAGTAGCTGAAGGCAAGGCCGATTACCATTACAAGGACCGCACCCTGGAGCATCCGAAACGGTGTGAACTTCTTGGTCGTGGTGAATAAAAACGCTCCAGCGATCGCCGTAAACATGATGTAGGACATGTAGTGCCGCAGCGTGTACAGACAACCAAGAGAAACCAGCAACAGGATAAAGCTTTTTACCTCCACCTTCGTCCGCACTTTGAGCGTGTATAAGATACAGAGGCAAATACAGAGCACAATGGGCCCGTCCTTCAGCGCCTGTGAGGTCCACAAGATCAGCGAAGGCGAGAACGCTGTCATGATTGCTGCAGATCGAGCTACTCGCTCATTTGGATATACAAGCATTGCGATCTTGTAAGCGGCAATGCTCGCGCCGGCTCCGAGCCCGCAGTTGATCAACTGTATTGCAAACTGATTCTGGCCGATGACGTAATACACGCCAGCAACGAGATAAAACATCCCAAAGCCCGAAGTTTGGGTATTTGTATACCTAACCAACCAGAAGGCATTTTCATCGACCAAACCCATCCAGGACTGTGCTAACGCATACCCAAATCCGTTGTATGTTAGCGCGTCTCCGCCGAGAAATGCCTGCAGGTTTTTGCTGTAGATGATGTAAGCCAGAAAGTATCTCGCCGCAAGAGCCGCAATGAAGACCCGTGCAAGAAATCGTCGATCGGGCCCCTGATTTCGCAAGATGATCGATCCACAGATCAGCACGGGGATTGTGCCAACCAGGATGGCGACGTAAAAGTTCGTCGAAGTTAAGACGTCGCCGCCCAATTGGAAAGATCCCCAGACGACGCCTACAGCAAACAAGACTGTGACAATTTTCTCTCGCATCGAACTAACTCAATCAAGCGGAAGCCCCGGAGTTGCCCGGATGCTGTTCAAGTCGTTCTCTCAACTACTCTTTGCGATCCTGTACATTAGCGAACCAGACCATGCGACCGCAGCTCTTCGGTAGCTTGTTCAACCCCGTCTTGCGCATGTTGATCCCGCACCCAGTCGAGGAGCTGCGGAATGCCTGCATTCACCGAAACGGTTGGTTCATATCCCAGGAGGTTACGCGCGCGGGAGATGTCGGCAAAACAGTGCCGGATGTCGCCTTCTCGAAAGCGAGCTACGACGGTGGGCTCGATCGCTACTCCCAGGCCTTGGGCCAACAGTTCTGCCATCCGCCTAACGCTTGTTGCCACACCTGTCCCAACATTGATTACCTCGAAGTTTGCCGCATCTGAATCCATCGCCCGGAGATTCGCCTGAACGATGTCCGATACATGAGTAAAGTCGCGGCTCTGAAGCCCATCCTCGAAGATTAACGGAGGTTGTCCATTGAGCAGCCTTGCCGAAAATATCGCCGCGACTCCGGTGTATGGATTTGACAATGCTTGCCGAGGACCATAGACGTTGAAATACCTGAGGGCTGTTACCGGAAGTCCGTACGCCCGCCCTACGATAATGCAAAGCTGTTCCTGGTCCTGCTTAGTCACCGCATAAACCGAAGCCGGGTCCAGCGGTTTGGTTTCCGGGGTTGGCATTGGTTGCAGAACCGATTGACACCCGGGACATCGCATCTCCCAGTCCCGCTCTTCAAGCTGTCGGTTTGCGCGCAACGGCGGGGCCACGTCTCCACATTCACGGCAACGGTAAGCTCCTTCTCCATAGATCGACATAGAAGAGGCGACAATCAGCTTGCGCACCTGCCCGCGCCTCGCTACCAACGCTTCGAGCAGAATGGCGGTGCCGATGGTGTTTGCACTCGCGTACCGTTCAATCTCGTACATCGATTGTCCGACGCCGACTTCGGCCGCTTGATGAAACACGACCTCGACATCTTCAAGCGCGCCATCCACTGCGGCGCGGTCGCGAACATCCGCACGGATAACTTCAACTTCTGCAGGTAATTGGTAAATGTTGTGTGAGTGAACCTGTTCTACGAATGCGTCCAATACCCGAACGCGATGACCTTGTCGAAGCAACTCGTCTACAAGATGCGACCCGATAAAGCCGGCACCACCAGTGACCAGAATCATATTTACCATTTATTAGTTAAACAACTTTTGCTTGTCGATTTCCAGCAGAACGAGGCGGCTAAAGCTTAATTGCCCATGCGTCCATATAAGTTCCTGCCCCTATAAGCTCGCCCAACAGGAGCATTCGCCGGACTAACGGTCGAAGGGGAGGCGGTACGGGCGAATCCCCAGTCTCGATCACGGCATTGGCTGCATAGGTCTTAAGGCGAACCACGCCAAATCCAGTTATCTTCAGCAACCTCCGCAACGCCCGCGGCGTGAAGCCGAACACGTGGTATGGCGGAAAAGTGGGTGACAGATTCACCACCCAGTCTCGCCTGTGAAACCGTTGATATGCGTTGCCGAGTTTGTAGAACGCCCCGGCTTCATTGGGTACGTCCAGCCACAGCATCCCTCCCGGTCGGAGGATCCTGTTGATTTCGGTCAACAGCTCTGTCGGATTAAAGACGTGCTCAAGCACGGCTCCCAATGTTACGACATCGAAAGAGTCTTCCTCGAAGGTCCGATCTTCCAGTGTGGCCTCTACCACCTCGCCCCCCGAATACTGGCGAGCGAAATGGGCAAAGTTTGGCGATGGCTCCAGTCCTACGGCTTCCCACCCACGCATTCTTGCCGCCCGCACCATCTCGCCGCGGCCGGCGCCCACATCCAGAAGCCGGCCGGTTTTTGCGCCCAGTTCCTCGATGGTGCTCAGCGTTTCGTCATACGCAGAAAGCTTTCCCTTCAGCGAATGCTCGATGAAGTACTTATCCGCATCGCCGTAGTGTTCGGCCATCTGGCGGGGAATCGGCATAGGGTTGGGGAAGATCAAACCGCAGCCGCGACACTGATAAATAAAACTGACAACTCCAATACCGAGGCGGTGCGCGCTGCCTCCACGCCGGCCCAGTAAACGCGTGCGCCCGGTGGGACAAAGCGGACAGGTTTGCTCGCGCCAACCGTAGTCGGCGCTCACTGCCGTGTCTGGCTCAACAGCGATGTTCACCGCTCCAGACAGAGTCTTATTGTCCACCTGGTTCCACCTTATCAATGGCGTGCTCAGACTCAGACCGTAGCAACTGCTTTTGAAACCCAGCCTCCGGGTGAGCGCGAACGTCTGAGTGCCCGTTATCGTTTGCGGGGGATCGCCTTTCTCTTAAGGTCTCATGAACGACGTTAGCAAACAGGTCTGAGCACCGCTTCATCGAATACCGTGCTTCTACGGTGCGTCGGCCCATGAGACCCAGCCGCGACCTCAGCGGCTCGTCATCAACGAGCATTTCAAAACAGGCCTTCCAGTCTTCCGTGTTCGCTGCCAACAATCCGTTCTCCCCATGCTGAATGACTTCGCTATTGGCGCCGACCGGAGAGCAGATCGTCGGTATTCCCATGGACATGTACTGCAGCGCTTTCAGCGCGCATTTCCCGCGCGCCCATTCATCGTCGGGTATCGGCATTATTCCGATGTCAAGATGTGAAAGATCTTCCACTTCCGTGTCCGCCGCCCACGGCTTCCAGACGTACGGTATTCCAGGAAGCACGGGCTCTCGGTTTGATATGACCCGGAACTCGACCTCCCGGCGCGAAATAAGGTCCCTCACAACCGGAGCGAACGCTTCTAAATGGGTTTGTGATGTCGAGCTTCCTGTCCAGCCAACCACGATCCGGCTGTTCACCCGGTTCTTTCTCCGAGGCTGGTATCGCTCGGTGTCGATGCTGGTGGGGATAACAGTTACGCGCGGATTGTATTGAAGCGCGTATCGGGCTAGATATGTGTTACCCACTACCACGTGATCGCTGATGCGGCAGATGGTTCGCGTCTTACCCGGAAACTTCAGCCATCCAAACCGCCGATTAGCTTCGGTCGTATCAAGCTTGAAGATTGCGTCATCGAAGTCGTAGATGACCGGACACCCGCGTAAGGTCACGAGCCGTTCAATTAAAGCCGGCCCAGCGATGCAAGCGGCCCTATGGATCAGCACCGCGTCATATCGCCCAGCGTTCACTACGTCTGTAAACCGGTTAAAGAAGCGGCCGAGGTTCGCTACCGTTTTGGCCCCGTGGTGTCCGGGCTTATGGAGCAACTCCATCAACTCCTCATCCGCGAACGGCAAAAGATCGACCGAAATGCCTCCCGCTTCAAGGTATGGCATCCATTGCTCTATACGAAAACGCTGGCTCGGTGTGGTCTCTGGTGGATACGGAACCAACGCAGAGATGGATAGTCGTCGTGTATTGCTTCGCATTTTATTCTGCTAGAGCACCCCTAAGCTCGGCGGGACTAAGCACGGTGAACAGATAGTTCAGCCAGCTAGGGTGTCCCTCGATGTGATCGCGCTGAACCGGTCCGTCCGGGGTTAATTGATAACAGTGATAGCCAAAGGATCGAATCAGGTCCTCAATCCTTTGCTCACTACCCCGGCCCTTTAGGACTTCGCAGACTATATAGGGATGATCTCGCCGAATCGTTTCCGCCATTCCCTCCAGCACCTCAGGCTCTGTGCTCTCGGTGTCGATCTTGACCAGATCCACGCGACCAAGCTCGTTGTCCCGCACGAAGCGATCAAGTCTGATCACTGGAACAGTAGAGCTCCGTACGTTGGCGGCCGAACGCATGAACTCGTAGGATAAGCTCGAACTGCACGGCAGATAAGTGGGGACATGATAAAACGCGGCCGAGCCTTCAACGCTGCCCACGGCGCAGGATATCGATCGGACATTGATTAGCTCGTTTAATACCACGTTGCGGTTAAGGCGGTCGAAGACTTCCGACAAAGGCTCAAAGGCGTAAACCAGTCCCCGGGGATTTGCGTGGGCCGCTAGAAGCGTGAAGAATCCAACATACGCGCCGACATCGATAGTCACACTTGCGCGAGCCGCCAGCCTGAAGAACACCGGCGCCGTTTCAGGCTCATACCCGCTCCACCCGCGCCAGTAAATCTGATTCGAAACCCAGTCGTCAGCCTCGGACCGTAAGCGCAGTATCCTGCCGTTTGGAAGCTCAGATCGGACCATCCCCATCCGATGCAGATGTTTTATGACCATCTCCGACCGCAGCCCGGTGGCGCTCAATAAGGCACGCACGGTCGAGGTCGCCAGCGAATTAAAAGGCTGAGAGGCGCGAAGCCGCTTCAATACCTTTTTCGTCCCGTCGCCAATTGACGATCCAGGCATCATGGCGCTCCGATCTTCACGCGTATTCATAACCGGTTTTTGCTCATGTAGCCACATCGGGAACCTGCATCCTTGGATTTCCGTGGTCGATCCGAAATTCAAGAATTGCCGAGCTCTGAGGCGCTCGCCTGAACGGCCGCTTGCGCCATGCGCGGAACGAGACTGTGATACAGCGCCAATTGTCGCTCACACGCCGGCTCGAGTGCGTAATGTCTCTCTGCCGCACGACGGCAGCGGAACGGAAGGTCAGTATCCTGTAATAATAATTGAAGCTCACGCACCGCACGGCGGTAATCGTCGTCAGAATGCCCTTCGACGACAACGCCCACGCGATCCTGGCGAATGATCTCATCAGTGTCGCTTACGTTAGGGGTTGTTATTACCGGCAGTCCCATTGCCCAGTACTCTCCTATCTTCGTGGGCGAACAACCATGCTCGCTGAGCCCTTGAGACAGAAAGAACAACCCCGCATCCTGACTCTCTAGTTCTCCAGGCATGACCGAGTGTGGGACCTTGTCAACGGACCATGCGTTCTGAGCCAGCCCGCTCTTGCTCAACATCGAAGCCACTACAGCCGGGTCCGCGGGAGTGAGCACGCGAAGGCGAATAGCTCCAATCTCTTGACGAGCGAGGGCGGCGAATTCTCCTACCTTGTTGAAGATATAGCGACCCCCAACGCTGCCGACATAAACGAGCCGTAACGTGCCTGGCTCTGAAGCGCGCGCTGTTGGGTTCCAACGGAAATGACTTAGATCAACACAACTGGGAACTACGATAACCGGAATCCCTTTGCGGCTGACTCCCATCAAACCTTCAATCACTCGCTTGCCGCGATGCGACATCGAAACAATCGCGTCGGCGCGCGAATACATTCGCCGCTCTAACCAAGTTGCTAATCTGTGAGGCGCTGAATTGGCTTTCCATACACCGCCGTCAACCTGCTCGTCAGGGTAGAAGCCTTCATTGTGATAGATCAGTCTGGCTCCAACCAGCGGGGCGAGCACCAAACCTATCAGCCCGCCCACAAAAGTTCGCGCGTGAATCACATCCGGTCGCTCCCGCAGTCCGGCCATAATCCCGCTGGCGAGTCCGCGGCCGATGTCGTATGCGGTAGCAGGCACTTTGGGGTACTTGTGGTAGCGGAGCGGTATCCATCGAATCCCGTGTTCATCAAGCCCAACACGTATAGCACTCATCACTTCTTGGCGTGCCAGGTCCTCCGGTTTCTCGAATGTAACCAGCGTCAACTCTACCCCGAGATCTGCGAGCCGCTTGACCGAAGGCAGCACGAGCGACTGCCCTAATGGTTCCGACGCTCCCCAGTAAACGATGTACAGCACGCGCAGCTTCGAGTCGCTTCGCATCATATGACCGCCGTCTGAGCGGCGTCGCGCGAGCGCGGCCGTCTGATCGCCCGCAGCGGAAACGCCATCAAGTATCCGATCTGATGAAAGTCCAAGGCAACCGCGCGCGCTGCACAGCGCGCGAAATTCAAGTATTGGCCCGCGTGAAAATAAGTCCCGGCGAGCGTCATGTAGTTTCTTGCAAAAGCGACGCGCCGTCGCGCTCCTAACCAAGGCGGGAGGTCGGGTAGCTCGTACGCTTTCTCGAGGACAAGTAGGCTGTCGCGTTCAAGTAGCGCCGCGCTACGGCTCATGTTGCCACTATGTTCTCGATAGATAACAAGCGGCTCATCAATGTATACAAACTCACTGATGACTGCGAGGCGTACCCACATCTCCCAGTCCGCACATTGACTCAGTGCGGGATCGAAGTTCCCCGTTTCTCGAAATAGCGATCGCTCACACATTACCGTGGACGGTGTGCCTATTACATTTCCTACCAGCAGCAAATCATCAAGCGCGCGTCCCAGCCGGTTGCTCCGGTTTACTTCAAGCGCCACAAGTTCGGAATCGGCGATAGTAAAGGCCGTATAGCAAGCTCGGCAATCTCGCCGGTTCGCTAAAGCAGCGAGTTGTCGGTCCAACTTATCCCGGCGCCACTTATCGTCGGCGTCCAGGAAGGCTATGTACCTGCTACGGCTTTCCTCAATACCTCGGTTGCGCGCTGCTGACACGCCCCTATTCTCTTGTCTTATGCAGCGCACAGGGGACGCATATCGACTCATTACCGATTGCGTATCGTCAGTCGAGCCGTCGTCGATCACCAGCACTTCAAAGTCCTTGAACGTCTGCGCCAGCACGCTATCAACAGCGTCGCTAAGGTATCGTGCCGAGTTATACGTGGGAATGATCACCGAGACTTCGGGCATGCGCTCCTTCCGGCAACCTACTTGAAAGTTTCGCGTAAACCGCTTCGTACGAGCCAACCATTTCTTGAAAGCGAAAACTGGCGGTTATCTTCTCGCGGCCGGCGCCCGCGAGCCTTCGCCTCTTTTCCGGATTGTTGAGCAGGTCGACAATCGCATCAGCAAGCGCTTTGGTGTCAGCCGGAGCAACGAGAACTCCATCAACGCCATCGTCAACTATTTCTGGGATACCTCCTGCTCGCGTCGCTATCACCGGCGTACCCAAATAAATTGCTTCAGCAAGCACTAATCCGAATGCTTCCGCAACGCTGGGCAGAATCAACAGATCGGCAGCGGCCATCAAATCGGCGGAGTCCTTGCGGAAACCCAGGAACGAAACTATGTCTTCGCAACCAAGCGCACGGACCTCCTCTTTGTAAGCCGAGTCAAACGGACCGGTCCCTGCCACTAGCAGCCGCACCGGACGGTTCACGCGCCGGCGCACTTCAGGTAGCGCTTCGAAAAGGTAGTGGTGTCCCTTCTCCGGATGAAGCCGCGCAACAATCAACAAAAGGTAAGCGTCATCGTCAGCGTTCTCCCGGCGGACTCTTTCGCGAGCGTCAGGTCCGGAGAGCTCGACGCGCTCGAAGTCTATTCCATTTAGCACAACGTGAACCTTGTTACTAGGTGCGCCTTCAGTCTCGATCATGTGAACCGCGGTGTGTCGCGAGACTGCGATAATCGCGTCGCTGAGACGAGTGCAACGCTGATCCATCCGCACATGCCATTTCTTTTGAACGCGTGTGTGATAGTCCGAGTAATGACGCGTCATTACTCGAAGGGGCGTAGCCGCGAGCCCACCGGCGTGCAAGCCGATAACAGAGGGTTCGAACAAATGAGTGTGAAGAATATCGACTCGCTCACGCCGGAGAAATCGGGCCAGCTTGATCAATCCACGCGGGTACTCGCTGCGGAAGCGGCAATCACAACTGAAGCACCGCACTCCTTGAGATTCCATGTAGTCCCGCAGCCACGGCGCAATCGGATTGAGCGTTCCAAAAAGCATCTGATAGCGGCTTCGATCGTGCCAGCGAGCAAGTTGCGGGAAGAACCCGCTGGTGTCGCCGTCCTGGGCAAAATGCAAAATGCGTTGCATGCTGTGTTTCAGGAGTTCTCAGAGCTCGTCACGCACCACCGCCGGCACGACGCGCTGGTTGACCGTTTTGCCGCTTTCAGCCCAGTATCGTCTGAGCCCTTTTCGATAACCACGAAGGATATGTGCCCCCAGCAATAATCGATAGATTCGGTCGAGAACCGCGCTGGCGGGAGCGATTCGCTCGAGGATCTCGGCAATAGCAAACCCAACGGCTATTGCCGGCTTTAGCGTAATAGCTTGCTTAAGCAACTTGCGCAAGTTGTGTGAGATAGGCACTCGGTCCCACTGTATAGGTCCATTCACCCGATCTCGCTCGACGTTGTCCGGCCACTCCGGATAACGCTTGCAGAAGGGGACCATGTGCTCGGCGCCCCATTCAGCGCGGCGACAATAACTTCGAAGGTCCAGCGCGCTGTCGTTGTGAATCGCCTCGGCCTCCGGGATGAAAGCGATCTGCCCTCCGCGAGACGTATGGCGCAGAGCTAAGTCCTGATCTTCACCGCTACGAAGTAAATCATCAAAGCCGCCAAGACTCCGGAATGAGTCTCGCGAGACAGATAGATTTGCCGCAGTGCAGAAGTTGTGTCGCGAGGTCAGCCCGCGAATCCCTGGCGTACCTCGCTGCTCAAGCCGCTTACGAAAAGAGCCGAAAGGTGTCGCCAAGACATTGTCTGAAAAGCGAACTCCCCCAACCACAAGGGCACCCGGCCACTCGTATTGCGCTTTGAGATGCGAACTCAGGAAATCGTGGGCGACTGTCATGTCATCATCGACAAACACGAGCTTCTCGCCCCTGGCGGCAGCAGCTCCCTTATTGCGCGCCACCGACCTTTCAACCCCTTCGAGCCGCACCAACAACCACCTCGGCCCGGCATTCGGCTCGGGAAGAACTACCGGCGGCGTTGAGCCGTCATCGACAATCACTATCTCGTACTCGTCACGCGACAGATCTTGCACATTCAAACATTCCAGGATCTTATGAAGGGTTTGAGGCCGGTTCCGAGTGGGAATAATCACACTGAGTTTGACCGCGTTCATAACTGGTCACCGGACGCCGCTGCATTCCGCAACGAGCGATAGCGCAAATACAGCCTCGCGGGTCCAAACGAGCCCATCAGGAGTGCCCAGAAGGTCGGTCGAGTCAACAGCGTTACGTCCGCGCGCGCGGCATAGCCAAGGTTATTTCGCGTGATCGCCGGTTGACCCTGCATCAAGGCATATTCAGCAAAGTACATGTGACGGCGGCTGAGTGCGCGATATGCCTGCCGGCGCAGCTTCCGCCATCGCTCGTCATCTGCCGACAGTCTCGCAAACGCGTCATTGAGAATCTTTTGCTCTTGATCACCGTTCTTGGCAGCGCTAAGGATTTCGGCCGTTCCGCTGCCGCCGTGCTCTCTGTAGGCAGCGAAGGGCTCCGTCACAAACCAGGCCTTACCGATCTCGGCCAGTCGAATCGTCCACTCCCAATCATGGCCCCAGGTCAGATCAGTTCGAAAGCCGCCTGCCTTCTCCACAGATGATTTTCGGACCATCAACGAAGGCGGTGATACGATGCAGCCCAACAGAATCGATCGAAGAAGTTCGTCTCGACCAACTAAACGATCCTCCGGCCACTGCCTTTTGGTCGAAGATTCCTCGCCATCCGCATCGACTATCTGTACGGCGCCGAAGACAAACCCCGCTTCGGGGCACGCTCTCAGCCGGTTAACCCGATCCGTCAAAAACCCGGAGAGAAAGAAGTCGTCGGCGTGCAACAAGGTAACAAACTCACCTCTTGCCTCTGTTAAACAGCGGTTGAAGTTTCCTGCCTGGTTGGTCAGCTCCTCGAACCTCAGGTAGCGGATGCGCTCGTCGCCGTAGTTGCGGCAAAGCGATGGCGTTTCGTCCTTTGAGGCGTTATCGCATATCACCAACTCGAAGTCGGTGAAATCCTGGCGCAATACGCTTTCTATCGCCTGCGGCAGATAGCGAGCGGTATTGTGTGTAGGGATACAGACGCTTACAGCAGGCATTTAGATAGATTCTCAGACTACTTCGGCCGCTCCCAAAAGCGTTGCAACGCGGCCGGCCACCCTCCGGCCACTCTCGATCGCCTCGAAGCTCCAGTGATAACCCCACTCGCCGAAGCGCCCGCAGGGATAAAGCCCAACACTTTCCATCCAGGCATGAAGTGTTTGCACGTTCGGCTCGCGATCGAAGTCGTACACAACGTAGGCGTATGGAATATCGATCTGGTCTCGCAGCACAATCTCGTCGGTGTTTTCCAGAATGCCTGTGCTGCGGAGGGCCTCAATCGTGCGCTCGACCAATTGATCCTCATTCAGGGGTTTGCGCCGAGAGTACGCAATCTCGCAGGAGATTGAACTGTGGCCCGGTGGCGCGTTGTCGGGCGAATACTTGGACGGGAAGCTCACGCGAAAAAATGGAATGTCATGATCGTAAAAGTAAACCCAGTGGCCGGGACCTACATTCGGACGCGCCACCCCCAGATTTACACATCGAATCGAGGTCCACATCAATCGGTCCGCGGCGGTCCGGACCTCGACGGGAGCATCAGCCGCCAGGCGGACAAGCCTGGGAAGCGGTATCGTCGAGATGGCTGCTTCATACTCTATTACCGATCCGTCCGAGAACGTGATGCGCCGATCCCCAGCCTCGATGCACGTCACGCCGCAACCAGTTTTTACGCGACGGACTTCCGAGGCAAGCGGCTCGACGATACGACCAAATCCGCCGCTGGCTGGATAAGAGAATTCGGTCAGGTAATTCAGCTCTTGCGGATTCGGATCGATGGCGCCCCGAATCACCTGTTCGAGTGAGGGACGCGAGATTCGGCCGCCAACCTTTGAGCCGAGCCATTCCGTGTTCAACTCATCTGGCTCGACAGTCCAGACTTTGCGTGCATAGCGAAGCATGAACTCATCGGCGAACGTTTTGCCGAATGACGCGTAGCACCACTCCTGGTAATTGAGAACTTCCGGCTCGGGTCGCTGGGAGGCTTCGATGAAATCCAGAACGCACCGGCTGGCAAGCTCCGGCGGCAACGCGTGCGCGTTAGCCTGAACGGGATAGCGACCGTAGCGCCGTCCTCCATAGTTGTTCCAAATCTCTGCGCGGTGCGGAAGCATCTGCTCGCCGAGTGGCTCCCACACAAACGTCTGAGAGCACTCATCCTTGCCGAAGAAAACGTGAGCGCCTTCATCGAAGTTGAAACCGTCCAGCCGCTTCGTTCGGCAGTGCCCGCCGAGGTAGTCTTCCTTTTCGAAAACCACGCAATCATCGCCAAAATGATAAGCGGCGCTTAGACCGGAAAGGCCCGCGCCCAACACAATCACGTCGCTGTGCATGCTTCAGCCGTATGTAAGTAACCCTTCCTTGCAAAATCAATCGTCTGTTTCAGTCCGCTTTCAAGCTTTGTGCGCGGCTGCCAGTCAAGGAGTTCGCGCGCGAGCGTTATGTCGGCCCAGGTGTCGTACAACTCATCCCCACGCGCGCCGCGAGCGCCGATCAGAAGAGGAGCGCTTGTATCCGTGAGCTGCCAAATACGCTCCGCAACGTCTCGCAGACAATGAGGCTGTCCGGTGCCGATGTTGATGACTCGCCCGTCGATACCTGGAGCTTGGGCAGCGGCGAGCAAACAACTGACAACGTCTTCGACAAATACGAGATCGCGCTTTTGTTCGCCGCGGGACATTTGAAATGCTACGTTCTTAACGGCGCATTCCACAGCCTCCGCGACAAACATGCCGCTCGGCTGGCCGGGCCCATAAACGGTAAAAGGTCTGAGGATCACCGCGGGGCAGGCAGCGCGGGCGTTTAATTCTCTGGCGTAGTTCGTTGCCCTGGCCTTTGACAGGCCGTAGGCCGATGTCGGTTTCTCGGATAGGGTCTCCCTGAGCGGACCCGGTTGGTTCCCGTATTCTTCCGCTGTGCCCATCATCACAATACGACGCACCCCGACGTTCATCGCTGCATCGAGAAGACCCACCGTTGCTTGAAAGTTCACGTCTTCGCAGGCAGCATCTTCGCCACGTGCGTCATTGCGCCCTCGAGTACCGGCGAGGTGAATAACAACATCCGGTTTTTCTCGTTCGAGCAAGAGCCTCAGCGAATTCTTATCGCACAGGTCCAGACGTAACCACCGCGCATCAGTGGGCGCGAAATCCGAGCTCCGTTCTCGGCGCGAGAGGATAATAGGCCGGATTCCCATCGCGCTTAACAAACGCACGAGGTGGCTTCCAATAAAGCCCGTTGCTCCGGTAATGGCCACGCTCTGCATTTCAGACATGCGACTCGACCAACTCGCCTTGTTTAAGGAACTCTCCATACCACCGCATTGTTTTTGTGAGCCCCTCGTCAAGGCTAAACTGTGGTGCCCAATAGAGCGTTTCGCGCGCTTTGGTCGCGTCGAGATACTGGTGAGCAATCTCGTTTTGCGCTTCGTTGCGCACATCCGGTTCCAGGTCGTGGCGCCCCGCCAGTTTCAAGATCAATCGCGCGAGCTCCAGAACCGTCACCTGAATCTCGTTGCTGAAGTTGAATGCTTCCCCAGCGAGCTCAGGACGCCGGGCAAGTTGTTCCGCCAGTGTAAGGTAGGCTAAAGCGCCATCCTCGACGTAAAAGTAGTCACGAATGTAGCTCCCATCGCTCCGAATAATCGGCCGCTCACCTCGCAGAGCCGACCTAATGGTTCCCGGCACAAGGCGATTCCAATTGAGATCGCCCCCTCCGTAGAGATTTCCACAACGCGTTACACACACCGGCAGCTTATACGTTGCAGCATAGCTCTGGGCCACGAGGTCCGCGCACGATTTGCTGACGTCATAAGGATGCCGGCCTCTAAGCGGGGCTTCCTCGGAGTAGGGGAGTTGTTGATGAGTCCCGTAGGCCTTATCCGATGATGCAACCACTATCTGTCGCACGGCCGGCGAACGTCGGCAGGCTTCGAGGACAGACCACGTCCCTCGAACGTTTGATTCAAACGTGCTGATCGGATTTCGATTGGCTATTCCCACGATGGTTTGCGCGGCGAGGTGAAAAACGGTGTCGATCTCATATTCGCCGAGCGCGCGCTCAATCGTTTCCTGGTCGCGCACGTCGCCTCGCACGACACATACTCGCGAGAGGTTGCCGGAGCGTAACAGTTCATTCTCGGGCACCCAGTCGCGAATAAGCGTGACGACAAACGCACCGCGGTTTACTAGCGTGCGAGTGAGCCAGCTTCCCAATAAGCCTGTGGCGCCAGTAACGAGAACCGGACGTTCTCGCCAGAATGTCGTTTCTGCGCCGGTGCTCATTCCCACACCTTCCAAGGCGCCCGCCCTGTCTCCCACAGAGCCTCCAGTATCTTCCACTCGCGGTAAGTGTCCATCGGCTGCCAGAAACCACTGTGCTCGAACACCATTAACTGGCCATCCGCCGCGAGCCTCTGCAACGGTTCTTGCTCCAACACCAGATCGTCCCGATCATCCAGATAACGTTCGATGAAATCGCGCTCGAACACAAAGTACCCGCCGTTAATGAACCCGCCGCTGGTCTGCGGCTTCTCGGCAAAAGCGGCGACCTTTCTGCCTTCAAGCTCCAATTCCCCGAACCGCCCCGGCGGACGAACGCCCGTAACCGTGCCCAGCTTGCCGTGAGACTTGTGAAAGCGCAGTAATTCAGTCAAATTCACATCGCCTAGCCCGTCGCCGTATGTCAGGCAAAAAGGCCCATTGTCTAGATAGCGTCGGGCCCGCCGAACTCGTGCACCGGTC
The DNA here is from genome assembly GCA_049273835.1 of Blastocatellia bacterium. Classification (GTDB taxonomy): domain Bacteria; phylum Acidobacteriota; class Blastocatellia; order UBA7656; family UBA7656; genus Onstottus_A. The sequence continues at coordinate 1,936 of JBASRM010000318.1, read as the reverse complement.
ATTGCCGACTCGCCGGTCTCGGCTAGAGTGACGTTCCAGCCGTCCTCGGCGTGTCCATTGTGGAAATCAACAGCGCGCGATCCAAGACGAACGGTGAAGTCTTTCATCCTCGTTTCATAGTTGAGGAAGAAATCTTTGATAACGTAGCCTTTGTAGCCAAGACACAACACGAAGTCCTCCAAGCCGTGATGAGCGTAGAGCTTCATTATGTGCCAGAGCATCGGCCGACCGCCGATCTCCACCATGGGCTTTGGGCGTACCTCAGTTTCTTCGCGAAGCCTTGTGCCTTGGCCCCCGCAAAGGATGATTACCTTCATCAACTCGACCTTAAGATGTGGGATTTGTCTGATTCGAATGGTCTGGAAGCGATCTGCCTAGGCCACGGCTGTACGTTGGCTTGCTGCTCGCAACAGCCCAAACAAATCGAAAAGTCTGTTCCTTCCACCCAATACAAAAATGAACAATACGTATCCGATTGCAGCGATGCCCACCTCACTTGCTAATCGCAACGGGTTGGGACTCACGAGAGCACCAATGTTCCAGGACAACGCCCCCGCCAGGGCGGCCGCAATGATTGGTACCGCAAGAGGAGCCAGGATACCCCGATCTATCAGACGCGTGGCTACCCGAGTAGTGACATATAAGCTCACTGTCAGCAATGCAACCGAAATCAGATCTCCAAGAGCCGCGCCGACGAGATACCATCTGTGCGATAGCAACGGAATCGTCACGAGGAGGGCAACCAGGTGAACCGACGTTGAGATGCCTGTAAGGTGAGCTCGCCCGGCCGCCACCAGCAATGCATTGCACGCGTGCAGGAGCGGGATGGCCAGCACGGTCAGGCACATCATCCGCAGGCAAGGAACTAACGGCAGCCACTTCGCGCCCAGTACGTAAGTAACCAACAGAGGGCTCGAAACGAACAGCACTGCACAAACTGGTGCCAGGAGTAAATAAGAGTGCCTAAGAGATTCGTGGATCGCTCGCCGAACGCGAGCCGGTTCATGCTTTATACGCGAGAGCGTCGGTATTAAGACAAACCCAATAGCGCTTCCGAATACATTGGCTGATGTCCTCGACCCGTTCCAAGCCATCGAGTAATAGCTCATGGCCGACGGCCCGATCGCCCCGGAAACCAGAAGGTTATCAAGCCGCTCACCCAGGAACCCACCGAACCCTCCGGCAAAGATCCGCGCAGAGCCCACTACGGTCTCGCGCCAGACGTGACTTGTGGGCCACCCCTCCCAACGAAAACGGTTCCTGTACCAGAGGGCTACCCAACAAAACAAAGTAGCGATCGTACTTCCAACGACGTTCGCCCAAGCTACTCCCAGGTAGCCATATCCCCCCCAAAGTAGGGCTACGGCCAAGCCAACAAATACTACCGGTTGCAATAAGCCCACCGCCGCCACAACGTTCAAATCTAAGCTGCGTTGCAACAGAACCCGTGGATAGCTACCAGCCAACTCCAGAATGGGCACCAATGCAAGAACGCGCATCAGCTCGAGGAGCGAAGCCGATTCATCTTCTCTGCCTGTGAGGTATCCTCCGAAGAAAGGAAGTGCGAAGATGACTACGGCGATCAAGACCGCGGTTAGAGCGAACCGGATTCCGACAGCAGCTGCGGCATACTTGGCGTCACCTTTAACCTCGCTTGCAGTAACCGCCGCCATCTCGGGGTAATAGCCGATCATCGAAACTACACCAACCAGAATCACTGCGAGACCAAGAAGCCCAACTTGCAGGGGCTCCAACGCACGCGCGGTCACGATCGAAAGCACCACTGCGAGGACTCGCGTAACAATCTGGGTAGTCCCAGCAGTTAGTGCTGCACGAGCGGTCCCTTGTGCGAGCGGCCCAACGTCCTCTCCGAGAGGAAGATTCTGTTCAGTGACCACTGGTTTGTGCATCGGAATGGAGACTGCGTGCGCCGAAC
>JBASRM010000415.1:0-25898 GCA_049273835.1 Blastocatellia bacterium | reverse complement strand
CGCCCAGGCAGATCAAAGCCGGGGAGGTGATTCAACTCTCCGAGAGTCTCACGACCCGGGTCACCAGGTCGGCTACCTCGCACTTCACGCATGTCAAAACGACGGGAGGCCGGCTCGTGGTGGTTCTCGATTTCGACGCCGGTAAGAAAGGCGCGTCGCTTTCCTATCGGATCACCGCTGATCCCAAGTTCTCCGATGTTTACTTGACCATCGGAACTCAAAAAATCGCGCCGCGTGCGGTCATCGAAGACTTTCAGAGCTGGGGCTCGGATAACGATAAGGAGGTCGAGGTACTTGATCCCGAGGATAAGGCGGGCGGAGTCCTTCTCACCTTTGAACGAAAAGGCTCAGTCTCCCTGTTGTTTGATGTTCCGCTCGACCAGGCGAGGACTACACAAAAGTTCGCGCTCAGGTTTCGAACGCTAAAGCCGAAGGATGAGCAGCATTCTCTTGTTGTCAGTCTGTAGAATCAAAACGCAAATCGGCGTCTCTGGTTTATGGCGCGAAGCTTGAACGCATCTTGACCCCCCAGCGCCCTTCTTCTTTAGTCAAGATGTAAAGCGATTCAAACGTGCTGATGGTGCTGCCGTCCGCGCGGCATCTAGTGAACTTCGTATCGACGTGAACCTTGTCGGAAGAAATGTGTATTATGCGGCGGCGGTCCCATTTGCTGTGATGCCAATCGCTGCCGGCCGATCCCCACACCCTCGCCGCATCCTGCAGCCCCGCCCGCTCCAATACCGTCATTTTTCCGCCGGCCAGACGATAGTGCGGAAAATGAAACGTGCGTTCCCAAGCGGCCAGATCCTTGCGATTCCATCCGGTCATGTATTCGTCGAGCAGCCTCATCACCTCGTCTTGAACCTGTGAAGGTGAGAACGTCTGTTTCTCACGCGGAACGGAGCCTGCCGTCGACGCCATCAGCACGATCAACAAACAAGCCCTCAACGTTTTCTTCATAGCATCGCCTCGACTCGTTCGTCTAAGTCACAAACCGTGATTGATTCCAGGTTCAAAGCCGGGAACGGACAATTCGCGCCCCCAACAACCAGAAACGATCTCTACTGTCCATTCGAGACCGGGTCACGAAAGTATTGCTCGATCCACTCGATCCACCGGCGCTGCACGTCGCGCTGCCGGACGGGGTCGGCTGCGTTGTGACCGTAGATCGGATAGGCGATAAACCTTGTCGGCACGCCGTTGTCCTTGAGCGCGTGGTAAAGCTTGAATGACTGCGTCGGCGTGACACGAAAATCCTGTGTGTTGGTCATCACAAGCGTCGGGGTGCGGATTTTTGAAGCATAGGTGATCGGTGACTGGTCAATATAAGCTTGCATCCGCTTCTGATCAGTCCAGGGTGAGCCGCCAAACGCCGCGCCTCGCCGAACGTTGGCATCGCCAAGATTGTACTGATCTAACCAGTCGGTGACGGCCGCCCCCGCAACTGCCACTCGCCAGCCCGAATAGTTCCCAAGCAGCCAACTGGTCATGTAGCCGCCGTATGACCAGCCCGACACCGCGATTCTAGTCGTGTCGATAAACCCGCGCTGTTTGAGGGCTTCGATGCCGGCCATCACGTCTCGCCCGGGCCCCGCGCCCGCGTCATTGATGATGGCCCGCTGATACACGCTTCCGATCTGATCGCTGCCCCGATAGTTTGGCTGGAATACCACCCAGCCTTTCGCCGCCATCAATTGCGCATTCGACGCGAACGTTTCGAGCGACGCCGCGGTCGGACCGCCGTGGATCACCAACACCAGCGGGTATTTTTTACCGCTTGAAAAATCGGGCGGATACGTCACGATCCCGTTGTGCGTTAACCCTTCCAATTGCCAGGTGATCACTTCCGTCCGTCCGAGCGCGAGCCCGGCAACTTCGGCGTTCAGGTTCGTCAGCCGCTTTGGTAGCGCGGTTGAAGCGGACATATAGTAGAGCTCGGCCGGTCGAGTCGGATCGGTGGCGGTGAAAGCAATCGCGCCGTCCTTGCCAACCGACACATCGACCCAGAAGGAAGATGACGGGCTGAGCTTTGCGAGATCAAGCTTGCGCGCCGGGCCGTCGAGCGGTTGCAGCCACAGCGACACGCGCGTGCCGTCGTTGGCGCCGACCAGCAACGACTTGCCGTCCGGTAGCCATATTGATCTCGCCATATGGCGGTCGATTGCGCGAGTTATGCTTCGGCCGGGGCCGCCGGTTGAAGGCGCAACGTGAATTTCGTTCAAGTTGCCGGAGTCGCCGTCGCGCGGCTGCCAGTACGCGATGTGTGAGCCATGTGGTGAATAGGTCGGTTGGCCTTCGAGGCTATCGCGTCCGGTCAACGGGCGCATTCGTCCCGTGGCGACTTCCACTGTTTGAATCGTAGCGTCCCGAGCATCGCCCGAATGCGGCGTAGCGAGCCGGACCAGGACGATTGATTTGCCATCGGGAGACCACGCAAGCGGCGACGCGGGCGCGCCTGGCGGATGGTTGATCGGAAGGCTCCACGAGCCCGATGTGAGCCGCCGCGCCTCGCCGCCGTCGGCGGGTACCAGCCAGGCATGAGTAGGCAGCGCCTGTGACTGAATCAGAAAGTCGTCGTTACCCACCTCGAATGAATCGTTGAATCGCTCGGGTCCGGTCTTCTTCTCGGGTTCATCCTCTGTGGCGTAAGCGATCGTCCGGCCGTCGGGCGACCAGGCGAATTGCTGGACGCCTCTTGGCGCGCTGGTCACGCGACGGGCGTCGCCTCCGCTCATCGGCATGATGAAAATCTGTGAGCGCGGTTGCTGGGCGGTTGCGAACGCAGCGCTCGAAAGAAAGGCCAGCCTGTCGCCGTTGGGCGAGAACCTTGGGTGGCTGACGCTGCGCCGCTCGTGAGTCAGCGTGCGCTGATTTCCACTCGCCACGTCCACCAACACCAGATCGGTTTCGTAGCGGTTCTCGTCGTAGTTGGGCCGCGCGACGACGATAACGATCGACTTGCCATCGGGAGCGATTTGCGGATCAGAGACCCGCACGATACGCCCAAGATCATCGAGCTGCATGTGGCGTGGCTGTTGCGACAGTCCTACTGCAACAAGGAGAGTGGCGAGGACCAGGCATGCGTGAAACGTATTTCTCTTCATGATTACCTCATTCGCTTCGAAAAAAGAAAGATTCAGCCCCTATTCATATCGCAGCGCGACCATCGGGTCCACCTTCGTCGCGCGAAATGCCGGGATCAAGCTTGCCATCACAGCCACCGCCGTAAGCACAACCGAAGTTGCAATGAATGTCACCACATCCGTGGGGCTTACGCCGAACAGCAAACTGGACATCACCCGCGTCAAGCCGAATGCCGCAGCAAGTCCAATGGCCACTCCGGCGATCACCAGCTTCAACCCCTGACCGACGACCATGTTCAGGACATCGCTCCCGCGCGCTCCCAACGCCATGCGAATGCCGATCTCATGCGACCGCTGGGTTACCGAGTAACTCATCACCCCATAAATGCCGACCGCCGCCAGCGTCAATGCCACGCCGGCAAATACCACCAACAACATCATCGCGAAGCGCTGTTGTGATATCGAACCGGTGATCAGCTCTTCCATCGGCTTGACGTTGTAAATCGGCTGATCCTTGTCGACATCCAGGATCTTGGCCCGTACCGCAGCCGCCAAAATAAGCGGATCAGAACCACTTCTCACGATAAGACTCATAGCCCGTGTTGCCTGCGCGAAATACTGGTCCGGAATCTGGTTGTAGTTGCCGTACATCTGAAACCGCACCTTCGATTGGGCATCTGCTTCCCAGCTCAGGTGCTTGATGTGTTTCACTATTCCGATTACCTCGAATCGGATCTGGCCCTCGTCCAGAAAGACGTGCTGGCCGATCGGGTTCCTGCCCGAAAACAGCTCGCTCGCCATATTCTCGTCGATCACCGCGGCCAGCGGAGCTTTGTCGGTGTCCTGATCGGTGAAGGTTCTCCCGTCCAGCAACGGAATTCCCATCACACGAAAGTAGTCCACTCCGACGTGAGAATTCACCGTTAGATTATCATCCCCGTAGCCGGCAAACTTTTCGCCCTGCAGCAGCACGCTAGTCACGTTGGCCCCGCCGAGAGGGACGCTGCTGGCAAAAGCAGCGGCTTCAACACCCGGCAGAGATTCGATCTGTTGCTCGAGGTTCTTATAGAAAGACCTTGCCTTAGGCCCCTCGGAGTACCTTGCCGGTGACAACGAGAACATCATCGTGAGCAAGTTTTTCGGATTGAATCCGGCGTCGATATTTCGCAACCCCGAAAAGGTCTTTAGCATCAAGCCGGCGCCGATCAACAGCACCAGCGCAAGCGCTATCTCCGAGACCACCAGGACGGCTCGCACCCGATGGCGTCCAGGGGTCGAACCGCGCCCGCCTTCCTTGAGTGTCTCGTTCAAGTCCGGTCTTGAAGACTGCAAAGCCGGAGCCAATCCGAATACGATCCCAGTCAGCACCGACGCAGCGATCGTGAAGCCGAGCACGTTCTTATCGAGGACAATCTCTTTGATCCAGGGAATGCTATCGGGTATCGCCGCGAGCAGCAGTTCGGCTCCCCACATCGCGATGAGCAATCCCAACGCCCCCCCGGCGATCGAGAGCGCGACGCTCTCCGTGAGCAGTTGCCTGACGACTCGCAACCGGCTCGCGCCCAGTGCGCTGCGAATCGCAATTTCCTTCTGACGCGCGGCGGCTCGCGCGAGCAGGAGATTCGCTACATTGGCGCAGGCGATCAATAGCACAAACCCGACTGCCCCCAGAAGCATCAGCAGCGACGGCCGAACGTCACCGACCATGTCTTTGTAGATCGATCTGATCGTCACCCGCAGCCCGTTATTGGTCTTCGGATATTGCTGCTCGAGCGCTTCGGCGATCATGTCCATCTCCGCCTGCGCTTGCTCATTGGCGACACCGGGCTTCAAACGAGCGACTGCGACCGTGCCTCCGTGTTCTTCGCGAGCTTGCTTCAACCGATCGGGCATAAAGCTCAGCGGCACGAATAAGTCCGCCGGCGTATAAAACTGAAAGCTCGCCGGCAGGATTCCGACGACCGTGAAGCTTGAATCGTAGATAGTGATGGCCTTGCCAACCATCGCCGGGTCGGACCCGAATCGCCGCTTCCACAGCGCGTCGCTTATCAGGGCGACCGGCGCCTTGGTTCGTTCTTCCTCGTCCGAAAATGATCGGCCGGCTTGCGGGATTACGCCGAGCGTCGAGAAAAAATTCGCGGTGATCTGCCTCGCGATCAATCGTTCCGGCTCACCGGCGCCCGTGATGTTCACGTTGTCGCGGCGCGCAAAGGCCATCTGTTCGAAGCTTTGGTTTCGTTCTCGCCAATCAAGAAAGTCAGGAAGCGACGGCGATTCCTGTTCGATACGCCCCTGTTTCTCCCAGAGCACCAGGAGTGCATCCGGGTTCTGATAAGGAAGCGGGCGAAGAAGCACGGTGTTGACCACACTAAAAATCGCGGTGTTCGCGCCTATCCCCAGGGCGATAGTAACAAGCGCCACCAGCGTAAAACCCGGGCTTCGCATCATCATTCGTATTCCGAATCTCAGATCTTTTAATAGAGTTTCCATAGTTCCCCCTAATGGTTTCGGGTTCGGAGTTAAGATTTTCTAGTTTCTGGTTTCTGGTTTTTGGTTTCGGGTTCCACTCTCGTAACGCAGAACAAAGGGACCGCCCGAAGAAGAAACCAGAAACCATAAACCCGAAACCATAGACCCTGAACCCTGAACCTATTCGTATCTCAACGCGATCATCGGATCCACCTTCGTCGCCCGGCGCGCGGGAAGATAACAAGCCAATAGCGCAATCGATCCAAGTAACAACGTGATAACTGAAAACGTCAGCAAGTCTGTTGGGCTCACCCCGAAAAGCAAACTCGCAAGCACTCGGGTCAGCGCGAAGGCGGCGGCCAGACCGATCCCTACGCCTAGCACTGCAAGCATCATCCCTTGTCTGACTACAAGCGCGAGCACGTGAGAAGTTTGCGCGCCTAACGCCATTCGAACTCCGATTTCGTGGGTCCGCTGCGTAACGGCATACGACATCACGCCATAAATGCCCACCGCCGCAAGGATCAGAGCCACAACCGCAAAGACAGTCAGCAGCAGCGTGTTGAATCGCGCTCGCGCAACCGAATCCGACAACAGGCTCTCCATCGTGCGCACGTCCGCCAGCGGCTGCTCACTGTCCAGCGCTTGAATGACATTTCGAGCCGCCGGCGCAATGCTTGCGGCATCGCCCTGGGTGCGGATCACCAGCGTCATAAACGGATAAGCCAGCTCAGGATGCGGCCAGTAAGACATCGGTTCTACTTCGCCGTCCAGCCCCATATGCTTGCTGTCACCGACGATGCCGATGATCTCAGTCGGCACGTTGTCGTCCTTCATGTAGATGGTGACCCGTTTCCCCAAAGGGTCTTCGCCAGGAAGGTTTTTGCGAGCGAACGCTTCGTTGATCACGACCACGTGCCGCATCTCGGTAGCTTCCTGCTCGGTAAACAATCGTCCACGCTTGAGTGGAATCTGCATCGCATTAAAATAAGTGGCATCCGTCACACACACGCCTGAACCCAAGCCCTGACCCGGCGGGAGTTTCGGACGGCCTTCGATTTCAATCAGCGTTCCGGCGTACGGCCCCGCGAACGGCAGGAAATTAGTGGCTCCCACTGCCGTGACGCCGGGCAGCGCTCTTATGCCTTCAACTGCCCGGCGGAAGAAATCAATCCTCTTTGGATCGGTATCATACTTTCGGCGCGGCAGGCTCATCCGCATAGTCAGCACGTTCGCGGCATTGAAGCCTGGATCAACCGATTGCAGCCGGTTAAAGCTTCGGACGAGCAGTCCCGCGCCCACCAGCAGCACGAGCGCCAGCGCAATTTCCGCGACAACGAAACCGCTGCGAAGGCGATGGCTGCGATTGCCGCCGCCCACGTTCTTGCTTCCTTCTTTTAATGATTCAGAAAGGTTGATGCCGGTCGCTTCAAACGCAGGCGCCAGACCGAATATGATCCCGGTCAACAGGGAAATCGAAAATGTAAAGACGAGCACTGGTGCGCTGATACTCACTTGCTGCAAATCGGCCAGCTCGCGCGGACTGAGCGAAACCAGCAAGTCAGTTCCCCACAGCGCCAGCAGAAGCCCCGCCGCTCCCCCGATCGCTGCCAGCAGCACACTCTCCGTCAGCAACTGTCGAACGATGCGCCCTCGGCCCGCGCCAATCGCGACGCGCACCGCGATCTCTCTCTGCCTTGCCGCTGCGCGCGAGAGCAGCAGATTAGCGACGTTCGCGCACGCAATCAGCAGCACGAACCCGACCGCGCCAAGCAGAACCAGCAACGCCGGGCGAAGCTCGCCGGTGAACTGCGTTCGAAGCGGAACCACGTTAACTCCCCACTGCGCGTTGAAGTCGTTGTACTGTTCTTCAAGTCGTGCGCCGATCACATTCATTTCGGATTTCGCCTGCTCCAATGTCACTTCGGGTTTGATTCGCGCGGCGACTGTCATGAAGCGGCCGCGGCGGACGCGCATGTCGTTGGTGATCACCCACGGCGCCCAGAGCTCGGCTGACTTAGCCGTAAGCGACCCCTTTTTTATATGCCATTTGAATCCAGCCGGCATTACACCGATCACGACGGTTTCGGCGCGATTGAGGTTCAAAGTGCGGCCAATTATCTGGGGATCGCCGCCGAACCGCCGCTGCCAGAGCCCGTAGCTGAGCACCGCTACCCGCGGTTGATCCGGTTTGCCATCGTCAGGCAAGAAGGTGCGTCCAAGGATAGGCTCGACGCCGAGCATCGAAAACAGATTGGTGGTGGCAAACTGCCCGGGGACTTCTTCGGGCTCGCCATCGCCGAGCATCACCGCGTTTTGATCGAAGGTCGCAGCCATCTCGGTAAAGACGTTGTTCTGCTCGGCCCAATCCATGAAGTTGGCCGGGTTGACGACGTTTTGCTCATTCTTTTTGCTCTTCTCCCAAACGATAGCCAACTTATCGGCATCGCGGTACGGAAGCGCCCGCAGAAGCACCGCATTCACAACGCTGAAAATCGCTGTGTTTGCGCCGATGCCCAACGCCAGCGCAATGACGGCGACGGCTGTGAACGCCGGGCCCTTCAAAAGCATTCGCGCCCCGTATTTCAGGTCGTGCCAAAGTGCTTCCATGATTCACCTCCGTTTCTTGGTTCCAGGTTCCGGGTTCCTAAACCCCGAACTCCCGAACCTATTCATATCTCAGTGCGATCATCGGATCTACTTTCGTTGCGCGCCGCGCCGGCAAGTAACAAGCGAGCACCGCGACGCCGGTGAGCAACAACGCGATCAGTGCGAATGTCACCGAATCGGTCGCGCTCACACCATAGAGCAAACTCGACATCAACCGCGTCCCCGCAAAAGCGCTCGCGAGACCGATGCCCAGACCCAGCAAAATCAATTTCAACCCGTGCCCCACCACCAGCCTGAAAATTCCACCGGAGTCGGCGCCAAGCGCCATCCGAATGCCGATCTCACGAGTGCGCTGGCTCACCGCGTAAGACATAACACCAAAAATCCCAATGGCCGCGAGAATCAAAGCGAGCAGGCCGAAACTCCCCAGCAGCGTCGCGGCTACTCGGGCCGGAAAGAGCGGAAGAGCCATGTGCTCGGTCATCGTCTTGACGCCATAAACCGGCAGATTGGGGTCCAGTTGTTTGAACTCAGCGCGCAGCGCGCCGGCCACGCTTGCCGGATCGCTCGCAGTCCGAACAACCAATGTGAGATAGCTCCCATTCTCAGGCCGAAGGCTCAGAAAGACGAATGGCGTCGGGTCTTCGCTGAGGCTGAAGTACTTACCGTCTCTGATCACGCCAACCACCTCAACCCACGGACCGGTGAGGCTTTCAAGGCTGAATCGTTTGCCGACCGCGGATTGACCCGGCCAAAATCGGCGCGCGAAGGTTTCGTTGATAACCGCCGCCCTCGGCCTTGTGTCACCATCCTGTTCCGTAAAATCACGACCTGGCAGCAGCTCCGCCCCCAGCGCCGGCACAAACCCGGGTGACGCGCCGGAAGTCATCGCCTGCGGTATATTCGCCCCGCGCTCTTGAGGCGCCCCCTCGACGAGGATGCTGTTGTTGTTGATGTTCATGCTCAACGGCACGAAGTTGGAGATGCCGGCGTACTCGACGCCCGGCACGGCGCGCGCGCGTTCGACCAGTTGGCGTTTGAACTCTTTGCTTCGCGGGCCGTCGTAGCCTTGCAAGCTCAGATCAAACGACATCTCGATCGCGTGTTGCGCCACAAACCCCGGGCTCAGCAACTGTGCCCGCTGCAAACCGCGCAGTACCAATCCCGCACAGATCAACAACAGCAGCGAAAGCGATACTTGAAAGACGACCAATCCATTTCGAAGCCAGGACCGGCGATAGCCCCCGATTGAAGTCTCGTCTTTCAAGGCAGGCACGAGGTCGGGGTTTGTAGCTTGCAATGCCGGCAACAGTCCGAACACCACACCGGTTACCACCGAGACTGCGGCAGTAAAAAGCAGCACACGATAGTCAATGTGCAGTTCTGTTGAGAGCGGAATGTCGAGCGGCGGCTTGAACGCCATCATCGCATCCACCAACCAGTACGCGAGTCCTAACCCGAGCGCGCCGCCCCACGCCGCCAGAAGAACGCTTTCAGTCAGCAGTTGACGAATGAGACGAGAGCGGTTTGCGCCGATCGCCAACCGAATCGCAATCTCCTTGCGCCGTTCGGTCGCGCGTGCCAACAAAAGGTTCGCCAGGTTAGTGCAAGCCAGCAACAGGACCAACCCGACCACCGCCATCAAGACCCCGGCAAATCCAACAATCGGGCCCCGCATGAAAGCGCCGAACAAGCCGGGCGGCGAAAGCGCGACCGTCTTGTTCTCGTTCTCGTTGGGATGTTCGCGCGACAGTTGTGCGGCGATGGTTTTCAACGAAGCTTCAGCTTCAGACATTTTGACGCCTGGCTTTAACCGGCCCTGGACGAACAAGTTTGCAGAGTCGCGGTCTTCCAGATAGTCGTTCCCGGGCTCGATCTGCGCCAGCATCATAATCGGAAACCACATCTCCGGCACGTAGCTGATCTCCGAACCCTGGAAGCCTTTCTGCGCGATGCCGATGATCGAAAAGCTTCGCCCATTGACGATGACGTTTTTGCCGACAGTCTCGGGCGCGCCGCCGAAGCGTTTTTGCCAGCAGTTGTAAGTAATGACCGCCACCGGGTGCGCTCCCGGCGCTCTATCATCATCCTGGGTAAAGAAGCGCCCCAGCGCCGGCTTCACCCCAAGCACGTCGAAATAATTGCCCGAAACAAGATAAGTCCACATCCGCTCATTCACTCCGTTGTTGCTCAAGCTGATCGGCGAAAACCGATAACAGAGCAACCCGGAGCAGACTTCGTTGCGGTCACGGTAATCGCAATAGTTTGGATAGGAGAAAGTCGGAACGGTGTTATCTCCGGTCGGCGATTCGCTGTTGAGCGACACCAGTTGCTCCGGTTGATCCACTGGCAACGGCCGCAGCAATACGGTGTTCACCAAACTGAAGATCGCGGTGTTGGCCCCAATCCCCAGACCGAGGGTGACGACCGCAATCAATGTCAACCCGGGCCGCTTGAGCAGCATCCGCGTTCCGTAGCGAAGGTCCTGTAAAACTGTTCCCATCTCGAACTCCTCTGGTTTCTAGTTTCTGGTTTCTAGTCTTTGGTCTCTGGTTAGTTTTGGCCTCTGGTAGTTGGCTTGAAAAAGCGTCACCAACCAGAAACTAGAAACTAGAAACCACAAACCAGAAACAACCAACCAGAAACCAGACCTATTCATATCTTAGCGCGACCATCGGGTCTACTTTTGTTGCGCGGCGCGCCGGTAGTTAACAGGCCGCCAGCGCCACGATTGTCAGCACAAGTGAGACCACCGCAAACGTCGCCGGATCGGTCGCGCTCACGCCAAACAGCAAACGGCTCATCAAACGAGTCAGAGCAACCGAACCAGCGAGACCGGCTCCCACGCCGATAACAGAAAGAACCATGCCCTGTCTGAGGAACGACTTCAGCACCGCTGAGTTGCCGGTGTTGGACGCCGGATATTCGCGCGCGAGCTGGTCGGAGATCGTCTTCATTTCAGCCCGAGCCTGGTCGAGAGTTACGCCTGGTTTCATCCGGCCTGTAACCAACACGCCCCGGTTCGAATGGCGATCATTCATATACCTCTGCGCGGTAATGTGGGAAATCGGGATAAAGAAATCGTTGTTTAAGTTGGTCTGGCCGTAAAAATCAAAGTTCCGCGGCATTACGCCGATGACCGTCCAGCCCTCGCTGTTGTAGAAGATGGTCTTGCCGATCAGATTCGGGTCGCCTCCAAAATACCGCTGCCATACACTGTAGCTGATGACCATCACACGTTCTGCCCCTGCGCGGTCTTCATCTTCTCCAAAGAAGCGCCCCAGCTGCGGGCGCACTCCGAGGGTCGGGAAGAAACTCGCGGTGACCCAGCGTCCAATCACACGTTCGGGCTCGCCCTCGCCAGTCAGCACGCCACCGGCGGGCATCCGCGCGGCAAGGCTCTCAAAGAGAGTTTGCCGGGCTACCCAATCCAGATAATTCGGATAAGATACCGCCATTACGGGCACTCGTTCGGAGGTTTCGGCGAGCGCAACCAACCGTTCGGGCTCAGGAAGAGGGAGTGACTTGAGCAGGACGCCGTTGACAACGCTGAATATTGCAGTGTTCGCCCCGATGCCAAGCGCAAGCGCCAACACCGCCACCGCCAAAAAGCCGGGGCTCCTCAACAGGGTGCGAACAGCATAACGAGCGTCGTTCAACAACGTGTCCATCCGTCCATCCTCCAAGGGTTCGGGTTCGGGGTTCCGGGTTCCGGGTTTCTGGTTTCTATTAACCCTATTCGTACCTCAACGCGGTCATTGGGTCGACCCTGGTAGCGCGCCGCGCGGGCAGATAACAAGCCACCAGAGCCACCCCCGAAAGCAGCAGCGCTATCAACGAAAAAGTCAGCGTGTCAGTGGTGCTCACTCCAAAAAGCAAGCTCGCCAGTATCCGAGTCACCGCGAATGAAGCTGCCAATCCGATCCCCACGCCAACCAGCGCCAGGGTCATTCCCTGCTTCACAACCAGCCCGACCACGTGCGAAGTCTGCGCTCCCAGCGCCATCCTCACCCCTAACTCGTGGGTGCGCTGAGCGACTGTGTAAGACATCACCCCGTAGATTCCAACCGCCGACAACACCAACGCCACGCCGGCGAAGATGCTCAGTAACAACATGTTGAAGCGCCGCTGGGCGATGGAATTCGAGAGTAGCTCTTCCATCGTGTGAACGTTCGAGATCGGCTGGTCATCTTTCACCGCGAGTACTTCGTTTCGCGCCGCCGCGACCAGGTTGAGCGGGTCGCCGGACGTTCGTATTACCACGGTCATGAAAAACGACGGGGACTGACTAAACGGAATGTACAACTCGGCCTTCGAGCTTTCGTCCAATGACGAATGCTTGACGTCTTTCACAATCCCGACGATCTCGCGCCAATTTGGCGTGTTGTTTGTCAGGTCGAAAGCCACCCGCTTGCCCAGCGGATCTTGGTCGGGCCAGTAAGCTCGCGCCATTGTTTCATTGATCACCACCACTCGCGGCGTGTTGGCTCCGTCCCTCTCGGTAAGCTCGCGGCCCTTCAGCAAAGACATTCCCATTACCTTGAAGTAATCCGAGCTGACCCAGCGCGGACCGGTGATGTTTGGATCACCTGCCGGAGCCGGAGGCCGCCCTTCGATGCCAAAACCCATGCCTTCTTCCGCCCCGCTGAGCGGCAGCGGATACACCGCTCCCGCGGACTGAACACCGGGCAGCGATTGCATCCGGGACACGATCTGCTCAAAGAAAGCCGCTTGCTGCGGGCCGGTGTATTTGTTTCGCGGCAGCCCGACGTCAAGTGTCAGTACGTTACGAGCATTCAGACCCGGATCGACGTTGAGCAGGGTGATGAAGCTGCGGATCATCAGCCCCGCGCCTATCAACAACACCAGCGACAAGGCAACTTCCGAGACGACCAGCATGCTTCGGAAGCGGTTATGCCGAAACTCAACAGACGAGGCGCGACCGCCCTCTTTGAGCGCGTCGCTCAGATCGGGCTTCGAGACCTGAATGGCCGGCGCCAAACCGAAACCGATTCCGGTCAGCAGCGAGATCGCAAGCGTAAAAGCAAAGACACGCCGGTCGATGCCGATCGCGTCGATCCGCGGCAAGTTCCCCGGACTGATTGTCAACAGCAGGTCAATCCCCCACAGCGCCAGCAGCAGACCGAGCGTGCCTCCAACCAGTGACAGAAGCACGCTCTCGGTTAGCAACTGCCTGATCACCCGGAAGCGGCTTGCGCCGAGCGCCGTGCGGATCGCGATCTCCTTTTGTCGCGAGGCCGCCCGTGCCAACAGCAGGTTTGCTACATTTGCGCAGGCGATCAAAAGCACAAAGCCTACCGCGCCCAGCAGCACGAGCAACGCCGTGCGCACCTTTCCGACAACTTGCTGATGCAGCGGGATCAGGAAGACTTCCTTGTTTGAATTCGACTGCGGATACTGCTCCTTCAACTCGTCGGCGATCGCGTTCATTTCAGCTCCAGCCTGGTCGAAGGTGGCATCAGGCTTGAGTCGCGCGACCACCGCGAGGAAGTTCCGCCCGCGGTTGCTCGCTTGTGCGGGCGTCCAGGCAAGCGGCGTGTAAAACTCCGCCTGCCTTGGAAACTGATACCCGGCAGGCAACTCGCCTTTGCGCGGGAATTGAAAGTCCGCGGGCAACACGCCGACCACCGTGTAAGGCTCATCGTTTAGCGTGAGCTTTTGACCGATGATGGTCTGGTCGGAGCCGAAGCGTCGCTCCCAAAGCCGATGGCTGATGAGCACTACGTGACCCGCTCCCGGTTGATCTTCTTCAGGCGTGAACGTCCGGCCGAGCTGCGCCTCGATTCCGAGCAACGAGAACAGGCTCGCCGAGG
The DNA here is from genome assembly GCA_049273835.1 of Blastocatellia bacterium. Lineage (GTDB taxonomy): Bacteria > Acidobacteriota > Blastocatellia > UBA7656 > UBA7656 > Onstottus_A. The sequence goes on along the minus strand of JBASRM010000415.1, from coordinate 11,902 downwards.
AGCGAACGCCGCCAAGGAATTCAGGGTCGCCGGCGCCGGTGAGGTTGAAGGGTTGTGAATGGAACGCCGCGATCTGCTCGAAGACCTGATTCCGGTCGCGCCAGTCGATAAAATCGGCGGCCGAAACCGGGAACTCAGAGGAGCCCATTCGAGACTCGAGCGAAGGCCGCTTGCTCCACACCATCGTGAGGCGCTGCGGGTCTTTGTAGGGCAATGCACGCAATACAACCCCGTTCACTACGCTGAAGATCGCGCTGTTGGCGCCGATCCCCAGCGCGAGAGCGATAACCGCAACCGCTGTGAAGCCTGGCCGTTTGAGCAGCAGCCGGGCACCGTATCGCAAGTCTTGAAAGAAAGTCTCCATCATCTCCTCCGGCTTTAGATGTTCAGGGTTTCTGGTTCAGGGTTCAGGGTTCAAGGTTCAAGGTTCAAGGTTTCTGGTTTGAACCCCGAACTCTATTCATATCTCAGCGCTACCATCGGGTCGACCTTGGTCGCGCGCCGCGCCGGCACGAAAGTGGCCGCCAGAGCAACTGCGGCCAGCAGCACCGAAATGACTGCGAAGGTCAGCGGATCAGTCGCGCTCACGCCAAACAGCAACGTCGACATCAACCGCGTCAGAGCAAACGCCCCCACCAGACCGATCGCGACGCCCATCACCGCCAGCTTCATGCCTTGCCGTACAACCAGTTTCAAAACGTCCGGTGCTTCAGCCCCGAGCGCCATTCGAACCCCGATCTCGTGAGTGCGCTGCGCGACCGAGTAAGATATGACACCGTAGATGCCGACCGCCGCCAACACCAATGCGACCGCGCCAAAGAAGCCCAGCAAAATCGTGCGAAACCGCGGCTCGGACTTCGATCGATAGATCAGTTCTTCCATCGTCCTGACTTGATTGATAGGCAAGTCCTTGTCCAGAGCCCACACCTCGCTTCGAATCGCCGAGACAAGACTCACCGGGTTGGCCACGCCGCGCACCGCCAAATACATCCCGCTGCTGGGATTCTGGAAACAGGGTTCGTACATCGATGAACTTGCCGGGACGTCGATTCCGGCATACTTGACATCGGCAACCACACCGACGACTTCCCTCCACGGGTTCCGCGACTTTGCGTTCTGCCTTATCCGCTTGCCGATCGGGTTCTCATTCGGGAAGAACTGCCGCGCGAGTGTTTCGTTGATGATGATCACCGGAGAAGTGTCCGCTTTGTCGGCGTCAGTAAAGTCGCGTCCTTGAAGCATAGGTATCCCGAGCGTTCGGAAATAGCTTGGACTGATCAGCAGAAGATCGGCAATGGGGAACGTCTGATCGGGCGAAGCGGGAACGCCTTCGACCGCGAAGTCATCACGAATCTGCAACATATCCGGAGGGAGGCTGATGTTGAGTCCGGCCGATTCGACGCCGGGGATCGTTTCGACTCGTTGAAGAAGTTGCTGATAGAACGAAATGATCTGGGGACGTTCGCGATAACGTGAACTCGGCAAGCTAAGCTGCATTGTCACCAGGTTGTCGGGGTTGAATCCAACGTTGACTTTTTGCAGCACCAGAAAGCTCTTGATCATCAGCCCCGCGCCGATCAACAACACCAGCGACAAGGCGATCTCGGTCACGACCAATGCGCTTCGAATTCGGCGCTTGCCGGCGCCTTCCCCGCTGCGGCCGCCTTCCTTCAGCGACGTGTTCAGGTTCAAGCGCGAGCTTTGAATCGCGGGCGCCAAACCAAAAATGATCCCGCTCAGAAGCGACATGCCGATGGTAAACGCAAACACTTTTTCGTCCATCTGAAGTCCGCGCACTCGCGGGATGTTGTCGGGGATAAATCGGAGAATCACGGCTACTCCCCACGACGCCAGGAGCAACCCGAGCGCGCCGCCCAATACGCCAAGCAGAACGCTCTCGGTCAGCAACTGGCGAATTAGCCGCCAGCGGCTGGCTCCCAACGCCGTCCGAATAGCGATCTCTCGTTCGCGGGCCGCGGCTTTGGCGAGAAGAAGGTTCGCGACGTTGGCGCACGCGATAAGCAACACAAAAATGACAGCCGCCAGCAGCACCAGCATCGCCGGGCGAACGTCGCCGACAATCTCGTCCTTCATATTGATAGCGGTCAGATTCCAATCTGTATTCGATGAACCGATTTGCTCCCGAATGCCGGCGGTGATCGACATCAGCTCTGCTCGCGCCTGGTCTTCGGTTGCGCCCGGCTTGAGCCGGCCAAGCCCCCACATGAAATATGGGCCGCGGCGCGTGGGAGGATTTAGCTTCGCCGCCGTCCATGCCCCGACTTTATCCCGCATCCCAAAGCTAAAATCGGGCGGCATAACGCCGACGACCGTGTAGCTTCGGCCATTGAAGTTAACCGATTGCCCGATGCGCCCGGAATCGCTGCCGAGATAGCGTTGCCAAAAACCGTAGCTCACCACCGCAACCTGTTCGGTCTCAGGCTTGTCCTCGTCCGGAAGAAAGGTGCGCCCCATCGCCGCAGGGACGCCGAGCACTTCAAAGAAGTCAGCAGTCACCGCCAGGCCGGGTATTTGTTCCGGCGTCTCCCCACCCGTGTAGTTGAGTGGCGAGTTATTGTAAGCGGCCATTGGTTCAAAGATCTGATTTCGGGCCCTCCAGTCCAGGAAGTCTGCAACCGACAGTGGAATTCGCGACTGACTTTGCACAGGGTTCACCGAGTAGATCGTCACCAAGCGCTGGGGATCAGGATACGGCAGCGGTCTCAAAATAACTGCATTGACCACGGTAAAGATTGCCGTGTTGGCGCCGATCCCGAGGGCGAGAGCGAGCAGGGCTACAACTGTGAAGCCGGGGGTCTTGATCATCAAACGAATGCTGTACCTAAGATCTTTTATGAGGTTGTCCATAAGCCTCCAATAGAGGGTTCAGGGTTCAGGTTCCAGGTTCGAGGTTTCTGGTTTTTGGTTTCTGGTTTCGGGTTCTGGGCGAGATGTCCAGTGTTCTTGTAAGCCAGCACAAACCAGAAACCAGAAAACACAAACCTCAAACCAGAACCCTGGACCCTGAACTCGATCCGCGACCTTATTCATATCTCAACGCGATCATCGGGTCAGTTCCGGCGGCGCGACGGGCCGGGACGAAACAGGCCACGAGAGCCACCCCGGCTAAAAACAGGGCGACCACTGCAAAGGTCAACGGGTCGGTGGCGCTGATTCCAAACAACAGACCAGACAAGAATCGTGTCAGCACGACCGAGACCAGAATGCCTAGCGCAATACCGGTGGCTGTCAACCGCAAACCCTGGCTGAGGATCATCTTCAGCACGTCGCCGGCCTCGGCGCCAAGCGCGATGCGGATTCCGATTTCGTGTGTTCGCTGCGCAACCGTGTAAGCCATCACACCGTAGATTCCGGCCGCCGACAAGACCAACGCGATTCCGCCAAAGATGCCAAGCAAAGTTACGTTGAAGCGCGGCTGCATTACCGACTCGCTAACGACGTTTTCCATCGTGCGGATGTCCGCTACCGGCTGCGCTTTGTCTACATCCTGAACAGCTTGCCGCACAGCCGGCGTCAAACCAACAGGCTCGATTGTCGTGCGGATGACGAAGGACATGCCGCCGAAAGCATCTTGCAGAGAGGCGGTATAGACTTCCGGCAAAGGTTCTTCCTTGAGCTCGATGCTTCGAACGTTGCCCACCACGCCGACAATCTCGAACCAGATCGGTTGACGATTGCTATCCGTCCCGCCGAAGTTGATGCGTTTGCCGACCGGATCCTCGCCGGCGAAATCGTGCTCGGCGGTCGCTCGATTTATCAGCGCGACAAGCGGAGCCGAGGCATTGTCCCTCTCCTCAAACCCGCGGCCCTGCAAAATAAGAATGTTCAAGGCGCGGAAATAAGACGGGTTGACGTTGCGATAGTTCGCTCCGGGCCACTGATCAATTGGAAGGAGCGGGCGACCTTCCACCCGGAACGCCGTGGTCGGGCCTTTCACCAGAGGCAGCGTATTGATCGCTCCCACGGCTTCAACTCCAGGGATTGCGGTGAGACGTTCCTCGACCTGTTTATAAAAAGCGACGTACTGTGGATCTTCACGAAAGTTGGTCCCGGAAGGAGTCAACCTCAGGGTCAAGACCTGTTGCGGGTTAAAGCCGATCTGGACCGATTGTAGTTGCAGGAAACTGCGGAACAGCAGTCCCGCGCCAACCAACAGCACCAGCGATAGCGCTACTTCCGCAACAACCAAGACGCTGCGAAGCCGATTGTTGGCTCCGCCCATTGCGCCCCGCGAGTTGTCTTTCAGGATTTCGTTGACATCGGTTTTTGAGACTTGCCAGGCGGGAGCGAAGCCGAACACGATTCCGGTAACGAGTGAGACAAGAATCGTAGAGCCGAGGACGGCGAGATCCAGATTGATGTCTTGGAGACGCGGGAAGTCTTTCGGGAGCAGCCGCGTCAATAGATCGATGCCCCACCATGCCAGCAACAACCCGGTTGCACCGCCGGCGATTGCTAGCATCACGCTCTCGGTCAGCAGTTGTTGAATGATGCGCCGCCGCGATGCGCCGAGCGCAGTGCGAATGGCGATCTCCTTTTGTCTGGCGGTCGCACGCACCAGCATCAGATTGGCGACGTTGGCACAGGCAATCAACAACACAAAACCAACGGCGCCCAGGAGCAGCCACAACACGGTGCTGGTGTCGCCGACCAGGTGCGAGTGTAACGTGACGACTCTGTCGAACCGTTTGTTGTTGGTCTCCGGGTACTGCTCTCTCAATTTAGCGGTGATGGTTTCCATCTCCGCTTTCGCCTGTTCGAGCCTAGCGCCAGGCTTGAGCAACGCTACCGCGCTCAGGAAACCGAAGCCGCGCACTCGCGTCACATCCATCGCCTCGCTCAGTGCAGGCGCGAGTCTGAACGGCGGCAGCCAGGCCTCGGTCTTGCCGGGATACTGAAATCCGGCGCGCGCGATTCCGGCTACCGTGTAGCTTGTGCCGTCGAGGGTAATTGACTTGCCCACGATCTCTGGATCACCGCCGAAACGGCGCTGCCATAACCCGTAACCCAGGACGACAATCGCGGGATGCCCCGCCTGTTCGTCTTCGGAAACGAAAAACCTCCCGTGGAGCGGCTGCGCGCCGAACACGTCAAAGAAGTTTGCCGAAGTCATCGCCAGGCTGATCCGCTCAGCCTGGTCCGTGCCGGCAAGGTTCGCGGTACGCTCGAGGATCGCCGCCAAATGCTCGAAGACCGTGTTCTGCGCGCGCCAGTCCAGAAAGTTCGCCGGCGTCACTTGAATGCGCTTGCCCTCTCTGCTGATTTCCTGGATGGCTACGATGCGGCCCGCATCGCTGTATGGAAGAGGACGGAGCAGGACTGCGTTGACGACGCTGAAGATCGCCGTGTTCGCGCCGATTCCCAGGGCCAGAGCAATGATGGCGACCACGGTAAAACCAAAATTGCCGCGCAGTGTTCTGAGCCCATAACGAATGTCTTGCCAAAAAATCTGCATGCTTCTCCTAAATCCGGTTCAGGGTCGTGATTTGGGGTTCTAGTTTTAGTTTCTGGTTTTGGGTTTCTGGTTTATTGCTTGCTTCTGGTCTTTGGTCTGAACTCTTCCGCCGTGCAGTTTAGTAACCGAACCCAGAGACCAAAACTAGAAACCAGAAACTTCGAACTCCGAACCCTGACACCCGAACCTATTCATATCTAAGCGCCACCATCGGATCTACCTTCGTAGCGCGACGAGCCGGCACGAAACTGGCGCCCAGAGCCACTCCTGTCAGCAGGACGGAAATCACAGCAAATGTCATCGGATCGGTCGCGCTCACTCCAAACAGCAAGGTCGACATCACTCGGGTTACCACGACCGCGCCACCAAGCCCCACCACCACTCCGATCAGGGCGAGAACCAGCGCGTTTCCAACCACGCTCTTGAACACATCGCCCGGTTTAGCACCCAGCGCCATTCGGATCCCGATTTCGCGTGTGCGCTGAGTCACCAGGTACGACATCACTCCATAGAGCCCCACCGCGGCCAGCACCAGGGCTAGCCCCGCAAAAGCCGAAAGCAAAATGGTATTGAACCGCGGGCTGGCAACTGATTCCGATACCAACCGCCGCATCGGCTGGATGTTGACTGCGCTGATGTTCGAGTCAGCCGAAGAAACCGCGCTGCGCACCGAGCCCATGAAAACAGAGGGATCAGATGACGTTCGCACCATCACATAGGACCAGAGAAACGGCGTCTGTGGAAACGGGGTGTAGATCTCCCTCTGCGCTGAATCATCGAGCCCTTGATACTTGACGTCGGCGACCACCCCGACTATCGTCCGCCATTCATCCGACTGTTCCGGATTGATAAGCTTCAGATGGCGACCGATCGCATCCTGGTCCGGGAACATCGCCTCAGCCATGCTTTGATTGATGACCACCACTTTCAGTGCGCCCTCGCTGTCCCTCTCATCGAATTCGCGTCCCTGAATCAGCGGAGTGCCCAGCGCGCGAAAATAGAGGGGCGTGACCGCAAGGAAATACGCTGTGTTCGGGCCCGCCTCTGCCGGGTCTCCCTCCACGACGAACCTGGTTCCGCGTTGGGGAGTCACCGGTGGAAGACCGCTTCCTCCACCTGCTGCGATGACACCGGGAATCTGCTCGAGCCTGGCCAGCACATCTTTGAGCACGGCTGCACGGCGCTGCGGCTCTTTGTAGCGGAACAGCTCCAGATTCATCGTCATAAGATTGTCGGCAACAAAACCGGGGTCCGAGCTCAACAGCCTATTGAAGCTTTTGATCAGCAGTCCTGCTCCGATCAAGACCACCAGCGACAGAGCGATCTCGGCCACCACCAGTCCGCTTCGCACTCGCCGCCCCCACGTGCTTCCGCTGAGACCGCGCCCTCCTTCTTTCAGCGCGTCGCTCAGATTGAACCGGGTTGCCTGCAACGCCGGGACTACTCCAAAAATCATGCCGGTCAACACCGCAACGCCCAGGGTGAAAAGCAAAACCGGGAAGTTGATACTGACACCGCTGATTCGCGGAATGTCGTTAGGGTTCAGTTTTGTAAGGACGTCGATACCCCACACCGCGATCAGCAAACCGAGAGCGCCTCCTACAACCGAGAGCAGAACGCTTTCCGTCAGAAGCTGTCGCGCTACTCGCCAGCGTCCCGCACCGAGCGCCGAGCGAATCGCGATCTCGCGCTCGCGTGCGGTCGTTCGGGCCAGCATGAGGTTGGCGACGTTGGCGCACGCGATAAGCAACACAAATCCAACCGTACCCAACAACACCATAAGCGCCGGTCTTACGCGCCCGACGATGCGTTCATAGATTGGGGTGAAGGTAATCTGCGCTCCGGAGTTCGTATCCGGGTGGTCCTGTTCCAGACGTTTCGCGATCGCGTCTATTTCTGTCTGGGCCTGAGAAAGCGGAACGCCCGGTCTCAGCCTTGCGAGCGCGCGAAAGATTCTCAGCTGCCGATTCTCAGCTTGCTGCGGAGTCCGACTCAGGGCCGAACCGAACGTTACCCACAGTTTGAATTGAGAGCTTGGAAACTGGAACTCCCGAGGCATCACTCCCACAATTGTGTGGCTGGTTCCGCCGAGGTCCACGGTACGGCCGAGCACTCCAGGATCGCCGCCGAAACGCTGTTGCCACAAGTCGTAGCTCAACACTACCAGCGGCTCGCGATCCTCTTCGGCGGCAAAAGTCCGCCCAATCGCGGCGTGCCCCAGCATCGGAAAGAATCCCGGTGACACGACGGCGCCTAATTCCTGACGCGACTCTCCGCCAATCGTGATGCTGTACTGGTTACTGGCCCACATAGTCATTTCGTCAAAGACTTGATTGGCTTCCTTCAGGTCGCGGTAATCAGGCACCGATATGCTGGCGATGAGAAGCCGATCCGCGTCTGGATAGGGCAGCGGCCGCAGCAACACCCCGTAAACGACGCTAAAAATCGCGGTGTTTGCACCGATGCCCAGAGCCAACGCGATTACCGCTACGACGCTGAAAGCTGGATTCTTCATCAGCATTCGAAGCCCGTAGCGAAGGTCCTGCAATAACATTTCCAAGGATCACCTCGGTCCAATATCCTCAATCGGGAGAGGACGAAGAAACAGCGTGTTGATAGCGCTGAAGACCGCCGTGTTTCCGCCAATTTCCAACGCAGGCTTAACCACCGCGATCAGCGTGAAGCCGCGACTCTTGCGCAAGACCCTAAAGGCGTAGCGCAGGTCCTGGAAACTCTTCTCCTTTTGGGAGTCCCTTTCGCGGGAGCCCAGCCGGTCCACTTCTCGAGTCGAACGCCGCCTCTTCACACACTCGTACTGATAAGCTTGACGCATCAAGAGCCAATTGGCGTGCCAGTGTCACGGTTGCGCTTAAGTCGCGGAATAACTTCACATCGAGTTGAACGGTAAATTGAGCGAGTATGAGGAACTGTCCGCTTGCAGGAAGAGGTTTCCCAGATTCGGAGAGTCTTCTGATTTTGAAAGACTCCGCTGGACCCAAGCCCGCAAGCCCCATCTCTTCGGCTCTGCCGAGTGAGAATCGATTCGATGGCGTCTTGGCCTTCCTTAATGGTGACGTGAGACATTACACTACGAAGCTTGATGTCTGTAATCTTCAAATGGCTTTAGGATAGGGACGGGAGGCCAAACCGGCCAGCGGAAGAGGGCCGGAATGCTTTACCCTCATCACTCCTTAGATATGACTTCCGACGAGTTCCGAGAACTCCTTGAGCACCAGACCGACCGGCAACTACTCGATCCTTGCTTGCGCGAAGACCAGCCTCCATATGTGTGCGAACCTGTGCCTGACGCTTGGGACAAGTTCCGCGATGAACTTGTCTCATCTGAGCGTTTCGCGTGAGGACATTAGAGTCGTTGGTAGTGGCCGGTTCGGATTCAGCATGAAACCTGGTCACAACCTAAGGAGGTTTCGCGACACTTCAGACATTGACGTAGTGATTGTGAATCCCGATTTGTTCGACCAACTTTGGCTGGCAGTGCTCGCTGCAGCCTATCCAAGGCCGCCGATCACAAACAGAAACAGACTCGGCGGTTGGCTTGCAACTCGACGGAACGAACTATACACCGGATGGCTCACTCCGCTCGAGATCAAACTTGACATCCGTATATTCGGCAGCAAAGCGAGGCCGGTTTTGGAATTCAACACTCGCTGGTTCAACGCTTTGAAGCGTGCGTCGCGATATGCTCCGCGGAGGCACGAGGACCTCAACGGGCGGCTCTATCGTACGTGGCAGCACGCCGAACTCTATCACCTTCATAGCCTTGGCGAGCTTCGACGAACACTCGCTGAATGAGGATCGAACGATGAAACATGCTTCGCGTCCCCAATCCATCTCGTGGTTCCAGGATCAATACAGGACCGGTCGTCTAGAACTACGGCCGCCGTTTCAGCGGAAGCCTGTGGAGCGACAAACAACGCAGTTTTCTGATCGAGTCCATACTCATGGAAATTCCTATTCCCGAGGTCTATGTGCAGGTTAACCAAGCAGACAACGGAACTGAACGATATGGTGTTGTTGATGGCCAGCAGCGGTTGCGCACTATCTTACAGTTTGTTGGAATTGAGCGGGATCAAGACCGAGACCACAAAGCTAAAGATAGCAATCTTTTCGTGCTCGACGCCCTTCCGTTGGCTTCAATTCACAAAGGCAAGGCATTTGCCGAAGTAACGGGCGATGAGCGTAAGAGGTTCTTCCAGTACGACGTTTGCGTTCGCTTTCTCTATACGGAAGACCTAAGGGAAGTCGAGGATGTGTTTAAGAGGTTAAACAAATACACTCTTCCGCTCAAAGCTCAGGAGCTTCGAAACGCGACCTATCACGGCCCCTTTGCAAAGCTATCAGAGCAGTTGGCGGACGACGAATACTGGGCAGTTCACCGAATCGTAAGCCCAGCAGCTATCCGACGCATGGCAGACATCGAAATGATGAGCGACCTCTTGATTGGTCTTCTTCACGGCCCGCAGGGTGGCTCTGCGAAGATCATTGACCAGTACTACGAACAGTATGAACCGTACGAGGATGAGTTCCCGGAGCAAAACAGAATCAAGCGGCTTTTTGCTATGACAGTCGACACAATCAAGCGACTCTTCCCAGAAATCGAGGACGTATCACGTTGGGGCAATCGAGCTGACTTTTACAGTTTGTTCATAGCATTCGGCAACCTCCTTCGGGACCACGACTTCCCCGGAGATCCGACGAGGCCCTTGCCGGCAAGCTCGTGGAGTTCGCTAACGAGGTCAGTAAGCGCCTCGAGAAGCCCACGGCAACCACAAGTCAAACTTCAAAGAAGTACGCCAGGGCTATTGAGAAAGGTTCGAAATATAAGGCCCGACGGATGGACCGGCACGAAGCGCTGGTCGAGATCATCCAACCGCTTCTCAAGGGGAAAAAGAAATGAGGAAGTGGTACCGAAATTCGCATTACACGATCCACAACGCAGACTCTTTAGCATGGCTGCGATTACAGCGGACCAATTCTTTTCAAGCGGTTGTCACCGATCCGCCTTTTGGCCTTATTGAATACACCGCACGAGAACTAAACAAGCGGCGAAGAGGAAAAGGCGGCATCTGGCGGCTGCCCAATGCGTTCGACGGTGCAAAGCGACAGCCGTCGCCACGCTTCACGGTTCTCAACGGGCACGACCGGATCGGGGTGCTGGATTTCCATCTTCGCTTGGCCCCAGAGCTGTTCCGCGTGCTTGTGCCGGGAGCCCATGTATTGATCTCATCTCAATGCTTGGTTTCACATCTTGTCTCGCAAGCGTTTTCAATGGCGGGGTTTGAGGTACGCGGTCAGATAGTTCGTGTTGTTAAGACACTTCGCGGCGGCGACCGTCCGAAGTTCGGTGACAAGCAATACCGCGATGTTTCCGTAATTCCGCGGTCTTGCTTTGAACCTTGGCTTCTGTTCCGAAAGCCGTGCGAGGGGCGAGTTGTCGAGAACCTCAAGAGGTTCGGCACTGGTGCCTTGCGACGCCCTTCCGAGCACGTGCCGCTAGCCGACGTCATTGAAGTTCCGCCCGCTCGCTCACGCGAGCGCGCACTTGCAAGACATCCATCACTTAAACCGCAGGAGTTGATGCGACCCTTGGTGCGTGCTTCGCTTCCCCTCGGCAGGGCATTGTCCTGGACCCGTTTATGGGAGCGGGATCAACGATCGCCGCCGCGGAGTACCTCGGCTTGAGGAGCGTCGGAGTCGAATTGGATCCAAAATACTTCACGATGGCGAAGTCCGCCATTCCGAAATTAGCTGACTTTAGCATCAGGGTGTAACCCAACCGCGCTCACGTAAACTACCTATATCAGTAGTTTTTGGAATAGTGAACCAGGAAAGCATCGGATACGCCACGGTGGGAGGTTGGGGGGTGGCGCTGGGTAATCTGCGCAACCCTTCCTCAATGCACCGCGTCGCCAGGGCGCTTCGATCCCTAATCGACTGTGGTATTATTTCCGCATCCGATGAGTTCGATATGATGGGAGTGAGTTATGGAATGCTCAACTTTCAGTGAGGTGTTAGATGCTGCAGACGCTCTCTCGCCCCAGGAACAAGAGACTTTAATCGACATCCTTCGCCACCGCATCGCCGAGAGCAACCGGCAAAGGTTGATTGAAGAAGTCCAGGAAGCGCGCCGCGACTTTGCGCAAGGCCAGAGCCAGGAAGCCACGGTAGACGAAATCATGAGGGAGAGCCTCTCGTGAGGCGCAAGCTGCTCAAATCAGCCGCCTTTATTCGCGCCGTTAAGAGGTTAGTGAAGAAAACCCAGAAGTTGCCGCAGACCTGCAAGCAACGCTGGAATTGCTTGCCGAGAATGCATTTCACCCTACGCTGAAGACTCACAAGCTAAAAGGCGATCTTGCGGATTGCTGGGCTTGCAGTGTGGGTTATGATCTACGACTCGTCTTTGAG
>JBASRM010000312.1:0-2334 GCA_049273835.1 Blastocatellia bacterium | reverse complement strand
TATGAGACCTGTTGGTGAAAAGCGAAACAAGCGACATCAACGCGCATGTAACTGAAACTAATACGAGCCGCAGCCAGGTCGAAAATGCTACTAGCTACACCGAACATCATCAAAGTCCATTGAACCGCGAAAAAGTTTGGTCCCAGATTGGGAACAAAGACCCGAGTGGTTTCTGTTTCAACAGTCAGGCATGCCGAATGGCTCACGGCTGTTCTGGTCGCCCTAACCCTGCTGCGGCCGCCCGATCAAGTCACTCGGCCGTGGCTCCCTCATGCAGCAGCGTGGATCGCATGCGGGATGCTCACTCTTCGTGGGGTCGGGGGACTAGGTCCACGATGGCATGTCTGATCCCGTCTGGTGGCCCACCTTTCTCGCCGGTGGGATCCTCTTCGGAAGAGTCGCATGGCTTGCTCGGCTGCCGAGAGCCGACACCGCTACGCGTGGTGTCTAACTGGTTAGCAGAGCTGATCGCATGGCATGGCGCTCACCTGGTGTGTTTTAGCTCACCCCTCCCGGTCGAGAACTACGTCCACCAGGCTCTGGGGATCACTGACGAGCAGCTCGAGCAGATTCGCGAGAACTTGCTTAGAGGCTGATCCCAAACAACGCCTGCGAGCCGAGAGATCTGCTGCAAATTTAGACCGAAACCAGGAAGACGCGCTTCCGTTAAAGATGCACACCATGATGCGAAATCATTGCGCGCCACAACATTCACGCAGGCTGATTCTCTTGTCGATCGCATTGGCGCTAGTCGTCATCAATCGAGGGCCAAGCCCATTCCGCGCCAGAAGCGCCGGGCTCAGTCTGAGGATGATGAGACGTATCATTCATTTATTTGCGGAGTGCAACCTCGAGCGAGTAATCGGTCGGTGTGATGTTTTTGCTGCCTCCACCACAATCAAGCGAAGCCGCTGTGGTTCGAAAAGGGGCGGCGATAGGAGACCGAAATTTGGAGGCGTCCTTCGCGCCAAAGATTTATGGAGAAATTGATGTCGACAAACTACGCAATCGCTACGGAGGTTAATCGGACTATGTCAGCTTGCCTGGAAGCTTACGACATAGATCCTTCACAGGCCAATGCCTTGAGTCAGTTTCATGAGCTGCGATCCCGGCATCAGTTTTGGAACAATCAGCTCTTTCATGCCTGCCGCCAGGGCTATCTGGTAATCGAGGATTTTCAGCATATCTTCTCTCAGTACTACCTGTACTCGAAGAACTTCACCCGCTACATAGCGGCTCTAATGGCTAACACCAATAGCGACTACCACCGATCCCGCCTATCGGAAAACCTCTGGGATGAGGGCGGTGGAGCCGAGCCTGAAAAACGGCACGCCGAGTTGTTCCGTAAATTCTTGCGGGAAGGTCTCTCGATCAATCTCGAGACAATAGAGTACTCGGATTCTGCGTCCTATTTTGCGCGCGAGTATCTCGACTTCTGTTTGAAATCCCATCCAATGGCCGGAAGCGCGTTCTTATCGCTTGGAACGGAGGGTATCGTGGCCAGGATGTACTCGATTTTCGTCGAGGGTATGCGTAACGCCGGTATCGATGACAGCAAGCTTGAATTCTTCCACATCCATATGGAATGCGACGATGAGCATGCGATCACGTTACAAGAAATGATGCTTTCATACTCCGATCAACCGGAATGGTACAACAGTTGTCTGCAAGCGATGGATTGGGCCTTGACTCTGCGCTACCGGTTTTTCGAGAGTCTTTATGAGGGCCTGCAGCACAGACGGCTTAGAGGTCTTATAGATCGCATCCAATCCCGAGAGTCGCTTGCTCCCAAGATGCCTGATTCCGCAAAGTTGCTTTGGCGGCAAGACCGCGGCGCAACACCCCTCTACAGTAATGCCAATGAAAGGTTGAATATTCAGTTTGAGGTTGAAAGGTTACCCCTCAAGACCGAGGCGCTCGATCCCAGAATAGTAAGGATACCTGTCGGTAGATATAACGAGAGGCACCGACATGCCCACGAGGCTATCTTCTATATTATGGCAGGCGAAGGCAAAGTGGTTGTCGAGAATAGCGCAGTCGAGGTGAAGCCCGGAGATGTTGTTTTTGTTCCTCGCTGGGCTATGCACCAATCGCAAAACACCGGCGACACTGAAATGGTAATACTCGCGGTGACTGACTTCGGGTTAACCGGAAGAGCTTATGTGGGTGATTACAACAAGACTGCCCGCATTAAGAACGCGATCGAGGTTGCCCGGAATCTCTAGCTTGCCATAGGTTCCTTCAAGACTTCCCGCTTCCCGCCTGATCACGGCCTTGGCGTCTTTTCGCTTCCTGTTTTGTCTGCGCTTCAGCAATCGTGATCAATACAGAGCG
>JBASRM010000311.1:0-3866 GCA_049273835.1 Blastocatellia bacterium | reverse complement strand
GCTGCAGCCTGCAGGTCGCGGGACATTTAGTTTTGAAATGATTTGAGCTCAGCAGCAACCTCTTGCGCGAGGTACCAGACCATCCAATGAGCAAGTCTGCCCAATTCTAACGGATGGTCAAGCAGCGTTCGTGCAAAGCGGACTACTACTACTTGCGGATCTTGGTTTGGAGCTTAATTGATGTGAACGGGAGTGAGACGAGTCCGGCGTTTCTGAGAGTTCGCGCGCCGAGCTCAAGGCTTCTCAATCGTTGCTCGAACAACTTTATCAAGACGCGGGAACTCTCGATCAAGGTATGCGTTGCCGCCCGCGAAGATCAATCCTTGTTTTCCCCCGCGCATTCCCCCGCCTGCATGCTCATCATAGCCCGAGTAAAGCTGATCAACTACCGCCATTCCTTCGACCACCTTGCCGATCGGGGAAAACCCATCGCGATCTAATCGAGAGTTGTCAGCCAAATTGATATAGAGTTGAGTTGTGCGAGTGTTGGGTCCGGTCATGGCGTAGGCTATCGATCCGCGGGTGTTACTTTGACGAACAGGGTCATCTGGGATTGCCTGATCCTTCCAGACTGCAGCCGTAGCCGGATCTCCTGCGATACCGAACTGAGCGATGAAACCGGCGCGCACTCGAAAGAATCGCGAGTTGTCAAAGAAGCCCGCTCGCACCAGGTTGTAGAAACGGTCGGCTCCACGAGGCGCCCAGTCTCTATGAACTTCAAGGACGAACAATCCCTTGCTTGTATCCATCCGCACCTTGAACAAGCCTGGCGATTGTCGGGACCACAGCTTGTGTCTTGGGTTCAGCAAGGCCGCTCGTCCGTCCTGCCCTTGAACGTAAGCGCAAGAAACTTTGGCGAATGAACCGGCTGTGAAAGCCATGAACACCGCAAGGCATGTTGCGCACTGGGTCGAAGTCGCCATGCTGATAGCAGGAGTGTAGCGCAGTTCTGTCCCGTTTGCGCGGGCTCAGCCTTGTTCGTGACTGTGCGCAGCGGACAGGCTACGCGAGATTTTCATGCGGGCACAAGTTCCCCGCCCGGCAGTGTTTCAAATCGTCAAGACGAGGATATTAGACCACCCTCTTGCGTTCTTCACCCTAATTCGATTAGCTCCGCGCTTCAGGGCCAACTGGCCGGCATCGCCTTTGACGATCAGCTTACCTGAGCCCTTTAGCTTGATTGCCCGTGGCGGCGCTACTACGTGACCATTGATTTCAACCTCGAGACTTTCCGCGAGTCCGCTGGTCCTCAACGTAAGTCTCGTCTCGTCGAATGAGGCGCTTACCAATGTGAGACCGCCTGAATCGCCGTCACCAAACCGGACGATCGCCTCCGCGCTCACATTCCCGCCGCGATCGGTCAGGACGATGCTTGCCCGCACGGCTCCAGGTACTGAATTCATGCCGCCGATCGACAGTCCGGATTCGATTTGAGCCGAGCCACCGGGGAAAGTCACTACGCTTGATGATTGCGATAACGCCCGTCCCGCTTCATCAAGGATGGTTACATCTGTTCTTGTAATATCGCCCTCTAGATCTAAAGCCGCGTAGCTCAAGTCCAGGACGTCGCCCTGGAGAAGCGAGCTAACGTTAAAGATCGCCGGTGGATGATTGGTGATGCCGCCGGTTACGGTGGCTGTGATTACAAAGTCCGTGTCACCTGGTCCAAAGTTGGCCACTGCAATGTAGTACGTCCCCTGTCGCAATGGCCGGGAACTTGCCGGAGTAATAGTTATGGATTCTGAACCGGACTCAGTCGCGGAGAAGTAATCACTCTCGAGGCGGAAGCCGTTGATGAATACTCGCTGACCGAAGCGGGCGAACAGGTCTATGTCCTGATTTCCGTTCAGATCTATTGTCAACTGAGAGGCGCCGGCCGGAACTTGGATTGTGTACTGTGTGTGACTTACCACCCCCACGTTTGGCGGCGGCGCAACCATACCTCCGATCTGCGGCTGTCCCGAGGCTAGAGGCACAAGTGGCTGAGCCAAATTCATCGCTCGAAAACCGATTGCATCCAGAACGGCGACATCTTTGCCGGTGATGAAGTGACGCTCACCCGGCGCGATCGTTGGATCCATAACGCCGATGTACTGCGCGGTAAGGTTGTCATCCTTCCAGTGTGACGCCTGCCTGCCATCCCCACCGGCGCCGTCAGGCCGGCCGGTGGATAGCGCCACGGCAGCCTCGCCCGCATAAAAGCTCTGGTCCCCGCCGGTAGATACGATCCGTGGAACCGTCGCGAATTCGCCGTTGGATGAGCCGGAGCGCACCCGAAACAAATCCCAGGTCGAGGGCGCAACCTCCAGGGATGAATCCATTTCCTTCTGACCTACAAAGGAGACGAAGCCAAGAATGTGGCCAATCTCGTGCAGGGCAATCGCTTCAAAATCCAATTTATCCTGTGCGACTCCATCGTCGGAATCAAAATCGAAACTGAACTTTGAATTGACGGCGATTGCGGGCGGCGGACCGAACACGGCTAACTCGCCGTTGAGGTCGGCGATCGGGTTGATCAGATCCAGGGCGCGAAGCGTTGCGGATGTCGCCGTGCTACAAGCGGATTGCCCACCGTCGGTGGGCACGATTTTGGCAGGCAGCGCGTTATAGAGTGATATTTCTTCCGGCGCGAGCGCGCCGGAAATCAACCTCGCCCTAACCGCGGGATAAAGGGCGTTGCCGCGGAGAACCTGGGCATCGGAGCTACTGACGACATTTTCGCCGAACGGCTTACCGAATAAGCTCGGTCCAAAATCAACATCGATTACCACGGTAATCCGGCTCTGAATCAAAGTTTCCCAGCGGGCGGCGGCGCGCTTGAACGCCTCCAATGCAGTAGGAAAGCCTTGCAACTGAGTTGTACCGCGAAGCAGGATTCTCAGCCCGGTCTGGTTGGAGCGAGACGGGTCGGATTCAGCCGCCAGCGCTGCCAGCTGATCCGGATCTCGATCCTTTATTGATTGGGCTTGCTCGGTGGTGGCCTCTACACAGACCGCTCGCCCGTCGACCATCTTGCGCACAAAAGTGCCAAGGTTGTTCGGAGCTAACCAGACGTTGCGTTTGGCGGAACCTTGGGGAAGCACGGAAGCGATCGAAAAGCCAAACCGCTGACTTGAAGGGAGCACGGCAAGGTTAAGAACAAGAAGGGACGCCGCCGCTGCGCGAGTGGGGGCACTACGCATGATGTAACCTCTCTTTTGTGTGACGCGGCTTCTTTAAGAAGCTCTGTTGGGAGGACGTTCGGGACCGCTATGCGAGTCCGAACGAACTGTCCGCGTTTATGCGAACGAGGCGAAATCGGATGGTATTTTAGAACAGGCCGCTCAGAAGATCAATGCGGGTTGCTGCCCGCTTTTCCAGCCGAGAGAAGAGTGATGCAAATCACTTCCCGTTCGGCTCAGTCTCTTTCAGCAATCGAGCCAGATGTTGCTGCCACAGTTCAGGCAAAGAGTGAGTGCCGTGTCCGCGCGTCTTGTCGCTGATCGGGATCAAAACATATTCCCCGCGCTTCACGCGTTTGATCCCCCTCTCCAGGACCCCCAGCTCTGGTGGATTGACCTGATCATCGGCGGAGTTGATCGCGATCAGAGGCGCTTTAATCTTTTCGAGATTTGGAGCCGGGTCGTAGTCTCGCGATGAGTCAAATGCATACAGCATATCGTTAGCATCGGCGCCGTTCAGTCGCCTGCGCACAAGCTCATCAAACAATCGATCAGCCGTATCTCGCGACGGCGCCTGCTTGTGCCATTGCAACGGAGTGCTGGTCATAAATAACAAAGTATAAATGGCGGTTGTTAAACCTCGGGGCTGTGACTTGTACTCGCCGTTGTTCCATTCGGGATCGCTCTTGATCGGATCGATGACCA
>JBASRM010000282.1:0-24524 GCA_049273835.1 Blastocatellia bacterium | reverse complement strand
TTGGTACCCGCTCCAACGCCGATTACCCACGGTGCTTTTGCGTAAGGGTTGTCGGTGTCAGGCCCGGGACCCGCGTTCCCTGCGGCGAAGCAGACGATGATGTTGGCCTCATAAGCCTTCTTGCTTGCGATGTTGATCGGATCGTCCGGGTCAAACGGGCCGCCGCCGCCCCACGAGTTCGAGATGATTCGGATATGATAAAGAAACTGGTTGGCCATCGACCATTCGAATCCCCCCAGGGCGTTGAGTATGAACAAGCCCGCCCCGGAACCACAGCCGATGAGATTGACCCCGGGCGCGACGCCCGTATAGAGACCGCTTGAAGCCTGGCCGGTGCCGCCTAGAATTCCAGCGCAATGAGTGCCGTGACCGACATGCGTATCCGTGTTTGGGATGTTCTCGACCACCAACAGCGGCGTGAACCTATCTTCCGGGGCGGAGGGACATGGTGGCGTGGGAGATCCCTGCGAGAGGATGCAGCCATCCATGACGATCTGAACATTCTGAATGACGTGGGTTGAATACTTCAGATCCGTGTGGGTTGCATCAATTCCCGAGTCATTGATGACTGCCGAGAAGTTTCCTTGTCCCGCGATAGGGAGCCCGCCATTTGTTCGGAACCCTGGGTCAGTGCGCAATCGGTCAACGCCGGCCAAAACTCTCGCCTGATTCATGAAGTAGGAGAGCTGGTCGTTAGGCCACACCGATCGAACAACGGTGCTGCGAGAGAGTTCCCTCACTTGCCCGGCGGTTGCCGGAGCCGCCACCATTCCGAGTTGCTGCAAAGTGATGCCTCTGGTTATCCCAACCGCGCGCAAGACGTCGAGGTGCGAAGAGGTGAGCCCTCCAGTTGTATTGAATGAGATGATGATTACGCCAATGCCGGCTGAATCGGGTAGAGTCGCGATCCGCGAGGAAAGCGTCGGACTGATCCTGGCGGCTGAAGCGACCAGGCTGAACGCGCAGATCAAGAATAGGGCGATGGTGAAGCGGCGTAGAGTTGCTAGCATGATTAAAGGCTCCCTCCTGAAGGTGATTTTCATGTCGCCGTGGAGCAACCAGAGCTTCGGAGCTTCAAGTTCTCTTGATGCGTTCCAACTCCTTTCGCTCTTACTGTGACCATAACCCCTGGGTGTTGACCGATCCTTGAACGAAACTTGAAACGCGTTGATCGCACCATGAAGGGATTGCCGGCAATTTGAACGAGATCTAACGGAGCCGCCGCTTACCGATCGGTAAGTCCGTTTTTAGGCGAATATTTCTAAGACGGAATCGGCGCAAAAAAGCGTTGACGGTTCAAACACCGAGACCGGTCACGTCTGAAGAACCGATGTCCACAATTCCCGCCCGGGTCAGGTGAGGGCGACGAATCAGCCGCATTACCCACTAGCGGCAATCACGCGCGCCTTATCGGCAGACCCGAGCAGGAATACCAAAGGCGGTACAAAATGGTCTCCGACGGCGCCTGCCCGGAGGCGCGGAGGGGGGATGCGGAGGTGGCCGCAGCGAGTGTGTTCTGCGTTCCTCTCTGGACCCTCCGCGCCTCCGCGTGGGGGCAGACCTGCGAGCGTCAGCAGGCGAGCGTAAGCTATTGAAGGAACTGGCTGTTGTCGCCTGTGACTTACTGACGAAAGGGTCCACCTTGAAGCTGCCGCCCGACGTCCTGTCTCTCGTCCTTCCCACGACAATCCGCATAAACCCGCACCAGGTTACGCCGTCAATAGTCGTGACCTTACCGGGGGCCGCGTCCCACGGTTTCAATTCAGCAACTGAATGGTCACTGTTCCGGTCAGCGGATTGACGGTGAAGCGCAAAAGCTTAGTCAGAGTTCCGGTCGGCGGTGGCGTAAGAGTTCCACCGCCGCCTCCGCCCGATGTGGCCGCCTTCAGCACCAGCGCCGATTGGATGCTTTCGATCTTCCAATCCTGAGCGACGCCGGCCCATCCGATCACGCGATAGAAGTAATTGCTTCCCGCCTGGATCGCGGCAGTCACCGTCTCGTTTGGAGTTTCGGTGGCCGATCTGGCGAGCAGATTCCCAGCGGAGTTGTACAGCTCGAGGTCCATATCCACGCCGGTCAACGCCGATGACAGCTTGGCGGTCACCGCGAACGCGCCGTCTCTCGCCGTGAATGGAACGTCTGCGTAACTGACGCCGCCCACGAGCTGCAGACCTAGATCGCTCGCAGGAAGAATCCCTTCGTAGATATCGGTAAAGGTCTTTGCCTCGAAGTTGGAAAGATCAGGTGGAGGCTCAGGCTGATACCGAGTCGCTTGCGATGGATCTACTTGCACGCGAGCGGTGATGACGGCGTCGAAGGTGAAGAGTTGCGCATTTGGGTCGTTAAACACGAAGTGGCGCGGCTCGGAAGTTTGTCCCGTCACAAGTAGCGGGTGGAAGAAGAAGCTCGCCGGCATGCTCGGGGCTCCCTTTCCCGCATTGTCGGCATTCGCAACGGTCACTGTCGGGTTCGAGATTGAAACCACGCGGAACTCTATCGGCGTGAACATCGTGCCGTCGAATGCGCCGGCGCCGATATTCTTCAGCGTCTGATCGAACTCGAACCTGCCGGCTGCGAAGCTCACATTGCTGATCGCGGTCTGGACCCTGTTGGTCACATCGAGCGCGGCTGAGGCAGCGCTTGCTGCGGTGCTGTTGTTGGATATGCCAAGCTGCTTGTTGGCGTTGATATTGAGAGCGCGGATGACGTACTCGAAAGCTACCGCATTGCCATTTCCGCGCCGCACCAATCCACTCTCGATGTTGCCGTTGTCAACGTAGCTCGTTTGGTCTCCGCTCACGTAATCGATCGCCAGGTAGCCATCCGTGGCGCCGTCGCCGTCAATGTACTCGCGGCCCGGAACTGGCGGATTCTGCCGTTGATTCTCTTTGCCTATCTGACGGCGGAGAATCTGATAACCGAATGCGCCGGGCGAAGACTGCCAGGAGACTCGCGTTGATTTTGGCGAAACGGGTGTCGCTGTCACCGCGGTTGGCGGCGCAAGCTTACCCTGCGCAGCGGTGAATGCCGAGACCTGAGTAGAGATAGTCTGCTTGCCGTCTGCAGGCGGGGCGGCATTGATGCCAAGCTCGCGCGCCGCAAATACCTGCTCGATCAAGGCGCGATGTATTCCAGGAGCGTCCGGATTGAGCGGATCAGATGAGTAAAGCGCTGAGTCCGCAATAATGAAAGCGTCCTTGAATCGAACGATAGTATCGGGTCTGAAAGTGCCCATCACGTAAGTCGCTCCCAGGAACAATCGCTCCCAGGTTTCCTTGCCCAAAGAAATGGGTACATCAGGAATCCCCGTGAGCAAGGCAGGGCGCTTGTACGTGCCGGTGGTTTGCGGGTAAACCATCTGCATCAACTGGCGGAGGTCCCAAGCCGAAGAGGCGAAAACTTCGCCATCGCGATGCACTTCGAAGCTGCTGCCTCCTGCTGTTCCAAGCTGTGAGTAGACCAGCCCTGAATCGGCGTGGCGAATCCATTGCCGCAGATCGGGATCGCCTCCAGCCGCTCGAATACGGGCGCGTCGCCTCCAGCCATTGACGACGTAGTTGCCCAGCACCGGGTCTTCGGTAATGGTGTAGGCCCACGTATCAGCCTGGCCTTCATTGAGCGCTCCCCCTTCTACGGTGTCACTATCGAAGCCGGCAATCGGCGTCGAGATTGAGTGCATGCCCTCGTGGAAAACCACCGGCCCATCCTTCGCCAAATCGTTGAAGAGATAGCCGTGCCCGTAGGCCGTGGGGTTGATGACGACCTGCTGGCTCGAGCCGTCCGGCAGCGGGACCGACTGGGTCAGATTGAACGAGAGTGCGTTGTCCATTCCGAGGGCCGAATGAAGAATCGTGTCCGGACTGGTCGTGTCCAGGGGCCCGCTTGCACCCAGCGCCCCGTTATCGCTGGGAAGATGAACCATCCCCACGAGAGGCCGGTCGCTGTTTGGATAAGAATCGGGGAAGCTGCCTTGCCCAATCCGGTTGTGGACTGAGTCTCCAGCCCGGTGGAGGTGATCCACATACTCGAGGAGGTAGGTGATGAAGAAAAAGTTATTCGCCATGTCGAGGTGCTCGGACGGCTCTGCGAGGTCATCCGTTTCATTGGGCTGAGCTTCGAGCGGCGGGTTGTTCTGGCGAAAGTGGAAGGTGCCTGCTGCCGCCTGGGCGAAGGGGAGCTTCGTCGCTAACAGGTTGCGGATGATCGCGTGCTTTCCGCTCATCGTGCCATCTACGGCAGTAACATTGGTTCCGGTATTGAACTTGCGCAGTTGGCCGCGCAGCAGGCCTTCCGGCTCGCCGCTTTCGTTAACCGCGAGCTCGCCCGTGTCGGGGTTTTTCAGCTTAGGGCTGGATGGATAAATATCAGCCGTGTAAGGAAGCGGGTCTTGCAGATAGAGCGCTCGGTTTGTGCGCTTGAGCACCTGCCCCGTGCCGGCGTCAATCTGATACTCATAGACGCCGAAGGGATTACGCGAGAACAGGAAGAAGTTATAAGCGAGATGCGCCCCATCCGGTGCGGGAAAGATGTTCAACACAGGCTGCGGCGTTGCAAACGGACCAAGCTCCGCTTCAACGACATCGTATGCAGGATTGAGCACCGCTGCGATGGCAGCAGACCACTGCTTCTTGTATGGCAAGATGTTGCTCTGTGCAGCAGACACTGCTGCCGCCCCGCTGAGGGAGGGGCTTACGCCCAGCGAAAGTCCAGAGGCGTATGGCCCTGAAATCACTTTAATCCGCCTCTGGCCATCCATCACCACGCCAACACCACGGCCATTTACCGGAAGGCCTTGATAGACCTGCTGAAAGTAAAGCAGAGTGCCGCCAAGCGCCTCGGAGTTGCTCGTCAGCCGCAACGTGTTCATATCGCTTATCCCGAACAGCCCCGCATTCGCCGCGATAAACGCGCGAGCCGCTGCTTCCGGATCCAGTGACGATGGGGCTGACGCAAAATCGTAGACAACGTCTAGCGAGCCGGTTGTCTTGTCCCATCGAGCGGTTATGTTCTGATCGCCGACACTCGCCTTGAGCAGCGCCAGGGATTGGAGTTGAGCGGCTGACGGCAAGCGCACGCCAGACCTCAGGTAATTCACATCCCAGTCTTTGGCAATTCTAACGTCCTGGTTAAACTCGCCCGCCGCTGCAGGACCTGCGGCGCCTGCTTGCAGACCTGGAACGATCATCAGCGCGCAGATGATGCCGACTAGCACCGGAAGCACACCCAAAAGCTTAAGCGAGTTGCGTGACCTCACAGGCAGGTTGTGTCTTAAGAATCGGTTCGGGATAAGTTCGATAGAGATCATTAGCGGTCCTCCTCTTCGACAATTAAGCTGTTGACTACCTTCAGATTGGCGGCATAGGCGAAACCGAACACGATTCGTGCGAGTGCCGATCTCTCATTCGATCCGCCCTGGAAACTCCGCTTGTCACGAAACAAACAAAAAGGCGACGCGGCTTGAATCCGCCTCGTCTCAAGTTCACTCAGCTTGAAGGAGACTCACGGAGCGCGACGAGGGATCGGCTACAAATCGCAAACGGAGCTTAAACTTTTTCGCGAGGCTCTCACCGCCGGTTGACGCGGCCGCGAAAGTCGGATCGGAGAAGTTCCCCTTGATCACGGCCGTGAACGTAAACAATTCTCCGGCCGGGTCGCTGAATTTCAGATGACGAGCCGCGCTGGTTTCTCCCGCGGTCATCGCCCGATCTGCGCCAAGGGTGTTCGAGTAGTCCCACATCGCGGCGCTCGAGACCCCGTTGCCGCCGCTGTCGGCATTGGAGGCGCGCACGGTGCCGGTGGTCGACTGGATCGCGGTAATGCTGAAACGCAGCGGCGGAAGAATCATTGTGCTGCCGGTGTTTTTCAGCGTCTGATCAAACTCGAAGTTGCCTGCCGCGAAGCTCACGTTCGAAACCGCGGTCTGAATCATCGAAGTGACGTCCGACTCAAGACGGTGATCGACCTGGAGCATTTGTGATCCGCTGTACGGGCCTTGTAACAATCCGTACTGCACCGCGAACAGCCCGGCGACACGATAGTTGTAAATTCCATTTGCTCGATTGTTTATCGCGAAGCCGGTCTGGGTCGCGGGCACGTCGCCAAGAACGACAAACGCGCCGCCGTCTTTTTGTTCCTCAACCCGGAACTTTTCCGGGGCCGGTGAGCTCGAATAAGCGAGCGAGTAGCTGCCGTTGATATCGATCGGCGGGTTGCCGCTCACCTCGGTGCCGCCGGCCTGGGCCAGCGTTGGAGCCCCGAGCGTCACATTTGGTCTGACGGCGCGATAGTAAAACGGCATTCGCAAACGCTGGCCGCCGTCGGTGCGATTTGCGCTAACGTACCACTGAGCCTGGGTCGGGCTGGTGCTGATCGACTGGCCATCAACGTCCGTCTTTACAATAAAGCTTGCCGAACCGCCTGCTGGAACGGTGACCGCTGAGATCGGATTGTTGCCCCCATCGGTGACTTTCACGCTAAACCCGCTTTGATCGACGTTTCTAACAGGACTAACTGAAAGCTGGTAGGTTCCGCCGCCGGCGCCGCCGGTCACGTCGTAGATTGTGACCGTTTGCGAGAGGCTCGCCGTGCCGATGACGTTGGCGATTGGGACTTCGCCGAAGCTGTAGCTGGGAGTGAAATCGGGATTGCCTGCCGAGGGCTGCACGAAGATTCCAAACGTTCGGCCTTGAGGCTGACCTGTCGGCGCCGGCTGACCAACTCCCATCAATGCCTTTGCGTTGGCAGCCGCGAAGGCTTCGACGTGTCCGCCGCCTTGCTCGTTTATCGAGTTCGCCCCGTCAGCTAGAGGTGTTCCATCCGCCAGTCTAAGGTTGGTTGCGGTGTTCACCAGGGCGGCGCGCACCATCGAGGGAGTCCAGGACGGATGCTTTTGTCTGATCAGAGCAGCGCAGCCTGCGGTGATCGGCCCGCTGAAGCTGGTGCCCGATGCCGAGATGTAGCGCGTCGGATCGAACATCGTCGCGGTGTTCGTCTCGGCGCCGCCTACTGCGACAGTCGCGGAGAGAATGGAGACGCCCGGCGCGGTGACATCGGGCTTGACCTGGCCGAACCCGGCCACCGGGCCGCGCGAGCTGAAGTCGGCCATCGATGGATCGAACAGCAGGGCTCGGTTGATTCGTATGGGCCGTACCGATGCCGCGCCGAATGCCGTCGAGCCAATCGCCGACTTTAAGTATTCACCGTTGGCCTTGGAGACCCCGAGCACCGAGATCGTCGACTTGCGCACGGTAGCGGCCGTGAGCTCGCCGTCTACATTGTTATAAATGACCGCGGCGATTGCCCCCTTGGCGGCGGCGAGGGCCGCCTTGTTGGAGAACAGACCGGTGCCCTGTCCCTGAGCGCTTTGCGTACTGCCGCGCTGAATGAGAGCAATCTTACCGCTAACTGAATCGGGCACCTGGTCAGGAGTGTCCGCGAGACCGCAATAAACATAGTTGTTGACGATGTCGGCATTGATCGGAGCCGATCCATCGAGGATGAACGCCTTGATCCCGGATCGCTCTCCCCCGATCTCGTCGATGCTGTTCGGCCCTGAACCGGGATCGATGT
Source organism: Blastocatellia bacterium (assembly GCA_049273835.1). Taxonomy (GTDB): domain Bacteria; phylum Acidobacteriota; class Blastocatellia; order UBA7656; family UBA7656; genus Onstottus_A. The sequence goes on along the minus strand of JBASRM010000282.1, from coordinate 16,954 downwards.
TTGCGCCAACTGCGATAACGCGGCGACCGGAAGCGGGATCGCCGACTGTTCCTTCGCCGGGTCCGCTGTTGCCGGCAGATGCTACGACGATCACTCCGGCGAGCGCCGCGTTGTCACAGGCGATCGAGTCCGCGGAGTCCGCATTGCCCGTTCCGCCGAGACTCAAGTTGATTACGTGCGCGACAGGTTTGGGTTGTCCGGTGATGGTGCGAGGCTGAACCGCGTCCTCGATGCAGGCGATTATCGAAGCGACCAGACCTGTTCCGGCGCCGGTCAAAGCTTTGTAAGCCATTATCTTCGCCTGCGGCGCGACACCGTGAATCGCTACATCATCCCCGGTAAGCGGGATTCCATCCGGCCCGGGAGCCATGCCTTTATAGCCAGCGCAATCGCCTGCGACGTGAGTGCCGTGACCGAAATCGTCGCCAACTCCCACAGGACCGGCGGTGAAGTTCATGTAGTAGATAACTTTTCGGTTGGGATTTAGCGCAGCTATCGAGGGAGCGGCTCCGAACTGCGGCGGTGTCGGGTCCCCGCCGAACATTTCGTGACTCCAATCAACGCCGGTGTCGATAACGGCGATGTTTACGCCGTCGCCTTCGAGACCACCGGTGTTGAGAGCGTCGAACTGTGAGAGTCGCGGAGGATTGCCGTACAGCTGGGGCGCGCGGGTGTAATCGACTGCGTGGTCCAGGTGCATTTGTACCGGCAAGTTTGGATGGACCTTTAACACGTCTTCGATTGTGTCGAACAGCGGAAGCGTCTGCTCGGGGACCTCGAGCGTGATGCCGTTGAAGACCTGGGTAAATTGAAACTGAAGTGTGGGTGTGACAGGACCGTTTGGAGCGATGACGCTCGAGATCACATAAGGCACTCCTGCAAGCGTCAAGCTGGTGAGGAACTGTTGCTGCTCGGCGAGAAGTTGCAGGCGGTAGGCATCGGCGTCGAAGCTACGGCCGGCGGCAGTGGCTTTTGCCTGGGCGACCACCACGGGGTCGCCGGTCAGCTCTACAATTATCGATTTGAGCGGTGACGCTGCGCTGGCGGGAGGAGTGAGCCCCGATCGACTCGTAAGCAACGCTGCAATTGCCAGTGCGGCGGCAAACGCAAGAACCGCGTAGTGAATTCTGGTCCTGGACATTATTCGAGATCTCCCTTTGAAGGTTGCAAGCAACATAAATCGTCACGGCGCTAAGGCATCAGGTTCGAAAAAGAAAAAGTGCGGGATGTTTAGCCGCCCTCAAGTGGCCGACTGAACTACTTCAACTGCGATGGTAAAGGTAACTGGGGGGTGTTGACGGATTCTTGAACTAAACTTGAACGAGTTGGTTCAAGGAGCTCCGTTAGGAGCGAAACTTATGTACTGGGGCCCTGCGCCCGTTCCCAACTAAACAGGTTGTTGGATTTTGGCTGACAAGAGTCCGGAGGGACGAGTGAAACTTGTCTACCAGCAGGTGCACGCCGAGGCCGGCGCTTTTCGCGCTAAGACGAAGATGGAACGGCCGGCGGCGCAGCCGCCAGACTGGCGCGGATAATTCCCGAGGGCGGAGCCCATCGGCACAGCATGGCGGCACAGCCGAAGTCCGAGCGTAAATCACACCCGGTTGAAGGGTATTTGCGAGAGTCATTTGATTAGCGCCTCATACTTAGCAATCGTCGCCGGAAGCGGATCGACCCCAAGCTCCCGGCGGAGCAGTTTGCGCAAGCCGTCGAATTGTTCGATCGCCACCACGAGTTCCACATTGCCCTCTATCTTTATCGGCTCTGGACCCTCGCGTGTAGGCTCGGAGGTCTACGGAGGGCGTTTCTATTGGCTCACTAAGAACACATCCCAGGCCCACCGGCCTGCTTGTGCGCCGTGCACGTCGTAAACCTTTGCTCGATATCGGAAGCTATTGCCATACTGGTCGGTGCGCTTCGATTCTTTGTACTTAAGACTTAATGCGTAGACTCCAAGGCTTGGCAATGCGTCAAGCTCGCTCGGCTCAGAGACTCCATTGTGATTCGTGTCTCGCCAAAGAAGCAGTGACGAAAAGATAGCGTCGTCGGCGCTAATAACTCCATCGCCGTTGCCGCCGTTGGGTGGCTTGTCATACTCAGCGAGGGCAAGAAATCCGTTCGCGTGGTCGGATTTTGGCTGAGGCGTAACTGTGCCGAAGAGTTCCTTACCATCATCAAGAACACCGTTGCCATTGCGGTCTAAGGCAAGCCATGCATCATCGGAGCCGGGCGCCGTCCAAGATACGCGATCCATCTGACCGTCAGCGCCGATGTCGAAAAGCACGCCGTTGTTTGCGTCCGTTAGATCAAAGCCGTTGCCGAGAACATCAATAAGAATAGGCGATGGCCGAAAACAATAGCAGCCGTTTGACTCGTATTGAGATGCACACCCAGTGCTCGGGTAGGTAGTGTAGTCTACAGGCCCAAAGCAGAAATCAGGGCATGGCTCACCGAAACACCCGAGCCCACCGCCGCCGGGATCCGTTCCCCCCGCATTGTAATCCGAATGGCAATCGACTCGCTGCGCAGGATCCAGGTTTCGATTAGACGCGGCGACATCTGCGGCAAGAACCGTGTTAGATGTACGGTGGCAACCTGCTGTGGACGTGTTCATTATGCTGGTGCAACTGTCGTCGTTTGTCATTCCAATGCGGTGACCCATCTCGTGTGCTATCCGCCCAATTATCTCTGCATCACTGAAACTGGTTGTGGTTGGAGGTAGCTTGATTATGTAGGGAGGACCCGCCTTTGAAACCTCTGCACAAGCGCTGGGGTCCGACGGAGTCTCTCGCTTGATGACGTAATCCGGACTGGACGCGCCCTGATCCAGGTCGAAATAGTATCCGGTATGGTTAGGACCATTCACCGCGTTGTTCCACATCTCTCCCGCACCAGGAAGCGAGCACCCGCCGCACCGCTGATTATTTGTAGCGTTCCAAATTCGCCCATTTGTGCCTGCCTGAGCATTGCCGCTGTCATCTACATTCCAACTGCCGTCAATGCGTATCTTTAGTACGCGACGGCCTGATCCGTCGGGCGCTGGAGGGCCACCGATTTGTCCAATTTGCTGCGTTGCCGGATCGAAGTTGGAGTAGCATTCAGGACAGAGCGCGTAGCTATTCTGCAAAAGGACGAAGACCAAGAGCGTGCATCTGCTGATCTTAATTCCGTATGTAAGTGCCATTGGTTGCCCTCCAATCGACACGGATATCCACTCAACAATCGGCCGGCGCCCTTCCGGCTTTGATCGGCCTATCGAAAGAAACCCGGGTCTATCTATGGTTGGATTTGAGAGTCTCTTTGAATCTTACAATCGAGGACCCAAATCGACCTTCTATCGCGCTTTTGATACGGTGAGGTTTCTTGTTAATTGGCTCCATTGCTCCGCTGTCACTTACGGTGAAAACTCCGGTGGGCCCACTTCCTATGCGCGCGAACCCCTTTGGAGTAATTGAAGCCAGAAGCAGATACCTTTTTCCTCGTTCAAAGGGAGGGAAATCTGCATCGACCATATTGACTTGCACTCCATCAATTACCAAGCTGCCCCCTGCTGTACACACTAAGAATTCGTCAGGATTTAGCGGGAAGAGCTCTTCCGGCGGATTGACGGAAGGACAGGTCGGGCATGAGTAATCTACTTGTGAGAGGGTCTCAACCGTTCTGAATTTGTACCACGTCCGTATGGCATCACTTCCGTGCGCGAACGTCTTTGCTTCTATCGGTTCTGCGATGATCACGCTATTGGAAGACAATGCTTCGTCGATTGTTATGTCATCCGCATATTCGAAATCAGGCGCGGGTATGGAAACTTTGTGTTGCCCTCTTGCTCGTGCTTCTCGCGCAATGCTTCTTAGTGAGTGGCGTCCTTTCCACCCTTCAAACTCAACATCTTGATGTGGTTGATTTACAGAGGAGAGTATAGTAGCGCCCGTTATGACTATGAGTACACATAGAGCAACGACAATAGTAGTTGGTTTCACTTCCTCACCTCTAAGCTTTCAACTTCAGCTCCACCGCCCCGCGTCTGATAGCAACAGCCAGTTCGGGCAAATGGTATGCCTCCCCAATAACGTAGCTAACATCTCATAATCTGCAACTAGAGCCCAGCGGAGATCGGATTCATTCTATTGCAAGATAGAATGGGTAAGTCTTACAGAACTTGCAAAGTAATAATTTCACGGTGCTCACCTGATCGAGCTAATGATAAATAGTAGCCGGATCAGACCCAATCTCGACGACGCATCTTGCGCGCCAGTCGAACTGTTTGATTGCCGTCGCGCGACTTCCTGATGTATGTCTCCGTCATGATCAACAACTGCGGCGAGTAAAGTCTCCTAGCTACCTGATCAACGCCTCATACTTAGCAATCGTCGCCGGAAGCGGATCGACCCCAAGCTCCCGGCGGAGCAGTTTGCGCAAGCCGTCGAATTGTTCGATCGCCGCCGCGCGGTTTCCAGATCGCACGTAGGCTTCCATCACGTGACAGTGAACATCCTCTTGATACGGGTCGCGCGCAAGGAACATCTGGCCATAGCGAACCACCAGCTCATGATCACCCGGCTCGCCGTGATAAGCGATCAGCTCTTTCAAAGCCTCGAGGTAGAGATCGCGGTAATAACTTTGAAGCTCTTCAATCCAGTTGTAGTAAAACTCTTCAAGAAAATCTCCGCGATACAGCTTGATGGCTTCAGCAAGCAGTCCAGCCGATGCCTCCCCCGCTCCACCGCGCCGGGCTTCGCGCGCATCCGCAAGAAGACGCTCGAACTCCTCAGTGTCGAGCCGGTACCTGTACTGCGGGTTCAGCAGGTAAGCTCCCTCCCGATAAAGCACGAAGTCCTTTCTCACCACCTGCCCGCTGTTGAGCGCCTTTCTGAGGTGCGAGATGGTTGGATGGAAGTTCTTTGCAACTGTCTCCTCGTCTGCGTCGGACCAGAACAAATCTACAAGCGTTTCCTTCGGAGCGCGGTGGTTTCGCCGCGAACAAAGATAGCAGAGGATGTGCAGGGCTTTTGCAAGACGCCACGCTTCCTTCTCCATCCCCGAGGGGTCGCGAAAAACTTCGACCGGACCCAACATATCGATGGCCAGATCATAAGCCGGCCGCTCGATGATCGTCTGGACGATAGCTGTGGAGCCGGCCGTGCTCGCCGAGGCAGCCGCGGCAATCTCGATGGCTTCGGCGGGAACGATCTTCGTCAAGTAGTCGGCGGCTTTACCGGCGAGGATCGCGGCCCTGAACAGGCTCGGGGCCGCGGCCGCTTTTACCGAAAGCAGGTAGGCATAGTCGTACCGCACCGCCAGCTCGACCGCGCGGCCCAGTTGGGAGAGCGATTCGTCCCTTCTACCGGCGTCCCACAACAACAGCGCAAGCGAAAGCGTTGCGCGAGCTTCGTCATAGCGGAGCCGATTCGCGCCGGCGAGCGTGGCGGCTTCCACCAGCGAGGCTTCTGCCTCGACCAGGCTGCCTGCAGCCATCTGAATCCGGCCGCGAGTGATGAGCGCCGTAGCCCGATCGGACGGCGAACCATGCGCGCGCGCGCTGAAGTATTCGTCCGCCTCTCGCTTTGCGGCCACTAAGTCGCCCATTCGGAGAAACAGCGCGGCCTTCTCATCCAGAAGCTCCCGGTCGGTCAACAAGACTCCCGCATCGCGGTAGGCGCGAGCGGCTTCATCGTAGAATCCCAGCGCGCGGTTGTAGTCACTCCGTTCGCGATACAGATTGCCGAATGCTTCGAGGGTCTCGGCGGCTGCGGACCTGAGGTTGAACAGTTGGCATCGATCGAGAGCGAGCCCCAGATGGGACTCGGCTTCCTCGAGTTTGCCCTGGACGATTTTGAGCCGGGCAATATTGAGGTGCGCGATCGCCTCTTGCGGAAACGGCACCGAAGCGCCTCCTACCGATTCGCCTGGTAAGCTGCTCGGGCGACCGTCGATCATCTGGCTCAGCCAATAGAGTGCTTCGTTGAAGTCGCCCTCTAATGAGTACGGGAGACCTAGATTGTGCAGGATGATTCGGGCGAAGCGATCGTCTCCGGCCTCTCGAGCTTCTTCCAGGGCGGCTTCCCAGTTCCTGATTGCCTGCTCGGTTTTGCCGGGCGACGAGAAGGAGCATAGGCCGATGGTGTTGAAGCACCGGGCTCGCAGACCATGCATTCGCGGCGCAAGCCCGATCGCGTCGGTAGCCAGCTTGACCGCCAGCTCGCAGTCATTTCCGTAGCGCGCGATGTACGCCTGACCTCGCAAGGCTTCCGCTTCGACGCCGGAGTCGCCCGATGCGCGCGCATTGCGTCCAGCGTGCGCGTAGAGCCCGAGCGCGCGAGTGTGGTCACCTTCAATCAAAGCCACCTCAGCGCGGGCGATCAACGCGCGGGGCCTCCCGCTGACTGCCTCCTCGGGCAATTGGTCGAAGGTTCGCTTGATCGTTTCAAGCCTGCCCGACTCCACAAGCTCCGATCCGTGTTCGGCAAGCAATTCCGCTACCTCGCTGAACGCGCCGCCCTCCGCGAGATGGGTTACCGCAAGGTCCCACCGCGCGGCGTTAACAAAGTAAGCCGCGCATTCCTTGTGTAGCCGTCTCATCGGATCTGTTCCCAACTCGCTGGCGAGCCAGCGATTGAGGAAACTGCGAAACAGCGGGTGGAGCCGATACTCCTCGTCGGGCCCGGACGCATATGTTTGCGAAATAAAGACATTGCGTCTGGCAAGGGCGCGCAGCTGATCGGCGCAAGCATTGATACCAAGCGCGACTTCGCATATCGAGGGGTCGATACGCTCAAGAACGGAGACCTTGCCCAGCATCAAGCGTGTCTCGGGCGGTTCGGATTGAAGCACCTCTTCGGCGAAGTAGTCGAAAATATCGTGCTCGGATTGCTGGAACGCAGCAGCCAGGCGTTCGCGTCCGCTTCGTATCTCGGCGTCGGTCGCGTTATCTTGTTGAGCTGAGTGGTCCAACGACTGCTGTATCAGTTGAAGCCCGGTCACCCATCCATCAGTCTTCTCATAAAATTGGGTTAGCTGGTCCGGGGCGAGCGGCTGGTGGAAGGTTTCGGCGAACAGCCGCTGAACTTCGGACTGGGTGAAGAGCAGGTCTTTCCGATCCACCACGCCGATAAGGCCTTTGCTTCGCAGCCGGGTCACCGACAGATTGGGCATGGTCCGGCTGGTTACCACGATGTGCAGCACGTCAGGAATGTATTGAACAATACGGTCCACGGAAGCGGCGATTGGTTCGCTCGAGTCAACATGGTGATAGTCATCCAGCACGACTATGGTCTTCTGTTCGATTTGCTCGCTCACTTCATTGACGAACACATCGACGAGCTGGTCGGTTCGCGACGCGAGGTTTTCGGTCTCGGCGATGAACCTCAAGACTACCTGCCCAAACTCGGGACTAAGCGAACGGATGCCGTGTATTAAGTAGCCGAAGAACACCGCCAGATCGACGTCGGTCGGATCGATCTGATACCAGACAAACGGAAGCTCCGATGAGCGGACAAACTCATTAACCAGCGTGGTTTTCCCACAGCCGGCGTCGGCACAGACTATCGTCGCAGGTTGATCGAGGTAGCCGCGAATGCGATCGACCAGCCGCGGCCGGGGCAAGACGCGCCGGCCCAGACGCGGCGGCAGCAGCTTCGTCTTTAGAAAAAATTGAGGAAGCATGGAAAAAATCAGTCCCGGGTTCAGGATAACGGGTGTGTAGTTTCTGGTTTGAGGTTTCTGGTTTGTGTTGAAGCCGGGCAACCAACACCAACCCAACCACGAAGCTTGAGCCGCAAAGTACTACGCTAACTATAACCAAGACCAGAACCACAAACGACAAACCACAAACAAGAAACTACAAACCAGGAACCACAAACCAACCCTGAACCCTGAACCCTGAATCCCTAACCCGAAACCAATCTCTTATACGTCGCCACTGTTTCCGGAAGCGGGTCAACGCCCAGCTCTTCCCTCAAAAGCGATTTGAGAGCCTCATATTGTTCGCGCACCGCCGCCCGGTTACCAAGAAGCGTGTAGCTGTCCATCAACTGGCGGTGAATGTCCTCGCGATATGCATCGCGGTTCAGAATCATTCTGCAATACTTGACCGACTGCTCGTATTGTTGCGCGCGATGATGATGATCCGCCAGCTCCTTCAGAGTGGTAAAGAATACATTCTGGTAATAAGTCCGTTGGTCCTCCACCCAGTTGTCATAGATCTCTTCCAGAAACTCTCCGCGGTACAACTCGACGGCCTGACGCGCTGCGGCGGTGAAGCCCTCAATATCCCCCTCGCGGCGCCGATTATGCGCGAGCGCGATCAACCGCTCGAATTCCTCGGTATCAAGAGAGTAGTTGAATTCTGGATTGAAGTAATAAGCACTCTCGCGGTACCGGATGAAATTCTTTTTGATGCTTTGGTTGCTGTTCAGCGCGCGCCGAATATATGAAATCGTAGGCCAGAAGTTCTTGTCTATGTCCTGGACTCGTGTGTCGGGCCAAAACGTTTCGACGACTGCGTCCTTGGTCGCGCGATGGTTTTGCCGTGAAGCTATGAAGCAAAGAATTTTAAGCGCCCGGGAAAGAGTCCACGCGTCGGGCGCCAGCTTACGGCCCTGTTCACGGAATACCTGGACCGCGCCAAGCATGTTTATCGTCAGGTCTACCTGGCGTTCAACCGCCGAGACCAGGGAGCCCACCGCGCGGGGGCCCGATGGGTCGAGATCGGAAACAGCGGAAGCCAATGGGGATTGGAGGGCTGCTGCCGCCATGCCCGCATCACGCTCACGCGTCTCATCCTCCTCGATTCCCAGACTCTTCAAGTATTCGGTCTCGATGCCTTGAGCAATCGCCAGCTGAAAAATGCTCGGATTCCGGCTCGCTTCACTCTTGACCAGGTGCGCGAAACCGAATTCGCGCGAGGTTCGAAGCGCCTCGACTAACTGGGTTGTCGCGTTTTTGGACCTACCCGAAGCCATTTCAGCGTGCGCAAGCAAGAACAGGGCGGCGGCTCTCCACCATTCAGCGCGACAGCTCGCGAACAGGTTTAACGCCTCTTCGAGCGGTTGCCTGGGATCGGGGTCACTGGCGCCACTCTCGAGCAGCGCCTGTCCAAGCAGCATACGCGCTCGCGCCAGGGGAAACGCGTGGCCGAGCAGCGCGCGCTTTTCGAGCAGCTCGCGGGCGGCGTCGAGCGCCTTTGACAGATTCCTTTCCGCCAGCAACAGCCTCAACTGTTCGTCGGGCAGCTCGCGAGATTCCAGCTGCATGCCGGCATCCCGGTAAAGGTCTTCCGCTTGTAGATAATGTTCTCGCGCGAGCGCGAACCCGCGACGCTCGCGGTGGAGATTGCCCGCGATCTCGTGCGCCTCGGCCCGCTCCAGCGTAAGACTGAACAGCCGGCACACCTCAAACGCCTTTTCGACGTGCTGCTCGCACGCCTCCAAGTCGCCGGTCGCGAAGTCGGCCCGCGCCAGGTTGCAGTAGGCCAGTGCATGTTGAGGGAGCGGCGTGCGGCCGGCCTCACCTTCGATCAGTTTTGAGAACCACTCGCGCGCTCGCGCAGAATCGCCGGTGAAAGCGTATGGCATCCCAATGTTGTGCGAAATCGTGCGAACAAGATTTTCGCGTCCAGCCTGCCGCGCAAGCCGGGCAGCCCGGCGCCATGTTTTGACTGCCTCATCGAACTGGCCGGTGGCAACCGATGAGAGAAACTGGCAGTTGCCCAGCGCGTGTTCGCAACGTGCTCTAAGCGCGAAGTCTTCGAGCGGAGCCTTGGCAAGTGCTTCGTTGGCCAGGCTAACCGCCCGAACGTGCTCGCCTCTTTTTATGTAGACGGAAGCCAATCCGTGCAGGGACAACGCCTCACAACGTGTCTCCCCCAACTCACGAGCGCCGGTCACAGCCCTTGTGAACAGACGTTCGGCAAGTTCAAGGTCACCTTCCGTGCGGGCGATGTGAGCGCGCAACCGAAATATTTCGGGGTGAAGTCCGGAGACGGACTCGCTCACTGCATCGTACCCGCGCTTGATGATCTCGAACAGCCCCGCATCCAGCAGCTCGCGGCCGCGTTCCACGAGAATTCGTGCCATGGCTTCGGTGTCACGCGCTTCGGCGTACATCAATCCGGCCCGCTGCCATTTGCCGAGCTTCATTAGATGATCCGCATATTGGCGGTCGAGCTCGCGCACCCCTGCTTCACCGATCTTCGACTTGAGCCGTCTGCGGAGGAATCGCCGAAACATCGGGTGAAGTTTGAATTCATCGACATCCCCGCCTTCGACCTGCGATATAAAAAGATTGCTGCGCTGCAAGGACGCCAGGAGTTGATAAGCTCGTTCCACCGGGAGCACACAGCTCGCCGCCGCGTGATCGATGCGATTGAACAACGAGAGCCGTAGAAGCGCCTCTTGCGTTTCCGGCGGTTCGTACTCGAGCACCTCTTCGGCAAAATAGTCGAAGATTTCTTCCTCGCTTCGTTTCAGGATTTCAAGAAATGCGGAGTCGCCAAGGTGATGGTTGGTCTGCACGAGGTGTTCGACTGCCTGCGCGATCAACTGAACCCCGGTGGCCCAGCCCTTTGTGCGTTCGTAGAACTGGCGAATCAGGTCTGTCCCGATCAGTTTCCCCGCGGTCTGCTCAAAAAGTTGAGAGACCTCTTCCTGTGTAAATGAGAGCTCCGGGCGCCCGACGGTTCCGATCAGGCCTTTGCTTCTTAATCGAGTCACAGACAGGTTCGGCATGGTGCGAGACGTGATTACGATGTGAAGCACATCGGGCGCGTACTGGATAAGCCGGTCGACGGCGGCGGCGATGGGTTCGCTGGGGTCAATGTGATGATAGTCGTCCAGTACGACAATAATTTTCTCATCAAGTTGCTCGCTGATCTCGTTAACAAACGCGTCCACGAGATGATCGGTATTGAGACTGAGGCCTTCCGTCTCTGAAATGAGACCAAGAACAGCCTCTCCGAACTCGGGGTGAATCGTGCGTATCCCGTAGACGAGATATCCAAAAAAGACTGCGAGGTCGAGATCGGAGCGATCGATTTGATACCAGATAAACGGAATTCCCGAAGCGCGGACGAAGTCAGCGACCAGCGTGGTTTTGCCGCACCCGGCGTCAGCGCAGACGATTGTCGCCGGCTGATCGAGAAATCCGCGAAGGCGATCAATCAGCCTCGCGCGGGGCAGGACCCGGCGGCCTAATCGAGGGGGCAACAGTTTGGTCTTCAGAAAGAACTGTGGAAGCATAAAAGCGGGTTCCGAGTTCCGGGGTTCCGGGTTCCTGGTTTCGGGTTCGTGGTTTCTGGTTTCTGGTTTGGTCCGGTTATGAAATTGCTAGCCCACGGGCTTTGTTACAAGTCACTAAAAACCAGAACCAGAAACTAGAAACCATAAACCATAAACAACTAAACGCGAATGTTTGATTCTAACGTGACGTTCAGCCACGCGGAGGCGATCGAATAGCGGTTGCACAGATCGCCAAGCGTTGGATGACGCGACTCCTCTGACGCCACAAAGTAACTATAATCGAAACGTTCTGCCAGCCGAAGCAGCTCCACGAGGGCAACAAGACCTTGCGCGGCGTTGCGCTCAGTCGATGCACGTGCTCTCAAATAGCAGCTTATGGCCAGATAGTAGTTGCACTGCAACCGGCGGAGCAGCGGTTCGCTCGCGTCTACTTCGTTTAACGCTTGCGGGTCCTGTTGCTCGAGAAGGATTCGGGCCCGCATCTGCCTCGCGAGGGCCAATTCAATGTCTCGGCTGCCCTGTTGGCGATCTGCCACCATAAGATCGATCAGCTCCAGTGCGCCATCAAGGTTGCCCCGACGCATTTCCAGCAGCGCTCGCTCGTAATACAGATCCGATTTCACCGGATCGGCGTTGGCGAAACGATATTCTTTCAGCGCCGCGGCATACAGCTGATCGGCATCGTGGAACAAACCGCGTTCTCGCGCTATGTTGGCTCTCGCTTCAATTATCCGAGGCACGAATCCGCGAAGGCTGAACACCGCATGCAGCTCATCGGCGCTCGCGAGGTCGCGCTCAGCATCCTCAAGCTTGCCAAGCGCGGTATACACCGCAGCCCGGTTGAGATACAGCAATACCGAATCGGGATGCAACGCCCGCCTTGGAGTCGTCGCCTCTGAAATCGGGCTTCGCGAAAAATATCTGAGCGCCGCGTGAAAGTCTCCTTCCATAAACGCGGGAAGAGCGACGTTGTGTGAAATCGATCTTACCAACCTAACATCGCCTGCTTGATGCGCGAGCTTGAGGGCCTCATCCATCAAATTATTGGCTTCGGTATACCGACCTTCGAACACCCGGACGGCGCCGGTTACGTTTTTGAGGCGCGCGGAAAGAGCCGCGCGGCCGGGGAGCTTGTCGGTGCTCGTCATTCGCGTCTGTGCCTCTTCGGCGTACTCAATCGCCTCCTTGAAGTTGTGTTCTCGAATTGCCGTGTGTGCAAGCCCCGCAAGCGCCTTCGCCATCACAGTTTGATCGTGCGAAGATCGCGGTGCCGCCAGCGCCGCTTTGAACATCGCCTCCGCTCCTGTCGAGTCGCCTTCGATGATTCGCACCTCGCCTATCAGGTTGTAAAGCTGCGGGTGTTGATCAAGAGTCCCGCGATTGAACCGCGGGATATACGAGCTAACAGTGCGGGTCAGCCCGCCGGCTAACAGAACGGGCTCCGCTTGAAGAAGCGTCTTTGCCGCGCTTGCTTCGTCGCCCGCCTCGAAGAAGTGATTCAACGCGAGTCCCCAATTCTCACGAGACGCATAGTACCCGGCAAGCCGCCGATGCAACTCGGCGCGTTGCTCGACAGTCAACTCGGCCGTCAACTGGCTCCGAAGAAAATCTCGGAACAACGGATGGAAAGTGTATGCGTCGCTTTCTCCGGCCAGCCGGGTAAGAAAAACGTTTTCGCGCACGGCATCTTGGAGCTGCTCGCTTGAGATGTCCAATCCGAACGCCTCGCGTAAAACCTCCGGCGTCACGTGGCTCGGCAAGGCGGCGCGGATGAGCAACTCCCTCATCTGCCGCGGCTCTGAACGATATACCCGGGTTGCGAAGTAGTCGAATATCTCAGTGGCGGACCGTGTGATTGTTTTTTCAAAGTCCCGGGGAGGAAGCGATCGATCGGCCTCGAGCGACTTGCGAATCATTTGCAGACCCGCCACCCATCCCTGAGTCCAGCCGAGCAGCCGATCCAGGTTACCGGCATCGTTCAGTACGCCGTCAAACAACTGGGCGACCTCGTCGCGGCTGAATGCGAGGGCCCGGTCATCTATCTGATCCAACGTCTGCTTGCTGCGCATTCGCGAGAACGTAAACCCTGGTGCAACCCGTGCCAATAAGATGAAGTGGACGTTGTGCGGGAGCAACTGCAGGATGCGATAAAGGACCGGGGCGCTCCAGTCCGCCGCAAATGTGTGATGAATATTATCGAGCACCACAATCAATTCGTGGTCGATGGCTTCCGACAACTCGAAGAGAAAAAGGTCGGCGAGCTGATCGAATCGCGAGCCGCCGCCGGAACGGAGCATATTGAGCGTACTATAACCAAACTCGCGCGCTGACTGTTGCACGGCTCGGACAAGGTATTGAAAGAACACCGCGATGTCGGCGTCCGACGGATCCAGGTCATACCAGACAGACTGAGCATCCACTCGACTGAGAAATTCGGCGGCGACGGTCGTCTTGCCCCAGCCCGGTCCCGCGCAGACAAAACTCGCGCTGAGCGCGAGATTGGAACGCAAGCGCTTCATGAGCCGCTCACGCTTGATTAAGGTTGGACTCAAGTGCGGAGGCTCGAGCTTGCTGTCGACGAACTTGATCATTGGCGGAAAAAAAGCGCGGCGCCCCTCCCCAGAAAAACGCCGCGCTTCTTTAGGTGGCTGCTCGGTGAGCGCCTCACGATTGGGAGGTCAATTTCCCGATCGCAATGGCAACCTTATCAGCCACAAGTTGAAAAAACCTTGAACATCCGTCTACGGTCTCCTCAGTCTGTGACGCCGGAGTTTGGTCCATCGAATCTCATTGCAGCGCTCGACGGCGATCACTGCCGGCAACGGCTCCTCCGCGTTTCTTATGCACACAAGCGGGAGCAGCATGCCTCGAGGGTCTGGAAACTTTCGCGGCGGGCACGGCACAATTTCGCATTCGCCACGGTTCCTGTTTTGTCGATCCAGGTCAAACATAACAACCTCTACTCCGTGCAGGCAGAGCGGGCTCAATCTGTCACTCAACGCAAATTGGCCAGCTATCGGGAGGCCTGTTGAAGCGCGACCGCCGCCCCGGCTACATCAAGCCTTGTGATGGATTCAAACGGACGAAAATAACCGGACTCGACACGCAACAGGCCCCGCGATACCGCAATGCTGACGTAGCCGCGAGCGGATGCCGGTATCAGGTTCCAGTCGACGATACCGGGGTTGACGAGGCTTGCCGCCTGAGCGTCCTGGTTCAACCCCAACGCTTTGACCAGCGCGGCCGCAACGGCTGTTCGATCGATTTGAGCTTGCGGGTTAAACATTCTTCCCGCCGTCCCAAGAAGATCCCCAAACGGCGAGTGCGTAACGCTCTCGATGAATATTGCGGAGTAATCGCCGGGCTCGTCGGAGAATGAGGGCGAGTCCGGCAAGTACTGTGGAAGTCTCGCGCCGGCCCCGAGCATCACCGCCCGAGCGACATCCAGACGCGTTGCATAAGCGCTGCCCGCAAAGTCTCCCGATAGCGGCGCAATCAATCCGGTCCGCAACGCGCGCGTAGCGACAGTCCGACCGTTCGCGGAGAGCTGGTCGAGGCCGCTGACTGAATAACTCGCCCGAATGATCTCAGCGGCGATTACCACCCGCTGAGATGCGGCGGCCGCGGGATCACTCACGTTGCTGACCGAGATCGTCCATGTGCCGGGAGCTGGGTCGTTGATAGTAACCCCTGCCTTGCTCATAGCGGGCAACCCCAGCGAACCCGCCAGCAACGGAAAAGTCCTACCGAGCCTGCTTACAGTTCCGATGAGGAGACCAGGCGCAGAACCGCCTTGCAGCCATCCAACTTCTACCGTCGCGAAGATGGTGTCGGAAGGCACGGTGAATGAAATCGCATACGTCGAGCCGGGAGCTACCGTCCCGGTGTATTGAGCTACCGGATCGCGCGATAAGCTCACAGTCCCGTTATTCAGACCTTCGCGGAATTGTCCATGCGATGTACCCAGCCCCGCCTTTAGAACCGCGGCATAGGTATTCAGACATCCCGCGCCGACCTCATATCGCGAATAGGCAAGCATGGGCGTCGCTGTTTGCTGCAGAATCTGCTTGATCTGATCGACGGTCAATGAAGGGTTGGCTTCAAGCATCAGCGCAATGGTTCCAGCGACGTGGGGCGCCGCGAAGCTTGTCCCCGAGCTGGTTGTGTAACGAGGCAAGTACGAAGATGGGATGGCCTTGAGGTCGCTATCGGGTGACCCAAGACCGGTGATCAGTCCCGCCGTGCCGATGACGTTCACCCCCGCGGCTCGAGCCGAGACGATCGATTCACCGGGCGCGACAAGAGTAGGATGATAAAGTCCATAAGCCGCCGCGCCTCGCGACGAAAAGCTCGAAAGAGAGCCGCGCTTGCTGACTGATCCCACCCCGATTACCCAGTTCGCTACCGAGTAGGGATTGAGCGAGTTGGGCTGGCTCCCGCGATTGCCTGCTGAGAAAACGACCGAGATGCCCGCATCGTGCATAATGCGGGTCGCGATGTTTACCGGATCGTTCGCGTCGAACAGGCCGCTGATCCCGAAGCTGCAGTTGACTACTCGAATGTTCTCATCGACCCGATGCGAAAGGATGTAGTCGATCCCGGATAAAACGAAGAATAGGCTTGCGTCCCCGCCTGAGATTCCCAACAGCTTTGCGCCCGGCGCCATGCCGCCGTAATACCCGCCCGATGCGGAGCCGGTTCCAGCAATCACCCCCGCCACGAACGTGCCGTGACCCATTACTGGATCGGAATTGCTCAACCCCTCGATGACTTGCGAATAAACAAACGCCGGTGAGCTGCCCTGAAGATCGGCAACTCGCACGTTCTGGATCACTTGCGAGCCGTAGCTCAGGTCTGGGTGAGTCGAGTCTATGCCCGTATCGAGCACGGCAACCGTGACTCCCTGCCCCGACAACGGCACACCCGCATTTCGCTGCGTCAACGAGCGGTCGGTTACGGCTTTAGTCTGGCCGGTTATGACCCGCGTATCGTGGGTAAAAAACTCAAAGGACTTGTTCGAATAAATCGTCCGGACCGTTCGAAGAGTCGAGATCGCGGCGATTTGAGATTTCGTCGCATTGATCATTACCATCGGTAAGTGGTTAAAAATCGTGCCCCCGATAATTCCCACGGATCGAAGAGCATCGAAATCAGCCGGCGCCGGCATACGATGGAAGACTACAAAGACGTTGATCGCACTTGAATCGGGAAGCTTGTCTAGTAGCCAGGCCAGTTCGGGATCAAAGCTGCGAATTCCGCTGGAATCGGCTCCGGTCAGTACGACGCCGTCCTGGCCCGTGTATGTGAGTGCGTCCGCCCCGGTCAGCACCACGCCGTCAGCTCCGGTTAGCACGACTCCATCGGCGCCTGTTAAGACAACTCCGTCCGCACCGGTGAGCACAACTCCATCAGCGCCGGTCAGCACCACGCCGTCGGCGCCGGTCAGCACAACACCCTGCCCCGGAGTGAAGTAGAGACCCGCGAGCGCGCTAATCGAGGAATGAAGAATCAGGAGGGTTGCAAAGAAAAGTACGAGGGCGGGGGAGTTCACTTTTCTCATCGGTCTCTGCCTGGTCGTTCAATGCCGTGCAGCTTTTTGTTTTATCTACGGCATTTATGTGGACGTGGCCATTATTGATAGGCGCCTTGAAAAAACCTTGAAAGCTCTCAAACCCTCCGATTTGGGCTCTGCTTGAGAGGCTCACGCTGCAGCCTGCAGG
>JBASRM010000260.1:0-2900 GCA_049273835.1 Blastocatellia bacterium | reverse complement strand
GATGTCGGCGACCGAAATTCCGGCATCGACACCGGGCTGTGTCAAAGCGAATTCTTCAAGAGCTGAAACGGCCTTAACGAAGTTCGGATCGGTGATCGATCCCGGCGCGCTGCTCACGACCAGCTCGATGGCAGCCGCGCCGGCCAAACGTTCGTGAAGCTTCTCGGCGTCGCGGACCGTTTCGCTTTCGCTCGGAAAGATGTGCAAGTAGTCTGTGTTTACTCGAAGCCAAACGGCGCCGGCGCCAATCCCTATCGTCACAAGGAGGGTCGCGATCAAAACAGCCCGCCCGCGAAAAAGGACAAGAGCGGTGATGTTGACCAGCGCCTTGTTTAGCCATCTCGCGTAATCGGTTCGGCGTGGTCCGGTCCTACCCAACGCGTTGCGGGAAAGCAGTGAAAGCGCCGCTGGAATAAAAGCTACCGTGAGAGCGAGCAAAGCCAGAACCCCGAGCCCCAGGAAGACTCCCATGTCTCGGGCCGTGGGAACCCCGCTTGACGCTAACGCGCCAAAGCCAGCCATGGTTGCAGTGCCCGACACAACTACGGCAGGGCTGATGAAGGTCAAACCGCCAAGCCACGCCGCTCGTTCGGCATCCGCGGACGAGGTCTCATCAAGGCCGGCCATTGATATCCGATATTGATTGAGCACGTGAAAGATGTAAGAGGCACCGACAGCCATCAACGTCGTAGGCAGGGACAAGGTAGCTAGTGTTATGGGTCGGCCGAGCGCGCTCATCAGGCCTATGGTCCAGACGAGTCCCATCATCAATGCAGCAGTCGGCAGGGCGGCTCCCCAGAGGCTTCGGAATGAAGAAAGAAAAACACCAAAGCACAACAAGGCCGCGATCGGTGAAAGCACCAGCATATCCCGCAACATGCTTCGAATTCCACGCGCCTCCACGATTGGAACACCGGATATGAACACCTCGTCTCCGTCCGCTTCGGACTTTGCGACGCGCTCAACCTGTTCAGCCACTGCGCGCGTTTCTGCCTCGCCGAGTGTTTTCAAAAAGACGTCTACTGCCGCGGTCCGCCCATCGGCTGAAACATAGTGACGGACATACAACGGATCGGTGGTGACCTCATGCTTAAGGTTCGCCAGATGTGTGGAGTCGAATTGACTGAGCGATCGCGGGTCAATCAGACGGCCAACGTTAACCCCTCCTTCCTCGCGTCTGATCGTTTTCACGTTGGCCAGGCTCATCGCTTGATCGACTCCGGTGACCGCGGCAAGCCTGTTGGTTAACCGATCGAGCCTTGTCAGGAACTGTGGGGTGAAGACCTCACTTGTTGTGACGCCGACGACGATCACACGATCATCGCCAAATATGTAGCGGGTCTGGGTGTAGAAGTTGAACGTTTCGTCTTTGCGGGCCAGCGTTTCAGGAGATCCGTTGAATGCGATCCCCCTGATGACTATTACTGCGAGAAAGCCGGCGGTAATCGCGAGCGTTGCAGCGATGATGGGTTTTGGATGATAAACAACGAACTTCGCGGGCTGGGTCATAGAGGCGGCTCGCGGCACTCGGGTGACTGCGGACGCGACTATAAGGGAAGAAAGCTGAGCGAGTCAAACATCGTTACTAATTCCATTTCAATCCTTTGAGCTGTTGCAGGTTGACGTTGCCGCCGCTTAGCACGCATACAACCTTTGAGCCGCGTGGCGCTTTGACAAGTCCGTTCAATACCGCGGCGACCGAGGCCGCAGCCGCGCCTTCGACTACCAGCTTGCAGTGGGACATGATCCAGATCAGAGCTTCGAATATCTCGGAGTCGGGGAGGGCCACCACCTCGTCGACGAATTGCCGTACCGCGTCAAACGTATGCTCGCCCACCCGCTTGACCTTCAACCCGTCGATGATGCAATCGAGTGTGTCGAGCGTGACAAGATGGCCCTGCTCCACGCTCAATTTCATCGCGGGAGCGCCCGACGATTCGACTCCAATTATCCTTATCCTCGGGTTCAACCCCTTTAGCGCCATCGCGACGCCCGAGATCAACCCTCCCCCGCCGATGGGAACAACGACTACTTCAGCTTCGGGAAAATCTTCGTAGATCTCCAGCCCAAGAGTGCCCTGACCGGCGATCAAGTGCGGATCGTCGAACGGGTGGATGTAAGTCAGGCCTCTTTCATCCCGGAGCTGCTTTGCCTTTTCGTTGGCCTCGTCCCAAATCTTTCCGTAAAGGACGACTTCTGCGCCGTAGGCTCGGGTGGCTTCGACCTTGGAAAGGGTCGCGTTCTCAGCCATCACGACTACCGCCTTCATCCCGTTCAGTTTCGCCGCGAGCGCGACACCCTGCGCGTGATTGCCGGCCGATGAACAAATCACCCCGCGACTGCGTTCCTCGTCGGTCAAGTGCGCGAACTTGTTGAGCGGCCCGCGAATCTTGTATGAACCGGTGCGCTGAAAGATCTCGGCTTTGAGACGGATGTCGAAGCCGGTTTTCTCACTCAACAATCTCGATGTTAGAAGCGGAGTATGATAGACGTAAGGCGCCACACGCGCCTTCGCTTCCTGAAAAACTTGCGGAGATAAGTTGATCATACAGTTTGATTCTCAAGTTGAAGTTCGGCCGCGCTGATTATCTCCAAGTGAGTAGTCCATTGCAACATATGAAGGAATACCCTTTTCTTGGCACTCCAACCTACAAAACACTGGGGCAATAATCGAAGATGCTCACAGCCGTCAGACGTGAGAGCTTCACGTTCCAGCCTACAAACACGGGGCGATGATCGAGGATGCTCACAGCCGTCAGGCGTGAGAGCTTCACGTTCCAGCCTACACAGCCGGCCAATGCTCGAAGATGCTTACAGCCGTCAGGCGTGAGAGCTTCACGTTCCAGCCTACAAACACGGGGCGATGATCGAGGATGCTCACAGCCGTCAGGCGGGAGAGC
>JBASRM010000254.1:0-10425 GCA_049273835.1 Blastocatellia bacterium | reverse complement strand
GCTGCATCCCGCGCTGGGATGAGAATCCGGAGCGGATCATGATCGACAGCGACGGGCTCGCCGGCTCGCCGGTCATCTCGGTGACCTCGAACGTGACTTTGACGGACGTTACCGGGCCGCTCGACTTCAGCTTCGGCGACTACAAGGTGCTTCCTGAGACGCCGCCGCCAACGACTGCAAACATGAGCGCGGTCCCGGTGCTCATCCCCGCCGCTGGCGAATTCACCATTGCCGGTTTCAATATCGAGAACTTCAACAACAACGCGACGCAGCGTCAGAAGGCCGCTCTGGCCATTCGCGACGTGCTGCGGCTGCCCGATATCATCGGCACGATTGAGATCTTTGACTTTGCCGACCTCCAGGCTCTCGCCGCTGAGATCCAGAGCATCTCCGGAGTTGTCTACGAGGCGCGGCTAATTGAAGCCGACGGGATAACCGAAGACGCGGATCAGGACGTCGGATTCCTCGTCAAGACCTCGCGCATTCAGATCGACAGCGTCACCCAGGTGGAGATGGCAGGTTGCGACGGTACGGCAGCCAACTGTAATACTTTCATCGACCCAAACACTAACCAGCCGGCCCTCCTCAACGACCGGCCACCGCTGGTTCTGCGCGCGACGGTAGATCCGTCCGGCGGCGATCCGCGCGCGATCATCGTCGTCGTCAATCACACGCGCTCGTTTATCGACATCGAGACGGTGACCGGCGAAGGCCCGCGCGTCCGCGCCAAGCGCAAGGCGCAGGGTGAATTCCTTGCCAATCTTCTGCAGGATTTGCAGACCAACAACCCGACCACACCCATCATGTCGATAGGCGATTACAACGCCTACCAGTTCAACGACGGCTTCACCGACCCCATCGCCACAATCAAGGGCACGCCGACTGCCGATGATCAAGTGGTCGTCGACGAGAGCCCTGACCTCGTCAACCCCAACTTCATCAATCTCACCGACGGGCTGCCGGCTGACCAACGCTACAGCTTTATCTTCGAGGGAACGCCGCAGGCGATAGACCACTTCATCATCAACACGGTCGCGCAATCGTACCTCCAGCGATACACCATCGCGCGCAACAACTCCGATTTCCCTGAAGGGCCCACTTTCGCCAATGACGCCACGCGGTCCGAGCGCTGCTCAGATCACGACATGACGCTCGCCTACTTCAAATTCCCTCCGCGGTTGTCTGCGCTAAGCCCGGCCAAAGTTTGGATTGGGCTCAAGAATAGCGACGACGTGGGGACTAAGTTCGATCTGCTGGCCGAAGTGCTCAAGAATGACTCGGTGGTGGGCAGTGGACAAGCGGACAATGTTCCCGGCGGCAGCAGCGGATTCAACAACGCGGTGTTGAGGACGATAAACCTGGCGCTCTTATCCGGTCCGGTTGAATTCTTCCCCGGCGACAAGCTGAGCTTCAGGCTATCGGTTCGGGTGACTGCCGTGGGCGGCCACAGCAGCGGCACCGCGAGGCTCTGGTATAACGGCGCAGCCATCGATACTGGAGCGAACCGGGATGCTGGCAGCCGCTTCGACGCGACCATTGAAGGCGTGACAGCGGACTACTTTCTCCGCAGTGGCTTCGCACTTAATCCCGCTGCCGGCGCATCCAGACTCTCGATTGATGTCTTGGTGAATCGAAACGCGGGAGGCAATCCGTTCAAACCGTTTGGGACGTGGAGCAAAACGTTCTGAAGCAGCGCTGATGTTAATGTTTTGAGGAGTCCAGGAGGGTCTTCGCGCGCGAATAAGGAGCGTGCAAAGCCCCTTTGGCTTCTCGAACCAGGCACGTAAACCCTCAATAATACGCATTGCTCTGGCGCGCTTCACCTCATATAATCGCGGCCGAGGTGAAGCGCATGTCAAATACCAAAGAGACCGTGATACAAATCACCGGCTTAGTTCGACCGAATCAACCCACAAAATCCCGAACGCCTGTTCTGTTTTTAGTCGCCAGTATTACCTGGTGTGCGCTTGCAGTGCTGACGGGCCAGGCTTCGGCACAGTCGCAGACTCAACCCCCTCCGACACCGACCGATGTCAAACCGGGAAGCATCACCCTTGAAGACGTGCCGTATCCCTATCCGGTGTCGTACCTGCCGATGACGCTTTATGGCCAGGAAGTTCGCATGGCCTACATGGACGTTCCACCGGAAGGCCAACCCAACGGCCGCAGCGTAGTGCTGTTTCATGGGATGAACTTCTTTGGCGAGTATTGGGCGGGAACAATCGACGTGCTTCGAAAGCAAGGCTTTCGTGTGGTCGTGCCCGATCAGATCGGTTTCGGACGGTCTTCAAAACCGATCATCCCCTACAACTTTCATGACATGGCGCTGAACACGCGTAAGCTGCTAGCTCATCTTGGCATTACCAAAGCTGCGATCGTGGGGCACTCAATGGGAGGGATGTTAACCGCGCGATTCGCGGCTTCATATCCGGACATGACTGAGCGGGCGGTGATCTACAATCCCATTGGGTTGACTGACCCGCGGTGGGATCGGCCCTGGAGAAGCACCGAGGAAGCTTACAAGCAGACGCTGGGTCAAACTTATCAGCAGGCTTACCAGGGGATTGCTCGCTATTTCGTCACCGGATGGAAACCGGAATATGAAAAGTATGTGCGCATCCATTACGCGTGGACGCTCAGCGGAGACTGGCCGCGGTTCGCAATGGTCCGCACATTGATTCAGCAGATGGTTTACGTAGACCCGGTTGTCTACGATTGGTCCCACATCAAGGTGAAGACTTTAGTGCTGGGTGGCGACAAGGACGGCGCGAATTTTCCGGAGCGCGCGAAGCACATAGCCGAAACGATTCCTGGCGGCGAGTTGGTGTTGATTCCAAACATCGGCCACGTTCCGCACTTCGAAGCGCCTGACTTGTTTTATAAAGCTCTGCTCAAGTTTTTGAACTCAGATTTGACAGCTCCGGCGCAAAAACCAGGCGCCAACCGCTAGGTGGGCCTTGGGTTTCTTTTCGTTAGCGACGGTAAGATTCGTCCCAGTTTGGCTCGGCGGTGGTATCCCATCCGCCGCGACACCACCGGCTTTAGCGTGGTGCTTCAACTTAAACCTTCGACCCTTCGCGCTCAAAGCGGTAGGTCGGGACTCGCGAGCGTGCGCCACATGTGCGCCACCGGACTGTTGTCGTTTCCGAGCCCTTCCTTGGGCTGCTTGAAGTGGCGGCCAATCATATCGATGAAAGGTTCAATTGACACCTTTGCATTCGGATCGAAGCTGTAAAGATCGTTGACGGTGATTAGCCTGGCATTCATGTACCACTTGTGAGCCCGCGCGTAGTCGTAAGCCTGCTTTACGTGCGGGGCCGGAACATAGTCCTTCCCAAACATGCGGTTATACATCTCCGGGTATTCGTAACCCACAGACGGGTCCGGATAAAAACGCAGCGCCTGATGGTAACGAATCGCCCAACTCACTTTTTCCGAGACATAGGGTTCGATCAGTTGGGCGCCCCACCATCCGTGATCCGGCTTTATTAGACTCAGGACGACGTCGTGCAACAAACATGCGAGTATCGTCTCTTCGCTCATACCTGTCTTAAGAGCTCGAGTCGCGCTTTGAAGCACGTGGTTAGCCGGAGCAAATCGTAGTTTGAAAAAATCGAGCAGCGTCGGGCTGGCCGGCATAGGCTGTAGCTTGGGAAACACTCCGTCCCCGGATTCTCCGACGATGAACAGCGAACCGACACCTCGTCGATAGGGTCTCCCGGCTGTCTCGCCCGCTCGGGCGCCCGCCGTTTGATCCAGTCTTTCGATCATATGGTGTTCAAGCGCGTCGGCCAGCGCCTCGGATGACATAGTCTCGATCGCGGCCGCGCCACCCAGGGTTGCCAGGAAGGTTCTTCGGTCTATATCCATAGAGAATCTCCGACTTGGGAACGCCGAGTGTCTCGCCTATTTCACTTGGGAAAACAACGTCGACAACCGCGCTGGCGAGACGCTGCGATCCCGCGTCACTTGAGCGTGGCCATGCATTCGATTTCGACACGGGCATTCAGCACAAGACCGCTGGTGCCAAACGCACTTCGCGCTGGAAGTCGTTCCTTTTTGAAGAATGTAACATAGACGGTATTCATCTCAGCCCATTCCTTGATATCCGCCAACATGACGGTACACTTGATGACGTTGTCCATCGAGGCCCCGTTCTTTTCAAGTACGGCTTTGATATTCTCGAGCGTCTGCCTGGTTTCGGGCCCGATGCCTCCGGGCGCGAGCTTGCCTGTACTGTCCGTCCCGAGCTTGCCGGATAAATAAAGTATGTTCCCAACTCGCACGAAATCGGAAAGCGTTCGAGCCGAAGGGTTCGCCGCGCTCGAGTACTCGACCGTCGCGCTTTGTGGCGGCGGGGCCGATGGTTTGTCCTTGTTCTGACGGGATTCAGCGGTCGCCGAGAACGCAAACCCGATCGTTACGATTCCTACAATTAGCTTGATTCCCTTCATCACGATCTCCTCTCAGAGCCTGGCGTGGACTGTCCAGAGCGCAGGATGTGCTGGTCCGGATTCTGCACGGCTGCACCGTCTACGCCGGATAGTATTCGGTCAGAGAGCCGATTTTATCTCTCCGCTCTTCGCCATACGAATGATGTGGTCTGACGCGCGGAAGGCCAGCGCCTGGATAGTGCAGGTAGGTTGGCCGCGGCCCGACGTTACGAAGCTGCTGCCGTCGCATATGAAAAGATTCGGAACATCGTGCGCACGATGGTACTTGTCGACCACCGAGTTGCGCGCGTCGTTGCCCATGCGACAAGTGCCCAACAAGTGAAATCCAAACGACTGCTCTCTGACGGGGCGGGTCCAAAGCTTCTTCGCGCCCGCCGCTTCAAGAAGCTCCTTACAGCGGTCTTGAAAGAAATGCATTGTCTTCATGTCTTCGGCGTGGTCTTTGTAAGTGACTCGCAAGACCGGCAAACCCCACGCGTCTTTCAGGTGCGGATCAAGTGAGATGCTGTTGGTTTCCACTGGCAACGAGGTCGTGTGTCCCACCGCGTTGACCGTCCGCGTGTAGTTCTCTCTGAGCATGGACTTGTACTGCGGTCCCCACCGAGGCGCGTCCGGAGGCAAGCCACGCATCGCGAAGCCGATCGGATAAGAGACGAAGCGCATATCCATCCCGCCGCCTCCGTAAAACCCGCGCTTGGCATCGCTGTCGTAAAAGTCGTGTATGACCCTGCTAACCGCCACGCTCTTGAATTCGTTCAGACGGTGCTCGAACAATGCCGACGCTGAAGCGTGGCCGTTGAACATCAGATACTTTCCAACTTTGCCGCTGGAGTTGGCGAGACCCTTCGGGAAAAGGTTCGACGTTGATAAGAACAGAAGACGAGGTGTCTCCGCTCCGTTCGCGCTGAGCACTACAGCCTTCGCTCCCTGGAAGTGCTCGCGCCGATTCTCATCGAAGTATGTAACACCCGTGACCAGACCTGCTTTGTTGACTTCGATCTTTCGGACATAGCTGTTTGGTCGAATCTCACATCGGCCGGTTTGCTCCGCTTCGCGAATGACGGTCGCAAGCGTCGAAGACTTAGCCTTCGCCTCGCACCCGAAGTACTCGCAGAAACCGCAATGCAGGCAGGCGCTGCGCCCGCGATACGGTTGTGAGATGATGGCCATCGGGGCGGGGAAAGCATGCCAGCCCAGCTTTTTCGCGCCTCGCTCGGCGAGCGCGCCCGAGGACTTGATCGGAAGCGGCGGCAAAGGATATGGCTTCGAGCGAGGAGGATCAAACGGGCTCGACGCGGCGAGACCCGAGACCCCCAGTTCCCATTCTGTCTTTGTATAGTAGGGCTCCATCTCGGCGTAGGTGATCGGCCAATCGGCGAATCCGGTTCCGGTTATCGCGCCCCATCGGCTTCGCTCGATAAAATCAATGTCATGAAAGCGCCAATAGTTGGCGGTGAAGTGTACAGTGCCTCCACCCACCTGGCGGCCGTAGATCAGCGCGGGCTGAAGCTTGGCCTTCTCCTTTTCAGATTGGCGAAACGTGTTTGGCTGACGCTTGTAGTCGTTGGTGATCGCCCGCTGGCGCATGTATTTGAACTCGTCATGCTCAAAGTCCGCCTCTTTCATGTAGGGTCCTTGTTCGAGCACGACGACCCGAAACCCGGCGACCGACAATTCCCTGGCGATGATGCCGCCGGCGGCGCCCGCACCGACGATCAAAAAGTCAACATCGGCGGACGCGTCATTTTTTACCTGAGCCTCTGTCATAGTCCGGTTGCCTATTTCTCTTGATACTCGCCGTCGTAGAAACCGAAAGGCGATTTGTAGAAGAACTGGTCTTCAAACCCGAGCAGCTTCCATCCGGCCTGGCCGTAATTGCCCCCGTACTCGGGATTGGAGAACATCCCAACTATTGTCATCGTGCGAGCCAGCTCGAAGAACTCGCCCTTTTCGATATCCTTGAGCAACTTAGTCTGCTGTTCGGAGCTGAGATCCGAAAATCTCCTGGTCTTCCCGAAGCGTCTTCTCGCCTTCTTCTGGAGTTTCTCGAGGCCTTCAAGAAATGGCGCCCGTTCGTCACTAGCAAATGTCGCCAGCGCGCGATCGATGAAATAAATTACCCGGGCTTCGCGAGCGCCGGGAGTGTCATCAGTGGGAATGATCTGCGCCGCAATGGCTTCGACATCCGCGGCCTGCTCCTGAGTAAAGAACTGAAGGCTTGGCGGCGTATCAGATTGTGCGGCGTGATGGGCGTGTTCCTGAGCGGCAAGCACCTCGGGAAGGTATGCGGCAAGCCAGGCGGAGCCCAAGCCTGCGCAGGACCTGAGCATGAAGAACCGCCGCGAAATATCTTGATCGTCCATTGAACCGCGCTCCAGGGACGGGCGGCTTGGCTGTGCGTCGTCGAAAACGACTAGAGGCTCGCCAGTCCTGTCGGGTTTTACGCATCGAGTGTGTATCACTGTTAGCCAATCATTTCAAGCGCGTGCGAGGCAGCCGCTTGACCATTACAAGTCGGTGGTCCGGCGGTGGAGCGTAACCTTTCCGCCTGCTCAAACGTGTTATCGGTGATGCCGGCGAAGTTGAGTTACCAGTTGGAGGTTCAAATAATGGAATCAAACGTATACAAATCTGAAGTGATCGTCATCGGCGGCGGTGTTGCGGGGCTCGCAGCGGCCACCTTTCTGGCCCGCAGTGGACACCCGGTGCGCTTGTTTGAGCAGTCACATGCTCCTGGAGGCCGCGCGCAGACCAAACAACAAGACGGCTTCTATCTGAACATCGGGCCTCACGCGTTGTATCGCGGGGGGGCCGGCATCGAAGTCCTGCGCGAGTTGGGCATCGAGCCCCGCGGGCGCGTTCCCTCGGTGTCGGGCGCATTCGCAGTCAAAGACGGTGTCAAACATACCTTCCCCGCGGGCGCCGTATCGTTGCTTACCACAAGCTTGTTTGGACTTTCGGCGAAGCTCGAAGCTGCGCGCCTGCTCGCGACGATCTCAAAAGTTGACGGCAATCGGTTGATGGACGTCAGCGTGCGTGAATGGTTGGATCACACGATCACGCACGCCGAAGTGAAGGACTTCGTTCTGGCCGCGTTTCGAGTTGCCACTTATACAAACGCGCCGGAACTCATGAGCGCCGGGACGGCGATCGAGCAGTTGAAAAAGGCTCAGGATAAGAGCGTTTTGTATCTCGACGGCGGCTGGCAGACGCTCGTCGACGGGCTGCTTGACGCCGCCCAGCGCGCGGGTGTGGTCATCGAAACCGCAGCAAAGGCCGAAGCTGTCCGCCGCGATGCAACCGGCGCGGTCGAAGGCGTGATTTTAGGAGATGGCCGAACACTCGGCGCTTCCATTATCGTTATCGCGTCAGCGCCATCGGTCGCCGCCGCGCTGGTCGAGAACGGGGAGCACACCTCGCTCGCGCGATGGGCGAATGAAGCCGTACCGGTGAGGGCTGCTTGTCTTGACGTTGCACTAAACCGTTTGCCAATTCCGAAGGCGACATTTGCTCTTGGCATCGATCGCCCGCTGTATTTGTCAGTGCATTCAGCGGCGGCTAAGCTGGCGCCCGAAGGCGGGGCTCTGATTCATGTTGCGATGTACCTGCCGCCTGAGTATCGCGGCTCCTCGCAGAGCACCGAACGCGAGCTCGAGGGCCTGCTCGACCTGGTACAGCCGGGGTGGCGTGATGCGTTGGCATATCGTCGGTTTTTGCCGGATATGGTAGTTATGAACGCAATGCCGCAGGCTCGGCTCGACGGAACTCACGGACGGCCCGAGCCGCAGGTAAGCGATGTGCGAGGGCTTTTTGTAATAGGGGATTGGGTGGGCAAAGAAGGTCTTCTTGTCGATGCAAGTCTCGCAAGCGCGAGGCAGGCGGCCACGGCAATTACGGCGTCTCGAAGCCAAGCGCTTTATTCAGTCGCTTGACGACACGAGGGCTATCCCCGGAGTCTTATTTTATGTTCAACCTTTCGTCAAAGGAGAGAAAATGGCAATAACTAATACTGAGTCTGGCACTAACGTTCACGAAGTAGCTGACGGGATTTATCGCATCAACACGCCTCTCTCGGGCGCCGTTCCAGGAGGGTTCTCGTTTAACCAGTACTTGATCGTCGACGATGAACCCCTTCTCTTTCATACCGGTTTGCGAAAGATGTTCCCGTTGGTGCGCGAAGCAGTTCAAAGTGTGATGCCGGTTGAAAGGCTGCGCTACGTTGCGCTTTCTCACTTTGAACAAGACGAGTGCGGGTCGCTCAACGAATGGCTGACGGCGGCGCCGCAGGCGACTGCGGTTTGCAGTAAGGTCGCCGCGATGACTTCAATCAATGATCTGGCTGAACGGGCGCCGCGTGCGCTTGTTGATGGAGAAACGCTGTCACTCGGAACGCACCTGATGAGATGGTTCGATACTCCGCATCTTCCTCACGCGTGGGAATGTGGGTTCATGTTTGAGCACCACACCAAGACGTTGTTGTGCGGTGATCTGTTCACTCAACCTGGGGCAGGGACGCCCGCGATCACCGAGTCGGACATACTTGGCCCGAGCGAAGCTATGCGCCGCGGGATGGACTACTTTTCGCACGCCCGGAATACTCGCGAGATGATCGAGCGGCTCGCCTCAACCGAGCCGGCCACGCTTGCGTGTATGCACGGGAGCGCCTGGCACGGCGACGGTGCAATGCTGCTGCGAGCGCTGGCCGACGAACTCGAACGATCCCCCGATCGCCGCGCTTAGGATGATGCTGATCAACCCGAGCGCTCGACTAAATGTAGGCGAGCGGGTGGAAGTTTCAAAGTAACAAACGAGCGGAAACGATGTCGGCTTACGCGCAAACACTAGAAACTGATCGCAGGTTGCTATGGGGTCTTTGTTACCGGATGACGGGCAACGCCGCAGATGCCGATGACCTGGTGCAGGAAACGTTTGTGCGCGCGATTGAAAAACCGCCGCGTCGCCAGGATGAGCCTTTACGGCCCTGGCTGGTGCGAGTTGCCATAAACCTCAGTCGCGACCTGCTCCGCCGACGAAGGCGTCAAGCGTACTTGGGCCCGTGGCTTCCCTCTCCCGTTCCAACAGAAGAGGGAAGCCCTGCATCATACGAGCCTCCCGCCCCGGGGAAGGATTCGCCGGTCGCGCGGTACGACTTGAAGGAAAGCCTTTCGTTCGCCTTCCTGGTTGCGCTCGAGGCGCTCACTCCATCTCAGCGCGCGGTGCTGTTGTTGCGGGACGTGTTTGACTATTCGACGCGCGAGACGGCGGAAGCGCTCGACATGACTGAAGCGAACGTTAAGGTGTTGTTGCTGCGAGCTCGACGCAAGATGAAGGAGTATGACAAGAGCCGCGCGGATCTCACCCCCGAGCGACGCGAAGCAACTCGCCGCGCACTCGAACAGTTCCTGATTTACCTGCAGACCCGGGACGCCGAGGGACTGGAGCGGCTGTTGGCGGAAGATGTGATCAGCATCTCAGACGGCGGTTTTGAAGCCAACGCCGCGCGCAAGCCGGTTCGCGGCCGTAACAATGTTCTACGGCTGATCCTGGGGCTTGCGGCGAAGAGCCAGGTAGAGCCTCGGTTCGCCATTCGTGTGCTCAACGGGTTGCCTTCTATCCTGGTCGAAGACGTGCGCTCGGTCACAACCGGCGCGATTCGTTACACGATTCACTTTGAGGTTGACGATGCTGGTCGGATTCGCGGGCTGCACGCGGTGGTGGCGCCCAGCAAGCTGACCGCGGTGAGGTGAGGGATGGGATTCCGGGCTGCGCCGCCCGGTTTGCGCCGACGGGCTCCATCTGGTGGGTCGAGAAGATCAGCGTCCGGCCCTGGTCACGGAGCTCGAGGAACGCCTCGCGGAGCAGCGCCACGTTGACCGGGTCGAGCCCCGTGAACGGCTCGTCCATGAGCAGAACCATCGGATCGTGGAGGATCGCGGCGATGAGCTGGATCTTCTGCTGGTTGCCTTTCGAC
>JBASRM010000242.1:0-7199 GCA_049273835.1 Blastocatellia bacterium | reverse complement strand
GCGATGACCTCGGTGTCGGTGTCGGAGGTGAAGCGATAGCCCGCCGCCCGCAGCCGGTGCCGCAGCTCTTCGTGATTTTCTATGATGCCGTTGTGCACCACCGAAACGCCGCCGGCTTCGATGCTATCTCACACGCCGTCGAAACTTACGTGACAACCAGACGCAACGCGGCGTCGGAAAGTTTCTCTCTCGGCGCGTGGCGAT
Source organism: Blastocatellia bacterium (assembly GCA_049273835.1). GTDB lineage: Bacteria > Acidobacteriota > Blastocatellia > UBA7656 > UBA7656 > Onstottus_A. Next base: position 6,995 of record JBASRM010000242.1, on the reverse strand, counting down.
TGCTCGAGGCTAATTACGAGCGAGTCATCAGAAATGCGACTGACCTCGAGGCCCGAGGCGCGATGCTCCTGGGTGCTTATTGGGCGGGGCTCGCAATCGAAAACTCGATGCTCGGCGCGGCGCACGCTTGCGCGAATCCGCTGACGGCAAATTACAACACCGATCACGGCGTCGCGATCGGGCTGATGCTTCCGCATGTGGTTCGGTGGAATGCTCCCGCGGTGGGTGATCGCTATGGGGAGCTTATGAAGTCGAGTTCGGTGGTTCCCGATGGGGACGATCCGGCTGAGGCTCTCGCCCGCCGACTCGAAGAATTGCTCGCAATCGGGGGACTCCCGCGGGGGTTGAGGGGGGCCGGTGTGCCGGCAGGCGACCTACCGCGCCTCGCCGAAGAATCGGCAAATCAATGGACGGGACAATTCAACCCGAGGACATTCGGCGTTGCGGAAGCGCTAGAGCTTTATCAACGCGCTTTCTGAAGGTAACGCTCTTTCAGCAGTTCGTAGTCCCGAACTTATGCGGAAGCTTCTACCGAGAGACTTTTCGCGGGACCAATCTTCAGCTACAAAACTTCCGCCTGAAGGCGTTACTGCGAACATTGGATTGGGAGGATCATCGGTTTTGCACATTCAATCATTCAGAAAATCCGTTTCGTTTTTGCTGGTACCGGGTTTTATCCTGCTTTTTCATTCACCTTCGCAATCGCAGCTTCCGCCGGAGACGTGGGCTCAGTTTCGAGGCGGCCAGCGGTTGATCGGCGTCTCGGTCTCAAATGTCCCGAGGGACTTGAAGCTGCTTTGGACCTATGAAGCCGGTGAGTCAATCGAGTCGTCGGCCGCGATCGCCAATGGGGTGGCCTACGTCGGTTCGCAATCGGGTGAGCTTACAGCGCTGAATTTGTCGAACGGCTCGGTGCGATGGAAGTACAAAGCGACCGGGCCAATCGGCGAATCGTCACCTTGCGTAAGCGGCGGCGTAGTCTTTATCGGGGACCTCAACGGAACATTGCATGCCGTCCGTGACGGCAAAGCCGTTTGGACCTTTAAGACGAACGGTGAGATCAAGTCGTCACCGGTGGTGGTAGGCGATCGGGTGTTGATTGGCTCGTACGATGAGCATCTCTATTGCGTCGCTGTGTCGAACGGCTCCCTGATCTGGAAATTCAGAACCGGCGGTCCGGTGCACTGCACCGCGGGCATCTCGAACGGGATGGCGCACATCGCCGGTTGTGACGAAACTTTTCGTGCGATCCGAATTACTGATGGCAAGGAAATGTTTCATGTAGCGTCTGGTGCCTACACCGGTGCGTCTCCCGCGCTGGTCGGTCAAAAGGCCTTCTATGGCACTTTCAACAACGAGGTGCTCGCGGTCAACCTGACGACTCGCCGCATCGCCTGGCGCTATCGCAATCGGCAGAGACAATTTCCTTACTATTCGTCGGCCGCAGTGGCAGAAAACCGAGTGGTGGTCGGCGGACGCGACAAGATGGTTCATTGCGTGGACGCGACTACCGGGAAGGAGCTGTGGACTTTTATGACGCGGGCTCGCGTCGAGTCGTCGCCGGCGCTCGCGGATGGGAGAGCGTTTATCGGCTCGAACGATGGGAAGTTCTACGTGCTGGATTACAAAACAGGCGCGAAGGTGTGGGAGTTCAACGCCGGCGCGCCGCTGTCGGCCTCACCGGCGATTGCGGCTGGCAGAGTCGTGATAGGATCGGAGGATGGAAGGCTTTACTGTTTTGGGCAGTGAGTAAGAAGTCGACGTGACCGGATACCGTATCGAACCGGAGCCCGCTGTGGACGCCGACATCGAGGCGGCGTTCCACTGGTATGAATGCGAAGATGCCGGTCTCGGGTTCGAGTTGTCGATGAGCTTCGGCATGCTTACCGGCGGGCGCGCGATCCGGCCGAATGGCAGCGCCGATGAGTCGAACAATTTACCTGTCAGCGTCCCACCTCCCGAATGGATTCCTTTGACCCTCACCACGCTTCGTGATAAAAGACCGCTCCAGCAGTCAATCAGTGGGTTACCCTAAACATCCGGAGGCTTTTCAATGTCCAGACGCATTTATTCACCTATGTCGGCGGCCCCTCGCTGCCTGAGTTTTCTCATATTCGCGGGAATCGCGCTCGCCGCCGTCGCGGCGCTTGCTGCGACGCCAAACGGAGGCGCGACGCGGCTGTTGCGTTCACCGACTGTGAGCGCAACACATATCGCATTCGCCTATGCGAACAACATTTGGATCGTCGAGCGCTCGGGCGGCAGCGCTCGCCGGCTGACAAGTTTTCAGGGCCAGACTTCAAACCCGCATTTTTCGCCCGACGGAAAGTGGGTCGCCTTCAGTGGCGAATATGCCGGCAATAACGATGTCTACGTCCTGTCCTCCGAGGGTGGAGAGCCGAAGCGTCTGACATGGCACGCTGGGGCCGATCTTGTTCAAGGCTGGACGCCCGATGGTAGGGCGGTGATGTTTACCTCATCGCGCGCGACCTGGGCGCCGAGCGGCGCCCCTCGATTCTGGACTGTGCCCGCCAGCGGCGGAGTCGAGGAACCGATGCCGCTGCCTCGTGGCTATCAGGGTAAGATTTCAGCCGATGGTTCTCGAATCGCGTATCGGATGAATAACTCGTGGGATGAGGAGCGACGCAATTATCGAGGAGGACAGAACCGGCCGGTCTGGATCGTCGATCTAAAGACATACGATCTGGTATCGCCGCCGTGGACCGATTCGAAAGACGTCGATCCCTGCTGGGTGAATGATTCAGTCTACTTCATATCGGATCGGGATGGCGTCGCGAACGTTTGGAGCTATGACACCAAGAGCAAGAAGCTGACGCAGGTCACCAGATTCAACGACTTCGATGTCAAGACGCTCGATTCAGGCGCCGGCGCGGTGGTGTTCGAGCAGGCGGGATATATTCACGAGCTTGATCCACGAACGGGAAAAGAGCATACCGTCAACATCACTGCCGCCGGCGACTTTCCGTGGATGATGCCCAGGTGGGAGGACGTTACCAGTCGAATGTCCAACATCGCGCTTTCTGCAACCGGCAAGCGCATTGTCGTCGAAGCGCGTGGAGAAATCTTCACAATCCCGGCTGAGAAGGGTGATGTGCGAAACCTTACAAGTTCGAGCGGGTCGGCAGAACGTGATCCCGCGTGGTCGCCGGACGGAAAGTGGGTCTCCTACTTCAGCGACAAGACGGGCGAATACAAACTGGTAATCGAATCTCAGGACGGGCTGGCAACGCCTCGCGAGATCGCGCTCGACCACCCGACGCACTACTACACACCGGCGTGGTCGCCCGATTCAAAGAAGATCTTGTTCACCGATACCAACCTGAAGGTCTGGGTGCTGGATGTGGCAACCGGCCAGGCCAAGATTGTCGGCAACGATCCGTGGATGGTGCCTCAACGCACACTCAATCCAGTGTGGAGCCCGGATTCGAAATGGGTCGCATACTCGAGCCGGCTCAAATCGATGTACCACGCGATCTTTGCAAGCAACGTCGAGACCGGCGAATCAAAGCAGATCACCGACGGGTTGGCGGACGCGGTCTGGCCTGCGTGGGATGCAAGCGGAAAGTATCTCTGGTTCCTGGCGTCTACGGATTTCGGGCTGCGGTCGCAATGGCTCGATATGACTTCGTACGATCACGATGTAAACTTCGGGCTCTATCTGGCTGTGCTGAAGAAAGGTGATCCGAGCCCGCTTCTTCCCGAGAGCGACGAGGACAGGGGTGTCGGCACCGGCCGTCCGGCTCGCGGAGGCCGTGCAGGCGCGGACTCAAGCGGCGCCAACGACGATACAATAGATCAGACGGACCGCACCCCTCGTGCTCCACGAGCTCAGGCAAGCGTTCAAATCGATTTCGACGGATTACAACAACGCATCATCTCAGTCCCGGGGGTTCCAGAGAGGCAGTACTCGCAGTTGCGAGCGGGTGTCGCCGGTGTGGTGTATTACCTCGAAGCCGGGGCGGCGGGCCGCGGTCGAGGCGGACCGGGCGGTGGCGCTGCTAACGAACTACATCGCTATCGGTTGAGCGATCGGCGAGCTTCCACGTACGTCAACGGCGTTGCGGACTACGATCTTAGCGCGGATGGCTACAAGCTGCTCTATCGGACCGCAGGTGGCGGCGCGGGCGGACGAGGCCCTGGCGGACCGGGCGGCACCCCAGCGCCGCCGGCGCTGTTCCTCGTGGACGCCGATAGAACTCAGCCGCCTCCAGCGGGGCAGGGGCGACTCAATGTTGCGCTGCGCATGTTTCTTGAGCCTAAAGAAGAGTTCAAACAAATCTTCAACGAAGGGTGGCGCAACCAGCGCGACTACCTCTATGTGCCGAACCTTCATGGCACCGACTGGGCAAAGGATAAAGAGATGTATGGCCAGTTGCTGCCGTTCGTCAATCACCGCGCCGATCTAAACTATCTCCTCGACATGATGGGTGCTGAGATCGCAATCGGACATTCATACGTTCGCGGGGGCGACATGCCCGATGTGCCACCTTCGCCGGGCGGGCTCCTGGGCGCGGACTTCGCGATCGAAGGCGACCGTTACAAGATCACCAGGATCTACGATAACGAGAGCTGGAACCCTGACTTGCGCGCCCCTCTGGCCGCGCCGGGTGTGGATGTGTCGGTAGGCGATTACATCCTGGCGATTAACGGAGTGCAGTTGAAGGCGCCTGACAACATTTATCGGCTGCTGGATGGAACAGCGAACCGGCAGACGGCCCTGACCGTGAATAAGACCCCAACCACGGAAGGAGCGCGGCAAGTAACGGTTGTTCCAGTGTCAAACGAGCAAGGGTTGCGCACACGAGCGTGGGTCGAGCACAACCGCAGGCTTGTGGACAAGCTGTCGGGCGGCCAACTCGCATATGTTTATCTCCCGAACACCGGACAGCCGGGGTACACAAGCTTCAACCGGTACTACTTCGCACAGCAGGAAAAGAATGGAGCGATCATCGACGAGCGGTACAACGGCGGCGGCTCGGCGGCCGATTATATCATCGACGCGCTGCAACGCGACTTTGACGGCTATTTCAACAACGTTGCGGGCGAGCGGTATCCGTTTACGAGTCCGTCGGCGGGCATCTGGGGGCCAAAGGTGATGATCGTCAACGAGATGGCGGGGTCTGGCGGCGACTTGATGCCGTATATGTTCAAGCGCCGGAAGATCGGTTTGCTGGTCGGCAAACGCACCTGGGGTGGGCTTGTGCACACCGCGGACACACCTGCCTTCATCGACGGCGGATCGATGATCGCACCGCGCGGGGGCTTCTTCACGCGTGACGGCAAGTGGGCGGTCGAGAACGAAGGCACGCCGCCTGATATCGATGTCGAAAACTGGCCCAAGGAAGTAATCGCGGGACACGACCCGCAGCTAGAACGGGCGATACAGGAGGCGATGCGGATGCTTAAGGAGCGTCCGGTGGATCGCGCTACAAAGGAGCCGGCCCCTCCGACCTGGGGCAAGCGCCGCGCGCAGCCTTGAAATTATGCTCATTCCATCAACGGGCAAATCCACAAAAAAACCGCCCGGACCACTGTCACTCCAGCGGTCCGGGCGACTTGGTTTTAGTGCAACCGACAGTTAGTACGATTGCAGGTTAAGAATCCCAGCCAGAACATTGCCTAACAGACTGAACACGCCGTTCGAGTACGTGCCGTATGTTGAGCGCCCGTAGTAGCCGTCTTCGTAGCCGCGTCGGAAACCTTCGCGGAAGTAGTAGCGGTACTCTGGCAGTTCAACATAGTAACCGTTGTAGCCGTAAGTCGCGTCCTGATAGGCGAAGCTGTTCTGGTAGTCCAGATTGCGCCAGCGATCTTCTCGATCAGACTCTCCGGCTCGGTAGCCTTCTTCGTAACCGGCTCTCACAGCCTGACGAAGCATGTCCGCGGCGTACTGGTTAACCTCGTAGTATCTGCCACTGCGATAGTAGCGATACTGCGGAGGCGCGTAGGTGTAGCGCCAGCTTTGGAGACGATACTGGTCCTGACGCAACCGATCTAGATAGCGTTGCTGATAACGCAACTGATTTATGCGTCGTTGGCGTTCAAGTATCTGCCTTCGCTGCAAATCCAGACGCTGTTGCTGCTGATTTTGTAACCGGTACTGATTCCGGTATTGAGACCAACGTTGTTCCTGGAGTCGCTGGTCCTGTCGCTGGCGTTCCTGCGTCCAGCCCTGGCGCCCCGCCCATCGCTGCTGGCTGGTCTGTTGCTGGCTGGTCTGTTGCTGCTGCTGCCGCTGAAGCTCCTGCTGACGTTGCGCTTCAGTCTGGCGATTTTGCTCATGCCGTGCGGCCTTCTGCTGTTGACGCTGCTGCTGTTGGACCTGCTCCTGCTGGGCAGCAGTCTGCTGCCTCTGCTGTCTTTCAGCCTGACGCTGTTGCTGTTGCTGCGTCGCCTCAGCAGTCTGGCGCTGCTGCTCCTGCTGCGTTTGAGCCTGTCTCTGTTGTTTGGCAGCCTGCCGCTGTTGCTGTTGCTGCGGTTGCTGAGCCGCGGTTTGCTGGGCCTCGGCTTGCCTCTGTTGCTTTCGTTCGGCCTTCTGACTCTGCTGCTGTTGCTGCTGAGCCTGCCTTTGTTGTTTCCTTTCAGCCTTCTGTTGGCGTTGTTGCTCGGTTTGCTGCGCGCTTGCGAGACCGGTTGTCCCGACGAGTAACGCGGCTCCTAAAACAAACGCCATTATCTTTTGCGCATATGAATTGTTCATCCTTGCCCTCCCTGGATCTAAGATCCCATTCTTTCAGAAAGGAGTAGGGCAATTAGTATTCCACGTCGAAATCACTTATTTTCTGAGATTTTGGAGCGCATGCGAATGAAAGCCGGGCACTGTTTCGTACAGCGGATAGACCTTATCGTGAGGTTCTACTCGAGAATAGAGACACCACGGCTTCAGCCGTGTGGAGCTTCAGCTTCCACCTACGAGGTGAGGTTCTACTCGGGAATAGAGACACCACCGGCTTCAGCCGTGTGGAGCTTCAGCT
>JBASRM010000232.1:0-3354 GCA_049273835.1 Blastocatellia bacterium | reverse complement strand
GAAACTGAAGCACCACGCGGCTGAAGCCGGTGGTGTCGCTTCACCAACACACTGAAACCCCACTACCGATGGCTGCGGTCGCTTGTCCGGTTTAAAGAAGCGAGAGTATGATCTGAAACACCTTTGGTATGCCGCCAAGGGCGGCAGTAAGGCGAGAGCGGACGGAAGGCGTATGCGTGGTGTGAGCTCTCGCGGAGACGGAAGGCGCCTTTTGAGGATTACCGGCTCCGCGTGATTCAATACCCGCAGCGTGAGCTCAGAGTGTCGGGGATCAATATGACGACGCTTGCATCGCAAAACGTGACGCAACTGCTGCTCGCGTGGGGAAAAGGCGATGAAGCGGCACGCGACGAGTTGATCCCGCTGGTCTATGACACTTTGCGCCGTATCGCCCGTCATCACCTCCGCGGCGAACGCCCGAGCCACACCCTTCAAACCACCGCGCTGATCAATGAAGCCTACCTGAAATTGATCGAGCAATCGGTCTCGTGGCAGAACCGCGCCCACTTCTTCGGCATCGCGGCGCGGTTAATGCGGCAGATCATGGTCGATTACGCGCGCGCCCGGTTGCGGCTCAAACGCGGCGGCGACCGTGAGCGGATCTCACTCGCGGCCGTCGAGGAGGGACACGAGCAGAGCGCGGACCTGCTGGCGCTCGACGAGGCGCTCGAAACCTTGGACCAGGTCGACCCGGAAAGGGGCAGGATCGTCGAGCTCCGGTTCTTTGGCGGATTGACGATTGAAGAAACGGCCCAGGTAATGGGCATCTCGACCCCCACCGTCGAGCGCGGATGGCGGGCCGCTCGCGCCTGGTTGCAAACCGAGCTGGCTGACTCTAATTACAGAAGATGAATCCCGAGCAGTGGCGAAAGATTCGAGAGGTTGTTGAGGCCGCCTCGGACCGCCCGGCCGGCGAGCGGGCTGAGTTCATCGCGCACGCCTGCGCGGGCGATGAGGAAACTCGGCACCGCGTCGAAGCCATGCTCGCCGCCGATGCGCGGGACAACCTGCTCATGGACCGCCCGGCCTGGGAGGCCGGGGGCGCCCTCATGGCGTCACTCGCCGGCGCTGACGATACGCAAAGCTTTAGTGGCGAAGAGATCGGCGACTACCGACTGATGGAGGAGCTGGGCCGTGGGGGGATGGGTACGGTCTGCCTCGCATACGACACGCGGCTGAAACGGAGGGCGGCATTGAAAATCCTGCGTTCGCAGCTAATAAACAACCCGGAGCGCGTTCGTCGGTTTCAACGCGAGGCTCGCGCCGCCAGCGCGCTGAACCATCCCAACATCATCACCATCTACGACTTCGGCCATGAGAACGGGCGCGACTACATCGCCTCGGAATTTGTCGAAGGCCGCACGCTGCGCGCTTACGTCGGCGACCCGGGCCTGACCCTTAACGAGATAATCGATGTGGCGGTGCAGGTGGCGCGCGCTCTCGAGGCCGCACACTCGGCTGGAATAGTCCACCGCGACATCAAGCCGGAGAACATCGTGCTGCGGCCCGACGGCTACGTCAAAGTGCTCGACTTCGGACTCGCGAAGCTGACCGAGCGGGAATCGGGCGATGATAAAGCCGCCGAGAGTGCTTCGTGGAGAGTAGATTTCGAGACGCAGGCCGGGATGGTGCTCGGGACCGTAAATTACATGTCGCCGGAGCAGGCGCGCGGGCAGACGGTTGACGGGCGGAGCGACCTGTTCAGCCTCGGCGTCGTCCTTTACGAGCTGATCGCCGGGCGGCGGCCGTTCGTTGGGAAGACCTGGAATCACACGCTGTTGGCGATTATGGATACGGAGCCTGCGCCAATCCAACGCTTCTCGAAGGGGTCACCGGCCTCGTTGCAGCAGATCTTGAGCCGGGCGTTGGCCAACAACCGCGAGCGGCGTTATCAAACCGCGCGCGAGCTGCTCGATGACCTCGAAGCGCTGCAAGGCGAACTGGCGGCCAACACCCGCGTCGAGCGGGTCAGAGCCCGGCGTACGCGGAAGGGTCACGAGCAGATGACGGTGGTGGGAGGCGACGTGGCAATCGCAACCGGCGAAGGCGTGAGATACACAGCGACAGGCGCGGTCTCGCCAATCACACGTCTGAAACGTCGCCTCACCGCCGCACTGTCGGTCGTCACGCTCGCCGCGGCCGCCGCCTACTGGTACTTCGGCGGAGCAATCAGGCCCGCCGGTCCGGCGCTGACCGATAAAGACACGATCCTGGTCGCGGATTTCATCAACACAACGGGTGACGCGGTCTTTGACGGCACGCTTAAACAGGGCCTGGTAGTGCAGCTGGAGCAGTCACCCTACATCAACATCTTCCCCGAAGAGCGCGCCCGAGAGACGCTCAGGCTGATGGAGCGGTCGCCTGATGATAGGATCACGCGCGAGGTCGGGCGCGAGATTTGCCAGCGGCGCGGAATCAAGGCGCTGCTCGCCGGTACGATAGTCAGCCTCGGGCGCAATTACGTGATCGCCCTGGAGGCGGTCAACAGCCAGACCGGGGAGGCGATCGCACACCAGCAGACCGAAGCCGAGGGCAAAGAGCAGGTGCTCAAAGCGCTCGGCCGCGCCGCGACCGCTATGCGCGAGCATCTGGGCGAATCACTCGCCTCGATCCGCAAGTTCGATGCGCCGATCGAACAAGCGACGACTGCTTCGCTCGAGGCTTTGAGGGACTACACTATCGGGATCGAGTTTAGAAAGAAGGGGCAATACGCCCAGGCGGCCCCGCCGCTCAAGCGGGCCATCGAGCGGGACCGCGAATTCGCTCTGGCCTACGAACAGATCGGGACTACGTACCGCGATCTTCGCAACCTTGCGCTCGGCAACCAGTATTTGACGCGGGCTTACGAGCTGCGTGATCGGGTGAGCGAGCGCGAGCGGATCACGATCTCCGCGACTTTTTTCAGACACATCACCGGCGAAATCGACAAGCGAGTCGAAACGACCTTGCTGCTCACGCAGACCTACCCGCAAGACCTATACGGCCACCACCTCCACGGGAACTCGCTCATGATCGCCGGGGACTACGAGCAGGCGGCGGAGGCTTACCGCGCGGCGCTGCGTCTGGACGCCGACTACTCCCTGTCGCGCGCGAACCTTGCCCTCGCCTTGATCGGGCTGAACCGTTTCGCCGAGGCGCAAGAGGTTATCGAGGAGGGGCTGGCGCGCCAGCTAGACTCCGCAGGCTTCCGCAACAGGCTGTACTTGATTGCGTTTCTCAAGGGCGACCCGGAGTCGATGGGACGCCAAGCGGAGTGGTTCAAGGGGAGGCCGGATGAATATCAGATCCGGGAGTTGCAGGCGCGGTCCTTCGCCTTCGCCGGCAGACGCCGCCAAGCGGCCGCGCTCTTCGCGC
>JBASRM010000223.1:0-5495 GCA_049273835.1 Blastocatellia bacterium | reverse complement strand
CTGCCAGACTTGGACGCGGCTGGCGCGGCGGACTTGGAATCTGGTCATTGAGGATACTCCTTGGTGTTCGGATTGAATGAGCTGCTCCCAATGCTGCCGCATTGGTAACTCATTCCACTGGTCTGGGAGACAATAATCCAGATTGAAGCAGGCGTCCAGCCGCGCTCGATAACAGCGACGCATCGAGGTTCGTCAAGCGAGTAAAGAATCTTTCCCCTTGACAATCTACAGGAGCGGCTCTTATGATCCCGTCCTGTAGATTATCTAGGAGACCTCGATGGCAAAACAAACCGACCTGATACAAGGGACACTCGATATGCTGGTGCTGAAGACCCTGGCGTTGGGACCGATGCACGGCTGGGGAATATCGCAGCGCATCCAGCAAGTGTCCGAGGACGTTCTGGTAATCAATCAGGGCTCGCTTTATCCGGCCCTGTACCGTCTGGAGCAACAGGGGTTGATCAAGTCCGAATGGGGAAACTCAGACAACAACCGGCAAGCGAAGTACTACGAGTTGACCCGCACCGGACGAAAGCAACTCGCCGAGGAGACTCAAAATTGGGAGCGGTTGTCGGCGGCCGTCGATCGCATTTTGCAAACAACCTAGACAGCACCGAATCAAACCCGCGACGGGGCGGTTACGGATTGATTTCACTATTAGCTGAGCTACCAAGTCGGAGGATGGTTTTATGTTCAAGAAAATCTCAAACGCCCTGCGCTCTTTTTTTCTAAAAAACAAGTTGGAGCGCGAGATGGATCGAGAAGTGCGTTTTCATCTGGAAATGGAGATCGAGCAGAACCAAAGGCGCGGGATGAGCCCAACTCAAGCGCGGGCTGAAGCGCTTCGAGATTTTGGAGGTGTCGAAAAGTACAAGGAGGAATGTCGAGACGCGCTGGGTGGAAGGTTGATCGAGTCTTTCTTCCAGGACATCAGGTATGGCGTGCGCATTCTTCTTCGAAATCCGGGGTTCACTCTGGTTGCGGTGTTGACGCTTGCGCTTGGAATCGGAGCGAACACAGCAATCTTCAGCGTGATTTATGGAGTGCTGATGCGGCCGCTGCCATACAGAGAAGGTAGTGAGCTGGTAATTGTGCAACAGCAGGCGCCGCTTGCCGGTGTGCTCAACATGCCGTTTTCCGTGAAGGAGGTTACCGATTATCGCGAACAGAATCAGACGCTTGATGCGGTCGTCGAGCATCACACCATGAGCTTTACGCTTCTCGGAGGCGCCGAGCCGCAACGCGTACAAACCGGCGTGGTGTCCGCGAATTTCTTTGATGTGCTGGGGGTCACGCCGATTATCGGCAGGACGTTTCTTCCCGCCGATGAAGAGCACGGCTCGGACGCTGTGCTGGTGCTCAGCCACAAATATTGGCAACAGAGCCACGGTGGCGATCCGAATATCGTAGGCAGGGTTTTTCAGATGAACAACCGGCCGCATACCGTGATTGGAGTTCTACCACCCATCCCGCAATATCCCGTCGAGCAAGACGTGTATATGCCCACTTCACACTGTCCGACTCGATCGTCGGAACAGTTCATGGCAAATCGCAACGCGCGGATGATGAGCGTGTTCGGCCGTTTGAAGTCGGGCCTCCCAGTCGAGCAAGCGCGAGCTGACCTTAGCACCCTGGCCGCGAATCTTCAGAAACAATATGCGGATTCATACCCGGCAAATAGAGGCTACGGGGCCGTCGTTTCTTCGCTCCAGGAGGAACTGACTCGGCGCGCCAAGCCGACTTTCCTGGTGCTGTTGGGCACGGCTGGTCTGGTTTTGCTGATCGCGTGCGCCAACGTTGCAAATCTCACTCTTGCGCGCCTGATGCGGCGCGAAAGGGAAATGGCGATTCGCTCGGCGTTAGGCGCGGGGCGGGGGCGGCTGATGCGGCAACTACTGACCGAGAGCACGCTCCTGTCGCTTGCCGGGGGAGTGCTTGGACTGCTGCTGGCCGAGGGCGGATTGCAATTGCTCGTCACCTTCGCGGCCCGGTTCACTACGCGCGCCGGCGAGATCAGAATTGACGGCTTTGTGTTGTTGTTCACACTTATTGTTTCCGTAGCAACCGGATTGGTGTTCGGACTGTTGCCGGTGTTTTCGTCGGACCGCAACTTGACCAACTCCCTGAAGGAAAGCGGTGGCCGTACCAGCGCAAGCGCAACCCGCCAGCGTGTTCGAAATTCTCTTATCGTGGCGCAGGTTGCGGTGTCGTTCATGTTGCTGATCGGAGCGGGGCTTATGATTCGCAGTTTGATCAAGCTGCAGAGCGTGAGTCCAGGATTCGATCCTGACAAGGTGCTGGCGATGCGAGTGAGTCCGAACTGGTCAAAGATCAATACTCCCGAACAGACCCAATCGTTATTTAAGCGTCTTCTCGAGAAGGTCCGGTCACAGCCGGGCGTCCAATCAGCGGCACTGTCGTCAACGTATCCGTTGAATCAGATCGGCATCACCAACGGTCCATTTAATAGAGGCTTCCAGATTGAAGGGCGGCCAATTCCCGAGGGAGAACTTGCCCCTCAAGCCGACTTTCGCACCGCGAGCCCCGATTATTTCGAGACCATACACCTGCCGTTGGTGAAGGGACGAACGTTCACAGAAGCGGACAACGACAAGGCGCCGCTTGTTGCGGTGATCAATCAATCGACGGCCCGGCATCGCTGGAGCGATGATGACCCGCTCGGCCGGCGAGTAAGCTTCGATCGCGGAACCACGTGGTTGACCATCGTCGGAATCGTCAGCGACGTCAAGCAATACGGCTTGGAGCGCGAACCCAGCGATGAGATATATATTCCTCTCGCCCAGAACGGCTTTGGGAACAACCTCCTGGTGCGTACGGCCGCCGATCCGATGAGCATCAAAAATCTAATGCGCGAAGCTGTGTACGCGGTGGATCCGGAAACGGCGATTGACCGGGTCCAGACTCTGGAGCAGGTGCGCAGTGATGCAGTCGCCTCGCCCCGGCTTACGGCGGTGCTTCTCGCCCTCTTTGCCGGACTGGCTCTTTTGATAACCGCCGCGGGAATCGCGGGGGTGATGGCGCTCTCGGTAAGCCAGCGTACACACGAGCTGGGGGTCCGGCTTGCGCTTGGCGCTTCGCCCAGGAGGGTGCTCAGCATGGTAATGCGTCAGGGAATGACGTTCGTGCTGATAGGCCTGTCGATCGGCATCGTTGGAGCGCTGCTGCTGGGCCGGCTCATGACCTCGTTGTTGTTCGCGGTTGCGCCTACCGACCCGATTACTTTTGTCGCGGTTTCCGTGGTGCTGATCCTCGTGGCGGCGGCGGCCAGCTTTGCACCCGCTCGCCGGGTAACGTCGATAGATCCGATGCTTGCGTTGCGAAGCGAGTGATTCGAGGACATTGATTGAAACTAAACCCGAGGATTTGGCAAGACATGGGACTGTCATAGCGTGAATGCCATTCGGGTGGCGGGTTAATAGGATGTCGCCTTCCTAACCCGCCCTTCAAAAAGGATCAAGTTTTCTTCTGATTCGAATCGAGCAGGCTGCTCTGGCCGGGTCACCGAAGCGGCTGGCCCCAATCGGTTTCTCGTCTCAACACCGGCTTCAGCATCTTGCCTCCCGGATTGCGAGGCATCGGCTCCTTTCGCAACGCTACATACTGAGGGACTTTGAAATCGGCAAGGTGCTTTTGAGCAAACGCGATCAAATCCTCCAGATCAAAATCCCGGCCGGGTCGTGGAACTATGACCGCCCCGACCTTTTCACCCATCATTGAATCCGGAACCCCCATAACAGCCACCTCGAACACCGCCGGGTGAGCGGCCAGCGCGTTTTCTACTTCTACGCAATAGACGTTTTCGCCGCCGCGGCAGATCATATCCTTCTTCCGGTCCACTATCTGGACGAACCCGTTCTCATCCAGCCGCGCCATGTCACCGGTGTGCAGCCACCCGTTGACAAAGGTTTCGGCCGTCGCCTCCGGCTTGTTCCAGTAGCCATTCACAACATTGGGCCCGCGCACCAGCAACTCACCGGCGCCGGTGGCAGGATCAAGCTCAAAGAGATCCAGGTCTACAACCGGAGCCGCGAAGCCCACTGTCTCGGGCCGCTCGTGCGCGTACTCGTGAGGGAGAAACGTGGCCACCGACGAAGTCTCGGTAAGGCCGAAGCCGTTGCCGACGCGTGCATTGGGAAAAGCCTCCATGATGCGCGCCACCAGCTCGGGCGCGATCGGAGCTCCGCCATAGGTCACCCAGCGGATGTTTGTCGTGTTCAGTTCGCGGAAATTTGGTTGATTGATAGCCAGCCAGTAAACGGCGGGAACTGAAGTCAGCAGATTAATGTGTTCATCTCGTATCGCTCGGATAAATGCCTGAACCTCGAACGCGGGCATAATGACCAGCGAATCCCCGGATTCACAGGTCGAAAGTAGTTGGCTGTTGCAACCTGTTACGTGGAACAGAGGAACTGATACGAGGTTTCGCACGCTACCGTCGGTCGGAAGCTTCACGACACGCCTGCAGTTCTCGGTGTTCGAAAGAAAATTCTCGTGCGTGGTCATCGCGCCCTTGGGAAACCCGGTCGTCCCGCTGGTGTAAAAGATCGCGGCAATATCGCCGTTGGTCAGGTCTTCGACCGCGAACTGAGCGCCATCCGGCAATGTCTCACCCACAAGAAACGCGAAGCGCGATCCCGAATCGTTAATCACGTATTCAACCTCGGAATCGCTGAATCGGGTGTTTACCGGAACTGCGATAGCGCCTGCCATCTGCGTCCCGAAAAACGCCAGGCACCAATCAAGTCCGTTGCCCAATTGAATGGCGACCCGGTCCCCCCGCTTGATGCCCTGCTGTTTCAAGCCTCCGGCGACGCGGGAAGAGCGATCCCAGAGCTGGCGATAGGTGACTCGTTCGCCGTCCAGCTCGACGATGGCCTCGTGATCGGGAGACTTGTCCACACTGGCTCGCAGCATCTCGACCAATGAATTGGGTCGATCATTGTAATGAGCAATGCCGGCGGAGTCGCGAGTGATTCCTGAATAATCAAAAGGGCGAATCATAAGTTCGTACCTCAACCTTACTCGAAAGAGCGTTCAGCTTATGGAGTGTAGCCGCAAAGCTGCACTCCGGTAAGGGCGGTGCTCCCCGGAAAGCTTTTCTGTCTGGTGAGTCCGTTTTGAGACTGCCTGTTAGCGGTGCTGACGCCGGATTGTCACTTCGCGGCTTCTCGATAAGCCCGCGGCGTGATCCCGGTTACCGACTTGAACATTTTTGTGAAATGGCTCTGGCTCTGATAGCCGACTGCAGATGCGATATTGCTTATCGGGAGCACCGTTTCCACAAGCAGCTTTCGCGCACGTTCCAATCGCAGGTTCGCCAGATACACGTGCGGTGTAACTCCGGTGATTTGTTTGAACAGCCGTGCAAAGTGATACTCCGAAAGGTACGCCGCGGCGGCGATCTCCTCGAGGGCAAGCTCGCGCCCAAAGTTGTCGTGCATGAATTCAATCGCGCGGCGCAGACGCCGATCGAC
>JBASRM010000222.1:0-4667 GCA_049273835.1 Blastocatellia bacterium | reverse complement strand
CAATCGTCGGTGCGGTATCTGATCAAAGGCATCGCGAAATTATCCAGCGACGTGCCGACCAGTTCACCTGTCTCACCTTCCTTTTCGGCTGCAGTGCCATCTGCCTTAACGACCTCAGCCACACCATATTCCGGGAAGATGTGGTAATGGTTGCTAAGTTCACATTCACCCGCGAGAATCGTGTCTTCTGTGTGACCGTACCAGGAAAACATGCGCGTGCCAAAGAAGGACTCAGTTAATTCTCTCTGGCCGGGATAAAGGTTCTCGGAAGCCGCAAGAATCGCGCGAAAGCGAGGAGCTTGTATTCCCATGTCTTTAAGGTGCCGGGCGAAATCAATAATTGCGGACGGATAAGAGTGAAGATAAGGAAGGTTCTTATCGCGCATAATGCGCGCATATCTGGCGATATTCTCAGCCGTCATGTGAAAGTTTGAAAAAACAAATGCGCGCTCTGAAGCGTCGTACCTCCAATGCCGCTTGCTTCTCGCGGGCCACCCCATGAGCATTGCGCGGCGATCGGTGTAATTAAAACCGACGCGCTTCCACTGTGTGTAGATGAAGGCCTTTTCCCGTCCGCCGCTGTGCCTGAGATTGTACAAACCCAGCGGCTTCCCCATCGTGCCTCCGGTGGTGGAATAGAGCATCCGGCGACGGCTAATATTGTCGGCGAGGAAATCAGTTAACCTGGAGCTTATAGTATCTCTCTCAAGCAAAGGAAGAGCTCGAAGGTCTGAAAGCGAGCGAAACCTTCCCGGATCAAAGCCGACCTGGCGAAACAACTGCCGGTAATATGGCACATGCTCAGCGCAATGCCGAAGCATTACTCGGAGCTTCGAAATCTGATATTCAAGCAGCCGATCTTCGCTCCACGTCTGGGATTCTTCGAGAAACTTCATCGTAGGCAGAAATAATGGCCCGTAGCAGAATTTCGCAGGCAAGCGAGAATAAGCGGGCCTCAAGATGGATTTGAGCTTGCCTTTGATCATTTTTTTCTGGAGGAAATTCTATCGCCCAAGCGCGGTCATATCAATGGCTCAACATTTCTTCACATTTTTTGAAACGAGGATGACCGGCCAGTAGACCCTCGACCGAGAACCTAGCGAGGCGCGGGCCTTTGCCGCGTAGCGAATTCGTATCCCAGTCTCGAGCTTTGTCCGATCACTAAGCCTGCATAGTAGAGGGTTGCCGCCGCGATCACAAAAAGAAAGTAGTGAATTGCCAGGATGTACCGGTAGTCTGTGTGCAGCGGCGACTGCACTAATAGAAAATAGAGGGGAACAATCAGTATGACCGCAAGCACCCGGCCACGTCGCGCGAGTGCCAATAGAATTAAGCCTATCGCGATGAGCAAGCGCATGGCGTTCGTCTTGAATACGTTTTTCTGAACCCCCCTGATTGCGGCTCGGAAATATCGGGTCCACAGGTGAGGCGTCGGTCCAATCTCGAACATTTCGGCCCTGCCTACCGTCAAGACTGTTCGCTCAGGAGTCGACTTGGAGAATGATGCCCACACCTGCGTCTTGTCCCCGCTTGCGAAAG
This sequence comes from Blastocatellia bacterium, assembly GCA_049273835.1. Lineage (GTDB taxonomy): Bacteria > Acidobacteriota > Blastocatellia > UBA7656 > UBA7656 > Onstottus_A. The sequence goes on along the minus strand of JBASRM010000222.1, from coordinate 3,128 downwards.
GAACTAACAGCAATTTCATCCGCGGTTCACGAGTTGGACCAATTTGGTTGGCATCTCTCTCTTCTGTCTTCCGCTTGGGGATTTTTACTGCACTCGAGGCGGGCACCAGCGCAAGCACGACTCGCGGATCGACGGTTGCTATCTTAACATCGGCGTTCCCCTGTTCGAAGGTTACTGATAACTGGAGCACATAGTCGGTGTTCTCTTTCACTTCGATTTGCGGACCGGAGAAAAAATCGCCCTGTTGAGATCCGTCGCTGGTGATCTGAAGGACCTGGCTGTTATCTTCGAAGGACACGTTCGCCAACGCTAAACCGGCTTCATGATTTGTCATCAGCTCTCGCGAAGAAGCTGACCACATTGACGTCGCATGGGCAGCGGGCTCCAGTTTGTGACCAAAGTTGGGACCGGCTGAAACGACTGGCGCTGTCGCAAGGAAATAAAAATCCGGCTGTCGAAACTCATTATATCTCAGCATGAATTCCATCCGGCGCAGCATCACCCCCAGGAACCAGCTTGGATTTGAGCGCACGACGGCAAGTCCGCGCCCAAAACGCGCTTGATCGCGCTCAATGCCGTCCGGTCTCCAAAACTTATCCGCGTAGTCGGTGCGGCCATACCACTCAGCATCTTTCAGAGCGGAATCGGCGTCACCGCGCGGCATCCCAAATCTGTTCTCCTTGTCGTAGTCGGCGATGCCTACGACCAGGTTGAGTCCTGACATGATTGACAGCGGAATGAAGTGATGAAACACCGTCCAATTGCGAATTACTACGGGCGCGATCATAACGACGGCCCCGGATATCAGGGCGAGTGAGTAACGCAAGCGTCTTCCGCGTGCGAAGAGTACTGGAAAGGTGATGACGAGAAATGGCGCCAGCAGCAGCGCATTCGACCTGAGCCAACAGGACAAACCGACTAATGCGCCGGCAACTATTATTGCGGCGAGTCGAGGCCGCTTGATCGTTCGAATGATCAAATATACTGCCAGCAAGATCGGCAAGATCGAAAGCGAATCGGGACTCAACATCAGTGAGTAATAAGCGAAGTGAGGAGAGAAGCTACACAGCATTGCCGCGATGATTGCAACCCCAGCCGGAAAAATCTCTGTCGCGATCAAGAAGATTACTACTGCCGAAGCCGCATCACCGGCTATCTGCGCAACTCTGAGGAGACTATCGGCTTGCGAAAGCGACCGCCCGGCTCCGTGCTCAGAAAACACTTTGAAGGCGGCTGTCATTAATATTGGATAACCAGGGGGATGCAATAACAGCGTCGCGTCGCCGGGGTCCACCTGATTGCGCGGGAAGAGGATGCCTCCGTCGTAAAGTATCCTCTGCGCCTGGTCGTAATAGGAGAATGCCATCATTTGAAGACCCGAATCATTTTTTCCGCGCGAGAGCTCGGCATAGTTGTCTTGCCAATAAAAAAGCCGTATGCCCAGAGCTGACAGGAAAATGACCGCGCAGATCGTCGTCCGTTGAACCCAAGTTAAGTTTGTCTGCTGAATACCAAATCCCGTTGCGACCAATGGTTTCAACAAGAGACGATAACTCTGCATAGTTTTCTCGGCGGGACTACAGATGACAAGACCTCCGCGCAACGGCCAGCTTCAAACCCGGAGGGTCACATTGGTCTCGCGTGCTTCTTGCTTTGGCGCGGGTCCTTCGATCCAGCGATCATACCAGAGACTCAAATTCAGGAGACTCCACAGGAAGAAAGAATAATTTGCACGGCGGGCTCGATGTTCGGTTAGAAGCTGTCTTACAAAACCGTAGTCAAACAACCCTCTTCGCCACAGCGAAGAGTCGAACAGCGACGCTTCAACAAAACCGCCAAGCTGATCAAGCATCCATTCATTTATCGGAACACCGAAGCCTTTTTTCTTCCTGTTGATCATCCGCGCGGGCAGCACGCTTTTGAGCGCGCGCTTGAGTATGTACTTGGTTTCGCCGTTGCGATATTTGAGCTGGCTCGGCAACGCCATCGCGAACTCGACCAGCTTGTGATCCAGAAACGGAACACGTGCCTCGACCGATGTTGCCATGGTCATCTTATCGACCCGCATCAGAAGAAGCTCCGGAAGGCGAAGTTTTAACTCGGCATAGATCATTTGATCGAGTTGATCCGCCGAGGGCTTTGCTGCCAGCAGGCGATCGAGATCCGCGCGCACGATTGAATGGGACGATGGGAACGCACCCCCGTTGGCCGCGGCTAGCCTTGCCCTTGCCTCCGGCTTGATGAGTCGCCTCTTATTCACCTCATCAAAGATTAAGTTTCCGCTCCAGAACAGGTCCTCGCCGGCAGTCAGCCGTCGCATCAAATCCGGCAGGATCTTTCCCAATTTTGGAAACAGGCTTGCGCCGCCGAACCGGCAGAAGGCCTGGCCGGCCGCTCCAGCGAGTCCACGCACCGAAGCCGGCGCACGACTCAGATGACGCCAAACCAGATCGTGAAATCTCAGATATCGAGCGTAGTCTCTATAGCCGCAGAACATTTCATCCGAGCCTTCCCCAACCTGGATGACGGTTGTCCCGTTCTCCCTGGCAAGCTTCGATAAATAGTAAAGCGGGACGCACACCGGATCGGCGATCGGTTCGTCCTGATGAAAAACCATCTCCGGTAGGAAATCGAGCAGCTCCTGCTGGCCGATCAAGACTTCGTGATGATCGGCGCCGTACTCTCGAGCGACGGCGCGCGCCTCTTCGATCTCGTTGTAAGACTGATTATCACGATAGCCAACCGTGAATGTGCGCACAGGCCGATCCATCAGCTCAGCCATCAACGCGACGTTGGCAGTTGAATCGATTCCACCCGACAGAAACACTCCAAACGGAACATCGCTCATCATCCGCTTCGATATCGAAGCTCTGAGAAGCCTGAGCACTTCTTCGGCGACCACATTTTCGTCTTGAAACTCCGAAGGATCGAGCCGATCGACGATCGCGTCCCAATAGCGAGTAACCTTCACCTCCCCCCGGGCGTCGCAAGTGAGTATGCACCCGGCGGGAAGTTTTTGAATTCCCGCAAACAAGGTCTGAGGAGCGGGCGTCGCAAGGAAAGTCAGATAGTGGTAAAGCGCTTCTTCGTCAAGGGCGCGGGAGATGGCCGGATGCTGAAGGATTGCC
>JBASRM010000220.1:0-1620 GCA_049273835.1 Blastocatellia bacterium | reverse complement strand
GGCAATCGAGTGCACAAAAATCCACAGCGTAGTCGGTCTCACCGAAAAGCATGGGCTTATCACGACTCGTCCGTTTCGCGCGCCGCATCACACGATTTCCGATGCGGGCTTGATTGGCGGCGGGGCGATGCCGCGTCCCGGTGAAGTCTCTCTGGCTCACAATGGCATGTTGTTTCTGGACGAGCTACCCGAGTTTGAACGCAACGTGCTCGAGGTGCTTCGCCAGCCGCTGGAAGATGGTCACGTGACGATCAGCCGCGCCGCTATGTCTTTGACGTTCCCGTCCAGGTTTATGTTGGCGGCGGCGATGAATCCGTGTCCTTGCGGGTTCTTTAACGATCCAACTCGCGAGTGCAAGTGCTCGCCGATTCAAATTCAACGTTACGTTTCGAAGATCTCAGGCCCGTTGCTGGACCGCATAGATATTCACATCGACGTCCCGGCGGTGAAGTTCAAAGAGCTTGCCAGCGACACACCGGCCGAAAGCTCAGCCGAGATACGGGAGCGAGTTGTTCGCGCGCGCCGGATTCAGCTTGAGCGTTTCCCGGCGGAGCGAATCTTCTGCAACGCGCAGATGTCGCCGCGATTGATACGGAAGTACTGCGCAATCGATTCAGCTTCTAAGGGGTTGTTGGAAAACGCAATCACGCGGCTTGGGTTATCGGCTCGCGCTTACGATCGAATTCTAAAAGTGAGCCGCACGCTGGCCGACCTTGAAGGCAAAGAAGGCATTGAGCCGACGAACGTAAGCGAGGCAATTCAGTACCGCACGCTGGACAGAAACTTCTGGGCGTAGCGCTGCGACTCCGAGCAGAGCGCCCCAAGCACGTGGATTTGGGTGCCGGGCGTGCAATCTTGCAATTCTTAAGGGGCGGCTGCGCGAGCCTCTGTAGAGTTTCTTACGGACTTGTGGGCCTTCTAATTTCGGTTCTTTGATGCTCGACAACTCAACATCTGGTTCGGCAAACCTGGGTGCCGCGCCTGCGACTTTGCGATTCTTTATGAGTCGCGGAAAGGGCACACATCATGGCTCGAAAACCCAGAGTGGAAATTGAGGGTGGTCTGTACCACATAACCGCGCGGGGGAACAATCGACAGCGTATTTTCGATGACGATGAGGACTATCGAAAGCTGCTCAAGCTGCTTACGGAGACGAAAACGAAACTTCCGTTCTACCTTTATGCATACTGTTTTATGCCGAATCATGCGCACCTGCTGGTTGAGCGGCAGCAAGACGCAATCTGGCGGGTGATGCATCGTTTGCTAACCGGATACAGTCGATACTACAACCGGAGATACCGAAGGGTAGGTCACTTATTCCAAAAGCGCTACAAGGCGATATTGTGTCAGACCGATCAGTACCTCGCAGAGCTGGTTCGGTACATTCACCTGAACCCGGTGCGAGCAAGGATGGTTAGCAATCCGGCCTCGTATCGCTATAGTAGTCATCGCGTTTACTTAGGATTGGATGAGCCGACGCTGGTGGACATCGAGCCGGTGCTCCGCCATTTTGGAGGAACCAAGAGGCTGGCGCGAGAGAGGTTCGAGCTGTTCGTGAAAGCAGGGACGAAGGATGGTCGCCGGGAGGAGTTCTACAAAGCGGCGGAAGGAAAGATACTT
>JBASRM010000215.1:0-10713 GCA_049273835.1 Blastocatellia bacterium | reverse complement strand
GGCTGACATCTTCCAAACGACGAAAGTTTCGCGGCCTCCGGCCGTGATCGAGAATCAACTCCTGATAAAGATCCTGGAGGTCGGTCATCACCCAAAGACCTCCTTGACCTTGCCAATCCCAGCGACTAGGGCGTCGATCTCTTCCCTGGTGTTGTAGAAACCAAGCGATGCGCGAGCCGTAGCCGCGACCCCAAAGCGTTCCATTACCGGCATCGCGCAGTGGTGACCGGTTCGAATGGCAATCCCTTCGCGGTCGAGGATCGTCCCCACGTCGTGCGGATGCACGCCTTCGAGGACGAATCCGAGAACGCCGGCTTTCTCTTTTGCCGTCCCGATCAGTCTCAAGCGCGGAATTTGCGAGAGCGCCTGAGTGCCGTACTCCAGAAGCTCGTGTTCATACCTGGCGATTCTTTCCAGACCTACCTGGTTCACGTAGTCGATCGCAGCCCCAAGCCCGATGGTGCCGGCGATGTTTGGCGTGCCGGCTTCGAACTTGTACGGCAGCGTGTTGTAAGTAGTCTTTTCAAAAGTGACCGAGGCGATCATATCCCCGCCTCCCTGAAATGGAGGCATTGCTTCCAACAGGCTCGCTTTGCCATACAGCACTCCGATGCCCGTGGGACCGTAGACCTTGTGGCCCGAGAAGGCATAAAAATCGCAATCCAGTTCTTGCACATCGATTTGGGTATGCGGAGCAGCTTGCGCCCCGTCAATCATCACCGGGACGTTGTGGCGATGAGCGATTTCAATGATTGCTCGAATGGGATTTATCGTGCCGAGCGCATTGGAAACGTGTACCACAGAAACCAGCCTGGTCCTCTCGCTCAGAAGCCTCTCAAAATCCTCAAGGATCAGTTCGCCATCGTCGTTGATGGGAGCGACTCGAAGCTGCGCACCCTTGTCTTCGCAAAGGATCTGCCACGGCACAATATTCGAGTGATGTTCCATGGCCGTGATCAAAACTTCGTCTCCGGCCTTCAGGTTTGAGCGGCCGTAGCTGTTAGCGACAAGGTTAATCGCTTCGGTGGTCCCGCGGACAAAGATAATCTCCTTCGGCTCGGCGGCGTTGATGAAGCGCTGTACTTTGATCCGCACTTCCTCGTATTTCTGGGTAGCGCGCTCACTCAGAACGTGCACACCACGATGAATGTTCGAATTATCCGATTGGTAATAGTTCGTCATCGCATCGATGACGACCTTGGGTTTTTGGCTGGTCGCAGCGTTGTCCAAATAAACAAGTGGCTTGTCGTAAACTAACTGCTTCAGGATTGGGAAATCTTCTCGTATGCTCTCAACGTCGAAGGTGAGCGCCTTCGTAGTTTTCTCTGAAGCCAGGAAACCGCCGCTTGCTTTCATCATTCCTCCTCGGAAAGAGTTCGTAGTTAAGGCCTTCAGGCTCACGTTTGTCCTTGGTCACAGTCCGGCCATGTGCTACTAACTTCCGCCTTAAGGCCGTACTACGAACTCTTCATCGTTTGTGCGCCCGTTTGATAGCCGGGCAAGTAAAGCCTGCTCGAGCCGGGCGCGCACTTCTTCGACCTTCATCTTGTTCAGCACTTCGTTGGCGAAGCCGTAGGTCAACACGGTCCGTGCCTCATCCGGACCAACCCCACGGGACCGCAAATAAAAAACCGAATCCTCATCCAGATGACCGATGCTGGTACCGTGAGTGCACTTTACATCGTCGGCGTTAATCTCGAGCTGGGGCTTGCTATTGATAGTTGCGCCCTCCGAGAGCACGAGATTCTTGTTACTCTGGCGCGCATCGGTCTTCTGCGCATCCTTACGAACTATTATGCTACCGTTGAAGACCGCAGATGACTCGCCGTCGAGGATGCCCTTGTAAACCTCCCGGCTTGTGCCGTGAGGTTTGCAATGATCGATGACCGTGTGGTTATCGACGTGCTGACGTCCCCTGGTAACATACAGACCGTTAGCCGAGCACTCGATGCCCTCGCCGTCCAACACGGCGTTAAGGTCGTTGCGAACCAACTCGCCGCCGAGAGTTACCGTGTGAGACGTGAAGTTACTGTTTCGATTTAGATTTACTTGAAGCGTTCCGATGTGAAATGCATGTTCACTTTCATCCTGCACCTTGTAATACTCAACCACGGAGTTCTCGCCCGCAACAATCTCGGTCACGGCGTTGGTGAAGTAAACCCCCTCTGACAGACCAATGTAGCTCTCGATGATTCTGGCCTCACTGCCGTTCCCAGCGACGATCAAGTTGCGAGGATACGTGACGGATGGAACTTCACCTTCGGTTGCAATAAAGATCAGGTGAATGGCCTTATTGAGGATCACCCCTGGCGAGATTTGAACAACCCCGCCATCTTGCATGAAAGCGGTGTTGAGCGCGACGAATGCGTGATTTTGAAAACTTGCGTAGCGAGCGAGGTGCGGCTCCAACATCGCGAATTCATTCCCGAAAACGGTTGCAAGATTTGCGATGCGGACGCCTTCCGGCCAGCCTTCACTGGACGATAACTCGCCAGAGAAATGTCCATTGACGAATACCAGCCGAGGTTGTGCGCTCGCCGCTTGCGGACAACGCGCGTGGAACTCTTCAACGGTCAACCTGTCTGCTTGATATCGAGAAGACTGGAACCGCAGCTTCGCGATGGGTGCAGTGTTGGTGAACTTCCATTCTTCCAGCTTGCTTGTGGGAAAGCCTAGATGAGCGAACCTTGCTAGGGCGGCCTTGCGAAGCGGGCGCGTCCAGGATCGGTGACCTGCGGTCAGTTCCTTTTCCTGACGCGCAAAAGCTTCTACATATGAGTCTTGTGCTTCCTTGACGCCGATCATATTAATGACGCCCCGACTTGACCGGCTGACCACTCTCTTCCAGCCAGACGTAGCCCTTCTCCTCGAGTTCGAGAGCCAGTTCTTTGCCACCGGATCTGACGATCCGCCCTTCCGACAACACGTGAACGAAGTCGGGAATCACGTAGTTCAACAGCCTTTGATAATGCGTCACGAGGATTATTGCGCGATCGGGGCTTCGAAGCGCGTTTATGCCGTCCGCGACCGTCTTAAGCGCGTCGATGTCGAGACCCGAATCGGTCTCGTCCAGAATTGCGAGCCTAGGTTCGAGGACCGCCATCTGAAATATCTCGTTGCGCTTCTTCTCGCCTCCAGAGAATCCGTCGTTCACCGGACGATTCATCAAGGTCTGATCCATATCCAGCGACTTCATCTTTTCGCGCACCATTGCCAGGAAGTCCATCGCATCGAGCTCTTCTAGTCCACGATGCTTGCGAATGGCGTTGAGGGCGGCTCGCAAAAAATACATATTGCTCACGCCCGGGATCTCGACTGGATACTGAAAAGCAAGGAACACACCTTCGCGGGCGCGCTGCTCGGGAGGCATCGAGAGCAGGTCCTGCCCGTCGTAGGTGACGTCTCCTTCAGTGATCTGGTAGTTCTCTCTTCCAGCCAACACCTGCGCCAGGGTGCTCTTGCCCGAACCATTAGGCCCCATGATGGCGTGAACCTCGCCCGCCCTCACCTTCAGATCGACGCCTCGCAAGATCTCGTTATTATCGACGCTTGCATGTAGATTCTTGACTTCGAGCATTATTCCTCCGGAGCAGAATGCCGAATTCTCGATTTCAGATTGGGATTGCGGATCGTCGTAGCTCTTGCTGGTCGGCAATCGCTAATCGGCAATCGGAAATTGTTTCACCCAACGCTCCCCTCGAGACTTACACCCAGTAACTTCTGGGCTTCAACCGCGAACTCCATGGGCAATTCGCGAAAAACCTCTTTGCAAAAACCATTGACGATCATGCTTACGGCGTCCTCACTGGACAGACCTCTCTGACGGAAGTAAAAAATCTGATCTTCGCCTATTTTGGACGTTGTGGCTTCGTGCTCGACCTGGGCCGTCGAATTCTTGACCTCTAGATACGGAAAAGTGTGGGCGCCGCACTTGTCCCCAAGCAGCAGCGAATCACATTGCGAATAGTTTCGCGCGCCAGTGGCCCGCTTGAGAATCTTAACCATCCCCCGATAGGTGTTCTGTCCGTGGCCTGCGGATATGCCCTTCGAAACGATCGTGCTGCGGGTGTTCTTACCGATGTGGATCATCTTGGTTCCGGTATCCGCCTGCTGGTAGTTGTTGGTAAGCGCTACCGAATAGAACTCGCCAACAGAGTTGTCTCCTTGCAAGATGCAACTCGGATACTTCCAGGTTATCGCCGAGCCGGTCTCAACCTGTGTCCACGATATCTTTGAATTCCTGCCCAAACACTTGCCGCGCTTGGTAACGAAGTTATAGATACCGCCTTTGCCTGTCTTATCGCCGGGATACCAGTTCTGGACAGTCGAATATTTGATCGTAGCGTCGTCGTGGGCGATCAACTCGACCACCGCCGCGTGAAGCTGATTCTCGTCACGCATCGGGGCAGTGCAACCTTCAAGGTAACTTACATAACTGGCATCATCGGCGATGATCAAGGTCCGCTCAAACTGTCCGGTGTTCTTCGCATTGATTCGGAAGTAGGTCGACAGCTCCATCGGGCAGCGCACGCCCCTGGGTATGTAGCAGAACGAACCGTCGGTGAAGACCGCCGAGTTCAGGGCGGCGAAAAAGTTGTCGGTATACGGCACGACCGATCCCAGGTATTTCTTTACCAGGTCCGGATGTTCCTGCACCGCCTCCGAGAAGGAACAGAAGATTATTCCAAGCTCGCCCAGCTTTTCTCTAAAAGTGGTCGCGACTGAGACGCTATCGAATACCGCATCTATCGCAACTCCGCTGAGGATCTCGCGTTCTCGCAGTGGTATGCCGAGTTTTTCATACGTCTTGAGGAGCTCCGGGTCTACGTCCTCCAGGCTCTTCGGCCCATCCTTTTTTGTCTTAGGCGCCGAGTAGTAGACGATGCTCTGATAATCGATGGGCGGATAGTGGACATTTGCCCAGGTTGGTTCCGCCTCGGCTTCCTCGAGCGACAACCAATGGCGATAGGCCGCCAGGCGCCACTCAAGCATGAACTCGGGCTCGTTCTTCTTTGCCGAGATTAGCCGAATCGTGTCTTCGTTCAAGCCACGCGGGACCGTATCTGCTTCGATTTCGGTTACGAACCCCCACTTGTATTCGCGGTCGACTAACCTTCCGATGGTCTCGCTATCTGTGCTCATCGACGTCTCCAGTGACTCCCCCAAGCCTCCGTGGTTGCTCCCGTTACATGTTTGGGTAACTAAGAGCATCGTAAAGAATCTGTACTTCAAAGTCAAGATTGGGGCAGCGTTGGTCGCTGCCTGTAAGGCTCATTATTTTTGCACTTAGTCTCATCAAGGCGTACATGACCTTTTAAGTCAACAATAAACTTGACTTACTCAGTCGGGTATCATAAAGTCTCAATTCTTGCTAATTTTGCTTCTTGAGGTTGCGTTGAAAAGCGATGCAGGTTTCGTCAAAAGGTAAGTACTCGGTGCGGGCGGTGCTCGACATCGCACAGCACTCAGATGGATCTCCCGTGCCGCTGGCGGCCATCTCGCAGCGGGAGGGGATATCGCTGATGTTTCTGGAGCAGCTCTTCCAACAGCTGCGCAAGGGAAGCATAGTCAAGAGCGTCCGTGGGTCTCACGGCGGTTATGTTCTTTCACGTGACCCTTCTGAGATCACAATCGGCGAAATCGTCAGGCTGATCGAGTCCCCGATTTACACCAATTCCTGTTTTAGTAAACAAGAATCCGTTGATGACTGCAGGATCTCGAGCAGGTGCATCAGCGGCGCCATATGGAAGCAGTTGGCCGAGCATGTTGACAATTTTCTGGATTCGATTACTGTTGCCGATCTTCTAAACAAGGCGAAACCGGAAGTAGTTTATGGGTTAAGAGTGAAATCAAAGCGCATACTGGACCGTGCGCAGACGGCGGACGATACGGCTAACTCGAACACCGCCGAGGTCGCATGAATAAGGATTCATCGGATCAGGTTTTCAAGGAGAACGAAATGGCTTTGAAGCTCCCAATTTATATGGACAATCACGCGACGACGCCCTGTGACCCCCGCGTGTTCGAGGCGATGCGTCCTTACTTCACCGAAATATTCGGAAATGCGGCAAGCCGCAATCATCAATTCGGATGGGAGGCCGAGGAAGCAATTGAGGCAGCGCGTAAACAAGCCGCAGACTTGATAAGCGCTACTTCCAAGGAGATCGTTTTCACCAGCGGCGCGACCGAATCAGACAATCTCGCGATCAAGGGTGTCGCCGACATGTACTACGAGCGCGGTGACCACATCATAACCGCGGTGACTGAGCATAAAGCGGTGCTGGACAGTTGTAAGAAGCTCGAAAAGCGCGGCTTCAAAGTTACATACCTTCCGGTTGGAACCGATGGCCTGATTTCTCCCGATGACATCAAGAATGCAATCACTGACAAAACAATCCTTGTCACGATCATGATGGCGAACAATGAGATCGGGGTCATTCAACCGATCGCCGAAATCGGAAAGCTCTGTAAAGAGAGGGGAGTTCTGTTTCACACTGACGCCACTCAGGCGATCGGGAAAGTCCCGTTCAATGTCAACGAACTCAACGTCGATCTCGCTTCATTTTCCGCTCATAAAATTTATGGGCCTAAAGGTGTTGGCGGACTTTACGTGCGTCGCAAGAACCCCCGGGTGGTGCTGGTGCCAATGATGGACGGAGGCGGCCACGAACGCGGCATGCGGAGCGGAACGTTGAACGTCACCGGAATAGTGGGATTGGGCAAGGCCTGTGAATTGGCAAGGGCTGAAATGCCGAGCGAAAACGTGCGAATGCTGGCCCTCCGCGAAAGGCTTTGCAACGGGATTATGGACGAAATACCCGACGTTTACGTCAACGGACATCCCACCCAGCGGCTGGCCGGCAATCTCAACATCTCCTTCGCGTACGTTGAAGGCGAGTCATTGCTGATGGGCATAAACGACATTGCAGTTTCGTCAGGCTCTGCCTGCACATCGGCGAGTCTTGAGCCGAGTTATGTGCTGAAGGCTCTGGGAGTCGGGGAAGAGCTTGCGCACAGCTCGATTCGATTTGGGCTCGGGCGTTTCAACACCGAAGAAGAAGTCGACTACACGATCGGCCGCGTCAATGAGGCCGTGAACAGATTACGTGAGCTGTCACCACTGTGGGAGATGGTTCAAGAGGGAGTCGATCTCAGCAAGGTTCAATGGGCTGGTGAATAACACTAACTCAAGAGCACGAGAGGAAGAACAAACCGATGGCATACTCAGATAAAGTTGTCGACCACTACAACAACCCGCGTAATGTTGGAAGCCTGGACAAAAAGGACCCCAGCGTGGGCACCGGGCTTGTAGGCGCTCCCGAATGCGGGGATGTGATGAAGCTTCAGATCAGGATCAATCCGGAGACACAGATCATCGAAGACGCGAAGTTCAAGACGTTTGGCTGTGGCTCTGCCATTGCGAGTTCCAGCCTTGCCACTGAATGGCTCAAGGGACGGTCAGTGGATGAGGCTCTAACAATCAAGAACACCGCGATCGTAAAAGAACTCAACCTGCCGCCGGTCAAGATTCATTGCTCGGTGCTTGCTGAGGACGCCATCAAGGCGGCGGTGCGCGACTATCAGCAGAAGCAAACCAGCGGTGAGCCTAAGACCGAAGAAGCCGCCGTCAACGCGTGAGCGCTATGATTGAACTGACTACAAAAGCTGTCGAGAAGGTTCGCGAGATCATGCAGGAGCAGGGAATCGCCGAAGGCGGTTTGAGAGTAGGCGTAAAAGGCGGAGGCTGCTCGGGCATGAGCTACAATCTGGCAATCGATACCGAAGAACGGCCCGGCGATAAGGTATTCGAGAAGGACGGGGTCAAGGTTTTTGTCGATCTGAAGAGCTTTTTGTTTCTAGACGGCTCGACGCTAGATTACAAGGAGGAGGGACTGATGCAACGAGGATTCACCTTCGTCAATCCCAACTCTTCAGGCGCGTGCGGCTGCGGCGAATCTTTCGCGGTTTAGCTTGTGAGATCGTTCATCGGTAGCGTCTCTCACCGATGCTTCAGATGAGGGCGCCTGCCGACGCCGTAAGAAGTCTGCCCACGGTGAACACAATTCTGTAGGAGATTGATGGTTGGGCGCCCGCTGCGACTCAACCATCTTTTTGTTGGCGCCCGGACTTCCAACCCGAACCCGACAGGCGCTCAGGTTTTTACATGACGGGAACCGTAGTCAACACCCAGAGAGCGACTCAGTCAACTTGTCCTTATTGCGGCGCTCGGTCAGCCGGCACGCATTTCTGTGCGGTGTGTAATAAGATTCAACCCGCTGCGGCGGGAACGGATTACTTCAGCTTCTTCGGGTTACCAAGGAAGCTGCGAATCGACGAATCGGAGCTGGAGAAATCGTATTACTCGCTCAGCCGGCAGTTTCATCCCGATTACTTTATGTCCGCTAGCGAACCAGAAAGGCAGGCGAGTGTAGAGCGGTCATCGATGCTCAACGACGCCTATCGCACTCTCCGTGACCGGGTGGGGAGGGTTACATACCTGTTGGCTCTTGAAGGTTACAAGGAAGCAGAGAAAAAGGCGCCACCCGATTTATTGGAAGAAGTGTTCGAGTTGAACATGCAGATTGAGGAATTGAAGGCGGCAAAAAAGATTGGCGACGAAGAGGAAGTCGTCGAAGCTCGTTCGGGGTTGGAGGAAGCCCTTGCGGCGTTTCGGCAGAAGTTGGCTGAGATCGACCAGCGGCTCTTCGCACTATTTGAAGATTGGGATTCTTCAATCGATCGGACCGCGGCGCACGAAAAGAAATCTTTGCTCGATCGAATGAGTGAGTTGCTCTCACACCGATCCTATATTCGCCATCTTGTTCGCAACATCGAAGGGGAACTCTGATTAATGCCTGTTATTGAACTCAGCCTTAGCGGGCGTCCCAAGTCAGGCCGCGTAGTCGGAATAGACCTGGGCACGACGAACAGTCTTGTTGCGTACATCAGCGACAACGCGCCCGAGGTTATTCGTGATGAATCGGGCAACGGTCTTGTGCCCTCGATCGTTTACTTCGATGACCAGGAGAACCGACTCCTGGTCGGAGAACAGGCTCGCGATAGGCTGATCACCGAGCCTCGCAAGGCCATCTATTCCGTGAAGCGATTCATGGGCAAGGGTAGCGCCGATGTTCAGGAAGATCTCACACTCGTACCGTTTCAAATCGCGCCGGGAAGTGAACAGGTCATTCGATTCCAGATGGGCGAGCGGGTCTTCACGCCGCCAGAGATTTCCGCGTTCATCTTACGTGACCTGAAGGAACGCGCTTCGCGGTTCTTTGAAGAAGAGGTAACGCGGGCGGTCATCACTGTACCGGCGTATTTCAACGACGCGCAGCGACAAGCTACAAAGGACGCAGGGCATCTTGCGGGGCTCGACGTGCTTCGCATAGTCAATGAGCCCACCGCGGCTTCGCTTGCCTACGGCATCGACAAACGTGATGAAGCCATTGTTGCGGTTTACGACCTCGGCGGCGGTACTTTCGATATTTCGGTACTCAAACTCAAAGACGGCATCTTCGAAGTGCTTGCGACCAACGGAGACACACACCTGGGAGGCGACGATCTCGACAACCGGCTTATCACGCTGGTTCTCGGTGAGCTTGCAGACACCGCTCTCGAAAGCACCGCGGACGATCTGGCCGTGTTTCAGGCCGTACGCCGAGTCGCAATAAAAGCAAAACACCAACTGTCGGTTTCCGACAGCGCCCTTATAGAGGTCCCCGCTGCTGATCCCAAGCGCGGATACGAGCGCTTGATAACGCGTGATGACTTTGAGGGATTGATTTCTGATCTTGTTGATCGAACGCTTGCTCCGTGCAGGCAGGCGTTGAAGGACGCCGGTCTCGAACCTGAACAGATCGATGAGGTCGTTCTGGTGGGTGGCTCAACCCGAATTCCGCTGGTCCGGCAAAGAGTCAAAGAACTGTTCAAGCGCGAACCGCATGTCGAGCTTAACCCCGACGAAGTGGTTGCGCTCGGCGCTGCTATTCAAGCTGATGTTCTCGCCGGAGGACGAAGAGATCTACTGCTGCTCGATGTCACCCCCTTGAGTCTCGGCATAGAGACGATGGGCGGCGTCGTGGCGAAGATAATCAATCGCAACTCGACCATTCCCGCGTCAGCAGCCGAGATGTTCACGACCTGGGTCGACAATCAAACCGGCATTGATGTTCACGTAGTGCAAGGTGAACGCGAACTCGTCGATGATTGTCGAAGCCTCGCGAAGTTTACTTTGAAGGGCATTCCCCCTCAGCCAGCCGGGTTGCCGCGAATCGAAGTGAAGTTCCTGATTGACGCGAACGGCATCTTGACCGTTAGCGCGCGCGATTTGAGGACCGGCCAGGAGCAGTCTATTGAAGTTAAGCCTTCGTACGGTCTTACCGATGATCAGATCGAAAGAATGTTGATCGACTCATTTGAGTACGCTGAAGAAGACATCCGAAAGCGCCTGATCATCGAGAGTCGCAACGAAGCCGAGACTGTGATGCGGGCCGCAGAGAAGGCGCTCCGGGAGGGAGCAACAGGCTTGATCGACGAACGTGAAAGCGAAGCGATCCGCAGCGCCATCGTTGCGCTCCGGCAGGCTGCCGCCGGCGACGACCATCAGTTAATACGCGCGAAGATTACCGAGTTGGATGAGGCTTCGCGTCACCTCGCCGAGGTCATTATGAATAGCGCGCTCGGTGCGGCGCTCAAAAACCGGAAGGCATC
>JBASRM010000207.1:0-2209 GCA_049273835.1 Blastocatellia bacterium | reverse complement strand
TTCTTCGCCGATCTCGCCGTAGCCGAACAGATTACACCTTGAAATCAATTCATCCGCGAGTTTGACTGCCTCGTCATTGTCCGAGTAGTAGTTGTCGCCGTCCGAGAAATGAAATGGGTACACGTTCCAATCGTGCGGCGGGAAGCGTTCGCTGATGGTGTCGAGCGCCAGCCGATAAGCAGATGAGACGACCGTTCCGCCGGATTCACCCTGGGTGAAGAATTGCTCTTCGGTTACTTCTTTTGCCTCGGTGTGATGGCTGATAAAGACTATCCTGACGTTGTCATACTTCGTCTTGAGAAAACGCACCATCCAAAAATAAAATGAGCGCGCGATGTACTTCTTGAACTCGCCCATCGAGCCGCTCACATCCATCATCGCGATGACGACCGCGTTCGACTCGTAGGTCATCTGTTCTTCCCAGGTCTTGTAGCGAAGATCCTCCTTCTTGAAAGGACCGATGTGAGGATCTCCGGTCTCGCGCGCCCGGCGTTTGAGGTTCTCCATTATGCTACGGCGCTTATCTAAATTCGACAGGATACCCGAGCGGCGGATCTCAGTGAACTTTGTGTTGGTCGATGGAACAGCGTGCTTGGCCTTTTCTTCAAGGTATGGAAGGTGGAGGTCCTCGAAGATGAGCTTCGCGATTTCGTCTATGTCAACTTCCGCCTCGTAGTACTCCTGACCCGGTTGATCTCCGGCGCCTGGTCCCTGTCCCGGGCCTTGCCCCGGCTGCCCTTCGCGACCGATTACGTCGCCGACACTGGTGTTGCCGTCGCCGGTTCCGACGTGTTTCTTCTTCCGATAATCGAAGCGGAACTTGTATTCGTCGAGGGACCGGATCGGAACTTTGACGACTCGCTTGCCGTCCGAGAGTATGATCGACTCATTCGACACGATGGAACCGAGGTTCTTTTTGATCGCGTCGCGGACTCTTTCCTTATGGCGATCCTGGTCTATCTGGCCTTTGCGCTGCAGCGACCAGTCGTTTCGTTGAACTGACATGCGGATGACCTCTTAGGGGCTGCGGCTGGCTCTTTATAAATCTTCGCCCGCACGACCCAAAAGGGGAGGTGCGGGCGAGCCAGAAACCCGGAGCGCCCGAGCGCTCAGCGCGAGAGCAGTGTCCCAACGTAAGTCAGCAACTCATTCGCGCATACCGTGCAGTATCCATTCTGCGACACCAATCGATCTATCACTTCGTTGATCCGGCGAAGCTGATCGGCGTCGGGAGTCTTGGTCGAAGTCGTAATCTTCACGACGTCTTTCAGGTCGGAGAAGATCTTCTTCTCGATCGCCTCCTTGAGTCGCTCGTGCGATTTGTACTCAAACGGCTTGCCCTTTCGCGCGTGACTCGAGATTCGTATCAGAATCTCTTGCCGGAACGTATTCTTGCCGTTCTCGCTGACCCCTATCTGCTCCTCGATCGAGCGCATAAGCTTTTCGTCCGGCTCGATCTCCTCTTCGGTGATCGCGTCCTTGAGCTTCTCCTTGTTGCAGTACGCTTCGACATTATCGAGATAGTTATCGCAAATAGTCTTGGCCATCTCCTCGAAAGAGTAGACGAAGGCCCGCTGCACTTCGTTCTTCGCGATATCGTCATATTCCCGTCGGGCGACCGAAACAAGATTCAGGTAGCGATCGCGCTGATCGGAGGAAATACCTGTGTGTTGCTCGAAGCCGTCTTTGATGGCCCGCAGCGCATCGATGGGATTGATGCAGGTGATGTTGTCGCGAACCAGCGCGCCCGAAAGGCGGTTGATGATGTATCGCGGGCTGATGCCGTCCATCCCCTCGCGCACCGTGTCCTCTTGAAGCTCGCGAACATCCTTCGTCTTGAAGCCCTCGACGTCCTCGCCATCATAGAGCTTCATCTTCTTGACGATGTCGATGTTCGCCTTCTTCGGTTCCTCGAGTCTGGTCATCACCGCAAAGATCGCGGCGATCTTCAGGGCGTTGGGCGCGATGTGGATGTTGCGCAACGCGTCCGACTGCTTCAACAGCTTGTCGTAGATCCGCTCCTCCTGCGAGACCTTCAAGTTGTAGGGAACGCGAATCATGATGATTCGGTCCTGCAAGGCCTCGCTCTTCCGGTTGGCAGCAAACGCGGCGTATTCGTTTTCGTTTGTGTGCGAGATGATGGATTCGTCCGCGTAGATCAGCGCGAAGCGGCCGGTCTTGATGTTTTGTTCCTGGCTCAGGGTCAGCA
>JBASRM010000198.1:0-4222 GCA_049273835.1 Blastocatellia bacterium | reverse complement strand
ATAATTTGGAAGTCGAGATCTATGGATCAGGAGTAGAACAACATGGCAAAAGCGCTTTCCGCCTCATCGCAGATTCGTAGGCTGGTCGGTCAGGCAATCCCTGGGGCTACGGACCGGCAGCGAAGGTTGGCCGGGTTTGATCAGGAAGTTTATTCAAGAAGCACTGTAGTTTGTGTCGGCGCTGGCGGCATCATCAGTCAGATTGCCCCTACGCTCGCTCGTAAGGGCATCGGCGCAATGACCATCTTTGATGACGACGTAGTAGAACCCAGCAACTTAAATCGCCAGCGCTTCTACCTTAAGGATATTGGGCGCAATAAGGCTTATGCACTAGCAGAGAATTTGGTACTGGAGTGTGTGCATGCGACACTGCTGACTGCCTATCCGCTCTTGCTTGAGGAAGCTATCGATACCGGAATTGATTTAAGCTGTGATGTGGCAATCTGCGGCGTGGACAACAATCCTGCGCGTATTGCGGCAAGCACGTATTTCCGAAGTCGCAAAACTCCAGTCATCTTCACCGCTGTAAGCGCCGATGCCGACCACGGCTACGTGTTCGTCCAAGAAGCCGCGGGCCCGTGCTTTGGGTGTCTCTTTCCCGATGCAGTCGACAGCCGAACCTATGCCTGCCCCGCGACTCCGGCCATTGCCGATGTCCTCCAAGCGGTTGGAGCGTTGACGGTCTATGCGGTCGATACTTGTCTCATGGATAGGCCGAGAAAGTGGAATTACCGGCAAATATATCTATCAACTCGCGAATGGGATGCCGGCACCGTAGTTCAGAGACGCAGTAATTGTTCGTTGATCTTTCACTAGTAAATGAGATGTGCATACACCGAAATTGTGCAGTTATTCTATAGCTATTTGGTGATGTCTGTTCAACTTCCAGTGTGACGTACAAGCGCAACTAATTATCTGCTGTGCGCCTGTCAATAATTGTGGAAAAACATTCCTGACAAGAATAGCTGAATCGAACCAGTCCCTCTATTCACCCTTGTGTCGATACGAGCCAAGATTCTCCGATCAGCGATATAATGCTGCACCGCAATAATCCCGCCCTTCTCAATTATGCTTCACGTATCCCCAGCCGAGAAACCGGAACAGTTAGAAAACTGATATCATCGGTCGCGGAATTGATCTGATCTTGCAAGCACAATTAGTAAACCAGCGTGGAGGATTCTCCGCAAATGAGGACCCGCTGTTATCTATCAAATTTTAACAAATCTGTTGAGTCTATTTGGAATAGAACTGTCGCTCGAACTCCAGCGCAACGCGGAGGGAACTGGACTCGATAATACTTAGCTCGTCTCGCTTTAGCCGGAGTATTACACCATACGACTGATCGCGAGATCTCCCTGATTCTATGAGAACTGCTCTCTCTGTATACAATCGATTTTCCCGACGTCCCGAGCGCACTCGATCAATTATTCTGGTAGCCCCCTTGACTCGTCTCATCATTTCAGCCCTGGCACGAGACGCGGAGGGGTATGTCTCAGTAGTCGCAACAACGCCGCCGCCATTGCTCGAATCATAGTCGCCAGCCGAGAACTCGGCACCATTTCCCCTCCTGCCGCTATAAAAGCGTACGCTTGTAAATCGTACCTCTTGCTCGCAGTTGCTTCTCGATGACTCACGGGCTGGCAGGCCAGGATCTCGAAATATGCCGGCAACCGTCGTATCCGCCAAAGAAAGGCTGATAAAACATGCCAAGACGGAGAGAGATCGGAACGTCATAGAAAGCACGCCTCCTGAACTTTCTCCGTGTTCTTTTCACTGAGTTCAATATTCCCGCCGTCATTTGGTATCAGGGGGGTTCCATCTGTCCCATTGATTAGATGTGCGAGCTCGTGAAGAATCTGCATGGCTCGAGACCGATTGGATCCAGCGGGATATCCGCCGAATGAGGGTGTCCCCAACTCTAGTCTGACTTTTCGAGCCAAGTAGATTCCTTCACTTTCTTGAAGAGGGAAGGTCGTCTATCCCACTTGTAAACGTTTTCGGTTACTTGCCAGTAAAATGTGTCATTTTTGATATGAGGTTCGAAGGATCTAGTATGAACGGTATAGCCGCCGGTTGATTTATCAGGTCTTAGGAACAGCGCTCTCCCTGATACATATCTTTCTGTGACTGGTCGATGATCGTCTTTGAACTGAAAGAGAATGGGCTTAACAGCACAGTCTGGCTCTACGGTCCAAACAAAAATAGATTTGGAACCGTCCTCTCCAATAAACACGTAATCCTGTTTTCCATCGCCATTGATGTCGGTTCCAAGCGCTTCTCGCACTCCGAAAAACGATACATCCGCGTTCTCACTTGAAACTATCTTTGAGCCTCTGGCTACAATTATCCTCAGATCAATGACGGTTAACGGACCAACGGTATTCCGAACCGATCGCAGTAGAGCTCGCTCTACCAGTACAAAGTGTACCTGGCACTGCTCCATACTTATGACATCTGCTTTGAAGGGAAACTCTCGATCTTGCAAATAACCTTGCAAATCGACTGAACCGCTTTGTCTAATTCTCGCAGGCTGGTTCTCCAACGAGCGGAAGGGCTCGGATCTTTGTATTACCCATCCCGCTTCCGTCTTATCAAAATAAACGGTTTTCAGCTTTTCGTGTTCATCAATGCCTATGATAATTCCACTCCCTTCAGGGCCACCCCAAGCAAAGGGCCTTACTATCTGCTGCTCTCGTTGGAGTAGATTCAACAATACAGGGTCCAGTGGCTCTTCAAGCTGCACATCTTCAGATTGTTTTGCTTCAGATTGTTCAGCCGAATTCCGGTTTTGCGCAGTACTCGCAGGTAGACGACACGAAGCAAACAACAAACAAACCGAAAGCACAACGTGCCAGTGTTTACTCATAGCTCCGCGCCTCCACAACTATCCCGCCAGTTGTCTATCGGCCTCCTCCGTACAATCTTTGAACCACTGAAAATGAGGTAAGAGATTCTGGTATAGGTTATATCTCTCTCTGTACGCGCCTCTCAATTGATCTGGCGTTCTACCAATGACTGCATTATGTCCCAGATAAGCAGCACCTGCTAATGCTAGGTCGCCTGCAACTTGGCCCTTAAGCCAAGTAAGGAAATTGCCACCTACAGTTAGGTTGGCGTTAATATCTCCGTCAAACCGCTGTGAATTGAGGTTGCCTAGAATTTGGCTTTCGGTGAACCCACCCCTGAATCGGGGGTCGCTGGCTTTATCTCGCGTTAGTTGCATTGGGCCGTAAGTCGGTCCAGCAAGATTGTTGCGCGGATTCTCGGCAAAACTGTTTTCAATCCACCATGTCGCTAGCAGAAGGCTCAGATCCGCTCCACTTGCGATCGCCGCGCTTTGTGCTGCATGGAACTGGGCGACATTCGGGAGGGACCCTTGGCCTCGGCTAGCTATTAATTGCACGGAGCCCAGTACCCTTTGACATAGGTCGTGTGTTATGGCACCGCCACCTGTGGTAGGGTCAGGGGGCCGTTCGATCTCTATATCATCACCCCTGGATCCATTGACGCTATTACCATATTTTTGATCATAAGACCATTCTCGATCATAATAAGCCCATCCTTTAAGAACAATTGGTTCTTCATCATCCAACCCGAGAGGATCGACTCTATTGATTGGATTATTGCGGGCGTAGCTATAGCGATTCCAACTCTGTGGGTCCGTCATATACCCGCTTGCGCGATACGGGTCAGCTTGCCGGAATCTTCCTGTGCCGGGCGAATATCCCCTATTCACTGCGTAATCCAGCCCGCTCTCACTGTCCCGCTCATAGCTCGTAAAGTGATGCTTCTGCTGCGTACCACTCGTTCCGATGTCCTCTCCAAACGGCAAATGAGCCTGACGTCCTAGCACATTGCCGCTTGCATCCATCACAAGCCTCGTGCTCAACCGATCGCTCAGATAGGACTTCGTCGTCCAGGGCCCTCCGCTGCTAGCTCTATCTCTGCTTGAGACCATTCGGCTGCCCGAATAGATGTACTCGACTCGCGCTGAGTTCACTTGATATGTCGGATTCGTAGTGTAAGCAGTCGTTGCGTCGTGCTCACCGATCACCTGCGAGCCCTGCCATACATAGTGAGTCCATGCCGTCCCAACTATCTTTGTTATCCGCCGGTTCTGATGATCGTATTTGTATTGAGCAGTCGAGCCTCCATCAACACTCGTTACCCGATTCTCGGCGTCATACTGGTAGCTGTGAAGACCATCGTTCGTAACATTGCC
>JBASRM010000195.1:0-3460 GCA_049273835.1 Blastocatellia bacterium | reverse complement strand
CGTTCTTCATGGATAAGAATGAATTGATGAAGCACGTCACTGCGAAGAAGGTTTTGAAACGCACGTCAGCAGCGCAGGCAGCACGTTGAGGAGTGGAGCGATCATGAGAATCAAGTCACTGCCGATTTTATCACTTATGCTAATTAGCCTTGCTCATGGTCAAGGAACGGCGGGCAGCAATAAAGTAGAGCTGGGCGAAGAGTTCACTATCAGGAACGGCCAGGAGGTAGTAGTCAGAGGAGAAAAGATTCGCGTCACCTTCAGATCCGTCACCCAGGACTCTCGCTGCCCACGCGGGGTAGTTTGTGCGTGGGCAGGAAACGGGGAAGTGCTGATCGAGGTTGCCCGGAAGAATAAGAAGCAAGTAGTAGCGATGCTGAACACGATGTTGGATCCAAAAGAAATCGTCTACAGGGGCTTCAAGATCAGGCTGGTGGGGCTAAGCCCCTACCCCAAGGCCAATCAGCCGATTGATCCGAAGGATTATGAGGCGACTCTGATCGTTACAAAAGAGGATTAATCGAACATCACCGGCTTCAGACGGTGGTGTCAGCGCTAGCGCCGATTCTCGCGCGTTGGCGTAGGCTGAAATCGAAGCCCCACACGGGGAAAGCCGTTGGTGTCAGAGGCATTGACGCTGTTTACCCTAGGCAAAAACTGAAGCACGCACTACTTCATCCCGCCCCGGCTCAATCGCCACGCCCTGCCGTTCTGGTGTTATAATCACGTCCAACCAAATGGCCACCTTCACGATACTCGAGCCAATGTCGACCGGAGACGTGATCGATCGCGCGGTGCGGCTCTACCGCCGGAACTTTATCCCGTTAGTCGCAATCACAGCGGTGCCGACGCTGATCGGCTATGTCGTATCATTGATGTTCTGGTACGGCTACACCAGTTTGCTCACCGGAGCCGTCAATTCCCGCGGATTGCCGGTCACAGCGATTTGGATGCTCGCGATCGGCGGGCTCGGTTATCCAGTCTGGGCCTACGCCCTTCTGTTAACGGTCTCGGGAGTGTCTCGGTTGGTCGGGGATCACCTGATGCTCGGCGAGCCGATTACCTTTCGCCGATGTTTGGCTGCGATTAGGCGAAGACTCGGCGCGATCACGTTGATGGGTCTCCTTTCAATAGCGCTGCTATTAGCGGTGTACGTGCTGATCGGCTTTGTCTTGTTATTTTTGATACTTATTGTTGGTCTGATAGTTGGCGCGATCGCCGCGGCGAGGCTTCCCCAGTGGATGGCGACCGTTGTTTTGTCGATCACCGTAATCGTCTCCGTTGCGGTCGCTTTGTTTCTGATCTGCGTCGTCGTGGCGAGACTGGTCTTTCTTCCGCAGGTCGTGATGATCGAGGGGGAATCAGCGGGCAACGCGCTTGGGCGTGCGATTCGACTGGGCAAAGGCAACTGGTATCGGGTAGCTGGGATCGGACTCTTCACTTACTTTGTATCGCTTTCGATGCTGGCGGCTCTTACGCTGCCGGTGCTAGTGGCGCTGTATATGTACGGGATTCTAACCCCCGAGTTCTTTGTCAGCCCTACCTGGAGCATTCTGTATACTTCGTTTAGAGATATATCCGGGTTGCTCAGTCTCCCGATCTGGATCGTGTCATTCACGCTTCTGTACTTTGACAGTCGGGTGAGGAAGGAAGCTTACGACGTTGACTTGCTGGCGCGCGAGATCAATCCCGGGTTCTACTGGCACGCGGTTGTCCAGCCGACGGTACCGGCCGCGACCGCGCGAAGTTATGTTCAAACAAGCCCACTGGGATTGGCGGGGTTTATCCCTTCTAATTCAGGAGTTGGTACCGCCGAGCGAGTTGAGTTGGACTCAGCTCCCGAGGACTTTCGAGCTAAATTCGAGCGCGCGGCCGAGAATCCGGGAACGCGAACAAATCTCGAGACGGGGGAGAGCGAAGCGACGCCCGCAGACCCGCCCGGGCCTCCGAACCACCTGACGGAGGACGCGGTATTGACGTGCCAATCGTGCGGTGGGGAGGTTGTTCGTGGCGCGCGGTTTTGCATGCGTTGCGGAACCGCGACGCCGCCAAGCTAGTTTAGAGCAAGACGCAAAGATCAGATCGAGCAATGATCGCCAAGGTGCTTGTCGAGCAAATGTTGAAACTGAGCCCAGCGTTGCTAACTCTGATCCTCGCGGTTGAAGCCACGGCTGCGGGGGGATTGTTAAATTATGAGAATCGCGTGGTGCGGGCCGCCGAGCAAATCGAGCGAATCAAAAAAGACAGTGAGTATGGTGACGAAGGGAAAGCGTACATCAAGCGTCTGCTGCCCAGGTCCGAACAGATCGAGACAGATGGCCGCGAGGTGCCGGTAGATAATGGATGGCTTTACTTGTTGCTGGAGTCGTACGAGTCGGAGAAGGACCCACAGCAGCGCCTTGCAAAGCTGAATGAGGCCGCCGGCCGGCTGCGGGCGCTCGATGATCACCTGCGCCGCGCTCAAACCGCCTCGAGTGATGCTGGGCAACCACGCGACAAGATTCGCGAGATACTGGACCGTCCGGCGTATCAGCCTGAACGCGAGACGGCGATCGGGGCTTTCGTCAAACGTGTGTTACGAAGGGTTCGAGGGTTTGTCGGCGAAGTTTATTCAGCTCTTGGCAGGTTGATTCAGAAGCTGTTCGGCGTGAGCGCCAGCAGTGGGTGGATTTCAAACGTGGTGCTGATTGTAGTGCTGGTCGCTCTTGCAATAACAGTGGCGAGAATTGCACGGCGGATTCGTCCGCTCAAGGAGCGCAAAAAGACCAGGCTGGTACTCGGCGAAGAGGTAGCCGCCGGTAGCACCTCGCGGGACCTTTCGGAAGCAGCCATTGCTGCTGCGCGAGCAGGTGATTTCCGGACGGCAGTCAGAAAGCTGTATGTCTCGCTTCTGTATGATCTGAGCGAGCGTAACCTGATCGAGTTGGAAGAGAGTGCCACGAACCACGAGTATCTTGCCAGGGTTTCGCGGTTCGGCGCGCTCTTGCCTCCGATGCGTTATATGACCGATCGGTTCGATTACGTTTGGTATGGAATGTTCCCGTCTTCCGAGGAAGATTTTGCCGCCTATCTGGCCCAGTACGAGCAGGCTATGGAACGAGCGAGAATGCTTGGGGAACAAGCCGCGACAGCGGTTTAACGAAGCCTTGTTCGGCAAGAAGCGCGAGTGTTAGACTTCTTGCGTTTGGGGGTGCCAGGTTTCGACGGGGGTACTCCGAGGTGAAAGATGCATACCGCGGCCCATGCCCCGCGTTATCAAGCTTGGAAAAACACAATCGCGAATAGCGAACTAGCACTGGCTGCCTAATCTCAGCCACGTTTCCCCCGGCATCGCCTGTGTGCCGGGAAGAAGCGTAACTTAAGCAGGCTGCCCCGAAGGACCCGTGCTCAGGGGGCCGGAGGGTAAGACAATCTGGGCTAGCTGGCCGTGATGCTTCGTTGCTTCCACTGTCGCGGCAGG
>JBASRM010000184.1:0-1655 GCA_049273835.1 Blastocatellia bacterium | reverse complement strand
TCCCTCGACCACTACACCAGCCGGTTTGCGAAGAATGCCTTCCTGCCATGACAGGGGTTTGGCGCAGTGATTGTTTCTGAACTCTATGTCCGAGGGCACGAGATCTGAAATCCTTGGATCAGCCCCGCCGAACAGAACGTTCTCACCGGCTGCTTCGAGATAGTTGTTGATGATTCTGAACGGGCCGGGTCCGTTCCATCCGGCAATCGCCTGAGTGTCAAACCCCAGGCCGTGACAATCGGATATGTAAGAATTGAGGATATCGGTTGACGCACTATTGAGTGCTATGCCACGAGAGACGTCCGCGGTTCGATGTCCGTGGATGTAACAATGGTCAAAAACCAGATGGTGCGGCAACAACTCGGCCTCTGCTTCGGTGCCCTCGCCGAGCCGTACTATTCCGTAATTGAGCATCACTTCAGGAGCAATCGTGAACTCGATCCCTTCAAAGCGATAGTGGTGCGCACCGCGCCGTGTGCTCAGGGCAGGCTGAGAATTCGGGCTCTCAATCCTCGCCATCGCGAAAGCGTAATCCGGAGTCGCGCGCAGATCTTCTGGCAGCGATTCGCTTGCGGCCGATGAGCGAATTGTAATCCAACCCGACAGAGCAGTTCTCTTCTCCGGCAAAAAGAAGTTGCCCCTCAGAACGGCGCCCGATTGCAATGTAATAGTGTCGCCAGGATTGGCGTTATTAAGAGAAGCCTGAAAGTCTTCGCTCGAAGTTACCGCATAATTTCGGACATCGTCCCCGTGAGATCTCGAAGCGGCAACCCAAACGGAACGATGTGCAAGCGCTGCCGGATCAGGCAGTAGGATTACAAAAACGGTGAACAGGACTGTTATTCCAAGCAGGTTCTTGGCTTTGAAGTACTCCCGTTCGAAACAGTAACGAGTCCAAATCAATCTCAATAAAACACCCATAGCCCAGCTCCTTGATCGTTGATATCAATCGTATCGAGAGGCCGCCCACCGCACTGTTCTGTAAAGACTTGCGAGGTTTGAGTGCCTTTGCGCGCAACGACCAATTGACACGAAAATGTTCGCGAAAGACGCCGAGAACCCCGAAGACGCAAAGAATCAGCTACGCTTGTCAGTTCGGCACCAAAGAGCCGAACACAGTTTCAATTGCAGTTGCATTCCACAAGGAGAACGTCGCGATCTGTGTGAGGACGGGTAACCCCGTTATGACCACATCGCCAATACAACACAACGGCGGGATTGATACTAATCGACAAACAGAACTTTTCCAACCCTGAAAATTCTCCAGAGAACCTGACGTGACTGACAGGACTATAGGATTGGGACCCGTCTATTGTTGTCTCGTGCGTTCGCGCCTGGTCGCACGATGCGTCACCGCAGTTGAGGCTAGTTTTCGACCTGAGCCACTGATCGTAGCGCTGCCCTGGCGTCGGATAACTGGCTGCTACGACAACCTCCCCACGACATGTTTCTTTCACCCCTGGGTGCATTATCGAGCGCAGCCAGTAATCTCTTTACAAACCGGGATCTCCGCTATGCCTCAACGCCTTGTTGCGGATGGACCGGCTATTGGAATTCCGGTATCGATGCTTCGCGTCCGGCTGAGGCGCTATGTGGGCTTCGTATGCGCTGGCGTCCCAGCTGGTGATAAAGCTTCAGCCATTCAACTCTGACAG
>JBASRM010000142.1:0-3534 GCA_049273835.1 Blastocatellia bacterium | reverse complement strand
GGCACAGACTGCCCAAAACAGGGGCAAAAACCAGCAAAAGGCAGGCCGGTAAGATATTGAAGGCAAAGACGAGCAAGTCTTGTGTAAGACTCATAACCCAAAGGTCGCGGGTTCAAATCCCGCCCCCGCAACCACTTATTACAAATGGGGGCCAAAACTGGGAGCCAAATCGCCCTAAGGTTGGTCCCCTTAGCATTTCAATTAACCCTCTCGCCTTTCCCAATGATCGCTTCTGCGAGCGCCTCGCTCGCTCCCTCGGCAGCAACCTCAGTGTGGACATAACCTGCAGTTCGACAGCCTCGTGTGACGAAGCAAGTCTCTGACCAACATTGGATCGTGAGTTAGGTCGGCAAGGATGCTGGCTGCCGAATGCCTGAAGAGATGAAAGCCGTGTGTGCGGTTCCCAGGCTCGATCTCCGCCTTCCTCAGCGCGGGATAAAGAACCTCCTCGCGAAGAAAGCTTGGATCAAAGGGCTTGCCGTCCGATCGAGAAAAGATAAAGTGTTCGTCCTCTTTCCATTTGCTCGACGCGCGATGCTCCTCCAGCATCAACGTGAGGACACGAGCAAGTTTCGGAGGTTTGCCGCTCCGCATAGTCTTCACGCCCACGAGAGATCAAGATCGCCTTGTGGCCGGCAAAAGCTGAATAACGGTCCCGGAAACTTGAGTTAGGTTAGAAGTATTGGCAGCCAATCTGATTCTTTCTCAAAGTTGTACTGTATTGAACAGAATCGCGGAAGCTTTGGGTTGTAGCATAGCTCACGTATTTCGATAAGAGAAATGGATAGGAAATTGTATCGGAGTCCTTAATAGTGGTACTCGCTGCTCGTGGTAGTCACGTCTTTAGCGATACAGCCTGGTGACAACGATTCGATCCGTATAAGGCTTGGCAGACTTCGGCGTCCTGCAAACAATTCTATAAGGTGCCTTCGCCATCAGCAGCAAGCACACTCGGCTGGCTTGAGCGGCCCAATTTTTCGAGCGCTGGGAAATATATACAGGACACGCTGAGAGATAAGAGAGTTAGCGCTGCTAGCGGGAGTGCCCCCTACGAAGGGAGAAACGATGCCAACCAAGTCGAGGAAGAAGTATAGGCGGCAGAATTCCGCCAGCTTGTGGAGACGGCAAAGGCTACAGGTTGTCATTAGCGTTGGCGTTGCGCTCAGCTTGTTCGCCGCATGGGCAGTGCTGGCATACACGGGAGCACTCGACTCGGCGTTCAAGAAAAAGCCTAATGAGAGGCAAGCAGTTTCAATAGCCAGTTTAAACTCGAACACACCGTCGAAGGAGTACATCTACGCTGGCGGCAGGCTAGTGGCAACTGAAGAACCGCAGAGCGGACCTCCATCCCCAAATGAGGTGCCAAATGATTTTGACGAAGACGGGAAGACGGACTTAGCGGTGTGGCGTCCCTCAAGCGGGGTCTGGTTCATCCTCAAAAGCTCGAACGGCACGCAAACAACTATCAGTTGGGGAGCCATCGGCGATCAGATCGTGCCCGGAGACTATGACGGAGACGGGAAGACTGATACAGCAGTGTGGCGTCCATCGACCGGGGTCTGGTTAATCCTCAATAGCGAGGACGGCAGCACAACCACAACCGGGTGGGGCGTCAGTGGTGACGTACCGGTGCCTGCGGATTATGACGGAGATAACCAAACGGACATAGCTGTATGGAGGCCTACAAACGGAATGTGGTTCATATTCGACTCGAATGGCGGCACGACAACAACAACAGTGTGGGGGGTGAGCGGCGACCTCCCTGTTGCAGGAGACTACGACGGTGACGGCAGGGCCGACCTAGCTGTATGGAGGCCTTCAACCGGAGTTTGGTTCATCGTCAAGAGTTCAAATGGAAGTGTTATGAATATCGGGTGGGGCGTAAGCGGTGATGTGGCAGTGCCCGCTGATTACGATGGCGATGGCAAGACTGATGTAGCAGTTTGGCGGTCTTCGACTGGAGTGTGGTTCATCATTAAGAGCTCGGATGGCAGCACGATAAACCCCGGGTGGGGTGTGAACCCTGATGTGCCGGCGGCCGGAAATTACGATGGTGTTGATGGCAACAGTGACATAACGGTTTGGCGCCCGTCTTCAGGTGAATGGTTCAGGTTGAACGGCTCGACTACAGTATGGGGTGTTTCAGGAGATATTCCTGTTCCGTCGGCGTACAACAGGCGCAGTTTCCAATAAGAGTTATCGCTGCCGCGGTAGAGAACGGCCTGAGCAGATGGCACGGAATTTCAGCCCCGAAGTGAGCAGCGCAGAGTAAATTATCAAAAATGACATGTGGCGATGAACAAGTAACCAATATGCAGCCGCGCGGCCTAGCGACTGCCCCACTTTTATCAGTGAAGCGTCGATCAGCTCCCAAGTTGAAGACGCCAGTTCATCACCCCATCTTCTGGTAAATGGATGCAGAAATGAATTACAACATTGCAAAGAAGCTGCGCATTTCGATAGCCAATGCGATACGCCTACGAAGAATTCCTCGTCCGCTTACAACGATAGTAGCGGTTTCGGTGTGCTTCGCGTTGACGGCGTTTGTGGCCCGGACTTCCGATCAGGCCAGAGTGAATCCCGCTGCTGTAATCGACGGCATGCCTTCGACCTCTTCTTTCAGCCCAAAACCCAACGCGCAACCAACGGCTCGGATTCAAGTCGAGACTATTACAATCCGTCGAACGGGAATTGAGCCAACCGAGATCACTCGTCCCGCGGGGCGCTTCCTACTAGCCGTTTACAATCGCAGCGGACAGGACGAAGTTTCACTGAGGCTCGATCGAATTGGTGGGAACCGTCTCCGCGACGTGCGCGTGGCCAGGGAAACGCTGGATTGGAGGACCGTGGAAGACTTGAATCCGGGAAACTATGTATTGACGGAAGCGAATCATCCGGGATGGGCATGTCGAATTACCATTACTCCCAAGTAAAGGAATCGATGACAAACTAGGGCGGAACGGAAGGAATGATAGACCGTGCCTCTAGAGTCATTAGCTGAGGAGAAGAGATGATTCGGAAAAAACTTGCGCGTCGAGCCTCCGTAGGCGGAGTGTTCCTTGCGGTGATCACCGGCGTGTATGCCCAGACGCAAAACCCAAATAGCTACAGCAGTGCAACGATTGGGTCAACTCCGCTTGGGCTATCGCCTGGTGCGCCGGCAGGATCGTACGCGCTGAGCGGATTCGAGAATGTGAATCTCTTCAACGGCAACCTGAACTTCCGGCTCCCGATCGTACAAATCGGGGGGCGTGGCTCGGCAGGGTACGCAATGATGTTGAAGATCGAGCAGAAATGGCGCGTCGAGAGCGCTACTTTCCTTCCTCCCCCGATGCCGGGGGGCGAGCAGCCACCGGAAACTACGGTGCACATTCCGGTTGGATCGTGGTGGGCCGGTCTTGAACCGGGTTATGGGCCGGGTGTGCTGCAGGGCAGGCATTCTGGAGCGGGCAGCCGAACCTGCGCCGGGTGGCCGGCTACGCAAAGGTTTTTCAGCCAGACGTTAACTCGTCTTACCTTCACCGGACCGGACGG
>JBASRM010000126.1:0-8844 GCA_049273835.1 Blastocatellia bacterium | reverse complement strand
TATTAAAGGAGCATTATACACGCCGTGATCGGGATCGCTTTATCAGTTTCGCGCGGGGTGGGGGGTGCGCGTTCACGGCCCGGCTGCGAGGGTGGTAAAATGTTTCAAGCTTGATGCTACGAACGTGCGGCCGCCGGCCGGCGTATTTACGGTTGCGGCAACCGAGTGATCTATGGACCTAAAAGTCGGCTACGTGTGTGACCGCGGGTTGAGCCCCAAACGACCGGTCAACCAGGATCGCTTTCTCGCGATTCCGGAACGGGGGCTGTTTGCGGTGTTCGACGGAGTAGGAGGGCAGCGTGCCGGCGAGATCGCCAGTCAGACTGCCGCGGAGACAATCGAAGAGGCTGTCACTCACCACTCCAAACATAGTTCGTCGGCCGAGTTGGTCCGCCGGGCTATCAACTTTGCCAACCGGGACATCTTCGAGCTGGCGGAAAGCGATCCGGCTTATAAGACGATGGCCACCACGGTCGCGCTGATTCACGTTGACGGCACCCGTGTGACCGTGGCTCACGTAGGCGACAGCCGGGTTTACCGGCTTGAAGACGGGCGGTTCCAGCGCGAGACCGTTGATCATACCGATCTCAACGACGACATCAGAGCCGGCAGAATTGTGAGAGAACAGGCGGCCGAACTCGCCAACCGAAACGTGATCAATCGCGCGCTCGGAGTCGATAATGCCGTCGAAGTCGAGATCAAATCCATCAATGCTCGCGATGGCGCGCGTTTCCTTCTGTGCAGCGACGGCATCTACAGGCATATGTCCGACGAGGAGATCGCGCGAGTGCTTGCCGAACATCGGGAGCCTCAGCGAGCGGCCGACGAGTTGAAGCGAATAGTTCATCAGCGCGGCGCCGACGACAACCTGACCGCGGTGGTTGTTCAGTTGGGTAAGGCCCGGCAGAGCCCTGTCATCTCGATTCATGATGGAATGCCAGACCAGCCCGATAAGCGGTCGGTGAGCGCCGGCGCCTCCGCTCTTTCGCGAGCGCCGGAACGTGGCGGCCGCATCCAAGTGGAGTTCAACCGAGCGCGGGCCGAGGCCGATGCCGCGAATCGCCCCTTCGCCCTTTCCAGCGGAAGCGAGACGGCAACGGACTATCAGACAAACAAAAAGGGCTCCGGGTCTCGAGTGTTGATGTATTCGCTGCTGGCGCTGGTTCTGGTCGCCGGAGCATTCTACGGCGGCTTGCGCGCCGCGGACATCTGGAAGAATCCTGCATTCAACTCGAATGCGAACGCGGCGGTTGATCCGTTGCGGACTGGACGCGAGGCATTTGAAAGAGGCGAATACAAGATTGCGGCTGCCGAATTTGAAAGCGTAAGAAAGCTCGATCCTTCCAATGTCAGGGCGGCGTATTGGCATGGCCGCGCGCTGCTCGAGGAAGGCGATTACGAAGGCGCGGCGAAAACCCTGGAAGAAGTGACGCTCCGGCAGCCTTCCATGTACGACGCGTATCTTCAGCAGGCCGCTGCGTATGAAGCGATGGGTGAGAAATCCAAGGCCGCCTCGGCGCTTTCGCGTTACGCCGAGGAGCGACGCAAGCACTCCGTTCCAGCGCCGCAGTAACAAAAGAGGCGGGACTCGACGTGCCTGAGCTCAGACTGGAAAACAGCGTAGTTGACGATCGTTACCTGGTGGAGCGGTGCCTGGGGCGCGGGAGCTATGCCGAAATCTTTCTGGCGTACGATCAAATGGCTGACGGGCAGCCGGTGATCATCAAATCGCTGAATACATCGCTTCAGGGAACACCCGACCCTGAGCTTGAACAGACGCTGATCGAGAATTTTCAGAACGAGGCCGTCGCGCTCGACCGAGTGCGTCATACTCACATACTGCTTCGGCTTGGACACGGTACCGCCGCCGACCTCGAAGGTGTTCCTTTTCATTATCTGGTGCTCGAATACATGCCAGGCGGGGATTTGTGGTCGCTTTGCCGCAAGCAACCGCTCGGCCTGGATGACACTCTGTTTTACTTCCAGCAAGTCGCCGAGGCGCTCGCCTATGCCCACAGCCAGAGAGTGATTCACCGGGACATCAAGCCTAACAACCTTCTGCTGTCGGCTGACCGCCGGGTATTGAAAATCGCCGACTTCGGCGTAGCCAAGATGACACATGATGACGCTCACGAGATCACTCGGGTCGGTACAAACGTCTTCGCTCCTCCCGAGCATCACCCTGATGTCAGAGCGGACGACCAGATTGAAAAGCTCACCCCATCAGCCGATGTCTACTCGCTGGCAAAGACCATTTACACGGCGATGACCGGCCGCGCGCCGCGCAAATTCTCCCGCGAGCCCATCAGCGAGATGCCAGTCGAGTTGGCCTCGAAACGCTGGTCCGGGGCCCTGCTGGAGGTGCTCGCCAAGGCAACCGCGTCGCGGGTGGCTGAGCGTTACCAAACAGTCGAGGAGTTCTGGGAGGACTTCGCGCGAGTTTCAGTGACCGGGGCTCTGGGTCAGGAAGTCGATGACGAAGCCACGATAGTCAAGTCTCGCTTGAGCTCGGTCAGCACGGTCGACCAACGCGCCGCGCGTCCGGATTTCAAGACACTTGCCAATGCGCCTCGCGAGGTCGCCGTCGCCCAGAAGGCGAAAATAGTGGTCGAGTTGCCCAGGAGCAGAACTCGCATTGCAGCGGAGGACCTGGCCCGAGAAGTGAGGAACAGTGACTCCCAGCAAACAGACTCTAATGCTGTCCGCTCGGAGAACCAGGCCTTCGCGTCAGCCGACAGCACCCGGTCTCCGATTCACGGTCGAGATGGAATTGTGTCCATTGCTACTGAGAAAAAGCCACCGGGTTTGCGCCCCACAGTGCCGCGCACTGAAACGCTTCGCGGGGAACAAAGCTCCTTTGATCGAATGCGCGCGGCGATCAGCTCGGAATGGTTGCGGCGAGTGTTTATCGTCTTTCTCGTGGCCGCGCTTATCGGACTCGCAGCTTCAACCTACTACCATTTTGCAGATCAAAAGAAGCCCTGGGTGCCGTTCTCGGGTTCTGCGGGGAAGGAGGGGCGGATTGGAGGCGCGCAAAACGTAAACCTGCGCAGCGATCCCGGCGCGGCGACGCTCGTGCTGGTCCCGCTTCCGGCCGGAACTCGGGTTCGAGTGGTGGAAGAGCGTGGAGGATGGCTGCGGATCAAAGTTTTGGAGTGGGCCGGAACACCCCCCGATAGTGCGCCGGACAACGGATGGGTAGACGGCCGGTTCGTAAAGCTGGAATAGATGGCAACGATCACCAGTTCGGGGTTCAGAGTTCGAGGTTCCGGGTTCGTGGTTTAGGGTTCGAGTTTATGTTCCGAGTTCAGAGTCGAGAGTTCGGCATGGAGTTCACGCTCGGAGTTGGCAGCTTTCTTAAGGAACCCTGAACTCGGAACCCGGAACGCTTAACCGAGGAGGCTTCGATGCGAGGTTGGATGGAGAATCTAAGGAAGTGGATCGACGGCGAAGATGAGCTGGACGAGCAGGGCGAGCCGCGACCTCGATCCAGGTGGGATGACTTCCTGGTGCAGGTTGCCCGCGAGATAGAGGCGTCGATGCAGCGCGAGATGTTTACACCGCCCGGCGGGCCGACCTATGTGCCGCGAGAGTACATAATCTTCATGAGCACCGCCGACGACGGCGAATGGCAGGGCGAGAAACGCGAAGGTCTGGAACGTGGCCTTCACTACGTGCTATCGGAACGAGCGAAGCAGCTTGCAGGCGACAATGATTTCCAAACCCAAACGCTGACCGTCGAACTGCGGGTCGATCCAGGGTTGGAGGCAGGACGCTTTCGCGTGCAACACGTGTGGGACACGGAAGCGCAGAAGACAATGGTTAAGCCGCGCAAGCGCCCTGAGCCGGCGCCCGCCGAGTTCGTCACCGTCACCGACAAGATCGAGGATGAAGCCACAATCGTGCGGCCACGCAAACCAGCCGAGCCCCAGGTTCCAACCTTCTCAGTTCAGGTGACCCGCAAGGCGCCGGGGGCCGAAACCGCGCCGCCGGACGTGCGGCCGTTCTTCAAGGACGAGATCAGCATAGGTCGAGGCTCGAAGCATGTCTCGGTCGATCTGAGGCTCGAAGGCGATCTGGAGGTGAGCCGCCAGCACGCAACGCTCGTGAAAAAGGGTGACGAGTACACCGTCACTTGCAAGGGAGCTAACCCGATCGTGGTGAACGATGAGCGCGAAATCCCGGCGGGAGAAAGCGCCGCGATCAAGCCCGGTGACAAGATCACGGTCTGCAGCTACGATTTGATGCTTCAGATTTGAAAGGTTTCTTCAACGAATAGCCAACTCACTGCGACTCCTATCAAAGGTGCGAAATGCTCTACACACTTGTTCCAACGATTGCCGCCTTGTTGATGCTGACGATTCAGGGCGGGGCTCAGGCGCAAAGCGAACCCGAGTTCGTTTCGAGTTCCGGCGCGAAGTTTTACTCGCAACCCGACGAGAAGGGGCAGGTTGCCGAAGCTGAAAAGAAGCTTGCATCCGATCCGGACAACATCGAGTTGCTCATAGCTCTTGGCCGCGCGCAAGCGACCGTCTGGCGGTTCCGCGATGCGATAGCCACGTTCACTCGGGGGATCGGGATGGACTCGACAAACGCGATGCTTTATCGACATCGCGGGCATCGCTACATCTCGACGCGTCAATTCGACAAGGCGCTCGCCGATATGGAGCGCGGGGCAAAGCTCAACGACAAGAACTATGATATCTGGTATCACCTCGGCCTGGCTGCGTACCTCAAAGGGGAGTTCACCAAGGCGGCGGGGGCTTATGAAAAGGCCTACGCCCTCTCCGAAAAAGATGACTCTCGGATAGCGGCAACAGATTGGCTGTACATGAGCTACCGCCGGGGCGGCAAGAATACCGAAGCGGCGCGAGCGCTCGCCCGGATAACTCCTGATATGAAGGTTGAAGAGAACAAGTCGTACTTCGACCGGCTGATGTTTTACAAGGGGCTGAAAAAGGAATCCGATATCGTCACCGACAAGCTGACCGATCTGGAGCTCGCGACGGTTGGATACGGCATAGCCAACTGGCATCTTTACAACGGCGACAAAGCCAAGGCCAGGGTGTTGTTTCAAAAGATTACGTCCGGCAAGTACTGGCCAGCTTTCGGTTTCATCGCCGCCGAAACTGAATTGATTCGGATGCGCTGATGAATTTGAAAGGTAGGATCAGGCTGGGTTTTTTGGATGGATAAGGGGTAGGGCTGAACTCCCGATGCTTCCAGACTACTGCCGGACTGAAGTCACCCTTTGAACTCCGCGGACTTGATGAATTCGAGAAAGGCTTGATCCCACTTGGTAACGGTTTTATCTGGTCCAACCAGCTTCACGAAATAGGCGCCCTTTGCAGTCTCGATGACCGCAGCTCGCATGCGAAAGTTCGGTCTGCTTTGACCAATCCCGCCTCCTCCACCCATATCACCTCCGGCGTAGGTGCCGGCGATATCCAACATTGTGACCTTCATCCCGTTGACTGTCGTGGTGTCCGTCCTGGCTCTGCTCTTTGAAGCCGCCCCGTCGGGTTGTTGCATCTGATTAGTCCATCGATCGAGGTTTGCGTCGACTGACCCGCCCTGGCCGGCGCCAAAGTAGTAAACCACAAGCGACGCGGCCTCAGCATCGCCGCCGGCCGGCGGGAGTTGATACTGCGCTACTCGCATGCTTGACGACGGACGCTCGCTCACCCAGCCGTCCGGGGCTCTCAATCGAAGCTCGCCCGATGTGACTGGCCCCTGCGATACCGGCGCGGGAGCTGTCGCATTCTTCGAAACTATTGTCGGGGGAGTCGAGCATGCCCAGCTCAAGAATCCTGCGAGTAAAGCCGTGCTCGTCCTGATCGTGATGCGAACCATCGGAACCTCACTTGAAAACTTAAGCGCCCGCCTGGAATCGCCGGCTAAGCGCTTTGTGACATCTCTCGCCTTGGACTTGCGAAGATGCGATCGATCATCGGTTCGAAGTGCGATAACGGAAGCGTGTCATATTCTGGGTCAAACGACGTCTGGTCCCATCCGTCGGTGAACACGCAAGCCATCTCGAACCACGGCTCGTTTGCATATTGTTGCCGCGCATCCGGGTCCTTTCCCATCAGCGCGTAGTAGTGCCGGCCCTGGAAGTCCTGATGAGTGCGAACAATCTCGTAGGTCTCTCGCGTCAGGTAGGGCTTGAGAATCTCGGCGGCAATTGCAGGGTGGTTCTCAACCGAGATAACTTTGCCGATGTCGTGACACAAAGCAGCGACGATCATCTCCTCCGAGGCGCCATCGCGCAGCGCCCGGGTTGCCGTTTGCAAGGCGTGATGGAGTTGGCTGACCGCGAAACCGTCAACCTGATCTTCAAGCTGCAGGAGCATCGATGTGATGATCTTTGGCATCGAGGCCTGTCGCTGGCCGACTGCCTGACCGATCACCATCCAGTCTTCAACTTTTCCCTGGTCCATTCTTGTAAAGCTCATCTTCTAGCTGGCCTCCAATAGGTGTCTTTTGGCGACAATATAGTCTGGGCAGCCGGAAATGACAAAACGAAACAGAGCCGATAATAATTTGCTTTGACAAAGCAAATCAATTTTTTGTAGACTCTCGGCCGATGCGCAACAAGGAGAACGTGGAGCGCGTGCTGGATCTGTATCCGCGGATCTTTCACGCCTGCCACTCGCGACACGTGCGCGACCCGAAGACCCGCGAGGAGGTCAGTACCAATCAAGCGCGGGTCCTCGATCACCTGGATGACGTCGAGCCCACAAGCTTGATGGGGCTCGCTAGACACATGGGAGTCAGCGCTTCAACGATGTCCCTGACCGTCGATCGGCTCGTGCGCCGCGGCTACGTGACTCGCTCGCGTGACGCCGGCGACCGAAGGGTGGTGAATTTGCGGCTGACCGCCGCCGGCGCCCGCTTAAAAGACGCCCAGTCGGTGCTCGATCCACTGCGAGTAAAGGCGATGCTTTCGAGGTTATCGGTGGAAGAACGCGAGGACGCGGTGCGAGGGCTCGCGCTGCTCGCCCGGGCAGCCGGAGAAGAAATGCATAGTAAGAGCTCGAAAACTGCGGGTTCCCGAAGGCAACAGTCCGGGGCACCGCCAAGGAGAAAGAAATGAAATGGATCTTGATCGCTGTTGGCGTTGCCGCCGCGCTGATCGCCCTCATGGCGATCATCGGTTCGCTCATGCCGAAGGGTCACACAGCTTCCAGAACGACAGTCATCAAAGCGCCGCCTGAAGTTCTCTGGCAAACCTTGACCGACTGCGCCGCGTTTCCGGAGTGGCGTGCCGATGTCAAGAGCGTCGAGGTTTTGCCCGATCGTGACGGTCATAGAGTTTGGCGCGAGGATGGAAAGAACGGAAAGTTGACCCTGGAGACCATCGAAGCCAACTCACCTTCGCGACTGGTGCTGCGTATCGCAGATCCCGACCTGCCCTTTGGCGGCACGTGGACCTACGATTTGCAACCGAGTGCCGGCGGAAGCCGCATTACAATTACCGAGAACGGAGAAGTCTACAACCCGATCTTTCGGTTCATGTCGAAGGTCTTCTTCAGCCAGTCGGCCTCGATCGAAACCTATCTGAAGGCGTTAGGCAAAAAACACGGCGAGGATCTGCACCTTGCAGCCTCTAATTAATGGGTTCGAGGCGGGTGGGTTCGTTAACTTATCGACGATGCCGGATCTCATTATTGAAAATGTTTCTCAGCTAGTCACCCTCGCCGGACCGGCGCGCGCGCGAGTCGGAGCGGAAATGGGCGAGCTTGCGATCGTCGCCGAGGGAGCAGTGCTCGCGCGCGATGGGGTGATAGTAGCTGCGGGGACTTTGCCGGAAGTGCGGGCGCGGGCCGGCTCAACCATCCATCGCATTGATGCGCGCAACTCGGTTGTGATGCCGGGGTTCGTCGATCCGCACACGCATCCCGTGTTTGCAGGGACCCGCGAGGACGAATTCGAGATGCGAACCGCTGGAATCAGCTATCAAGAGATCGCGGCGCGGGGAGGCGGAATACGCGCGACCGTGCGAAAGACTCGCGAGGCTTCCGAAGATGAGCTGTTTGAGACTGCGCGTATTCGCGCCGGTTGGCTGCTCGAGCACGGGACTACCACGATCGAAGCCAAGAGCGGCTACGGGTTGACGGTGGAGGATGAACTAAAAATCCTTCGAGTGATCCGAAGGCTGAATGATGAAACACCGCTCGAGCTGATCCCCACGTTCCTGGGCGCGCACGAGTTACCGGACGAATATCGAGACAAACGTGAGGACTACCTTCGACTGGTCACCGAACAGATGCTTCCGCGAGTTGCGTCTGAAGGCCTCGCGCGATACGCGGATGTCTTTTGCGAGACAGCGGTGTTCACCGTGGATGAATCGCGCCGGGTTCTGGCGCGCGCGAAAGAGCTGGGGTTCGGGATCCGGCTTCATGCCGAGCAGCTGAGTCTGAGCGGAGGCGCGCGCCTGGCAGCAGAGCTGGAAGCTGCTAGCGCCGATCACCTGGAGTGGATCGATGGTGAGGGAATCGCCGCGCTAAAGCAAGCGGGCGTGATTGCGGTGTTGCTACCGGGCGCGGTGTTTAACCTGGGGCTCGCGCGCTATGCACCTGCCCGGGCGATGATCGAAGCCGGGCTTGCGATTGCAATCGCCACCGATTTCAATCCAGGCAGCTCACCCACACCGTCAATGCAGATGATTCTCTCACTCGCATGCACACAGATGCGGATAACTCCGGCAGAAGCGATCAGCGCTTCTACGATCAACGCTGCTTACAGCCTTGGTTGCGGAGAGCGGCTAGGCTCGCTCGAGCCGGGCAAGGAAGCTGATATGGTCGTGTTCGATTGTCCCGACTATCGTCAGATACCTTACTT
>JBASRM010000118.1:0-3841 GCA_049273835.1 Blastocatellia bacterium | reverse complement strand
GAGTTCAAGCTTTAGCTTGCGTCTGAGTTGCGTTCTGAGTTCAAGCTTTAGCTTGCGTCTGAGTTGCGTTCTGAGTTCAAGCTTTAGCTTGCGTTCTGAGTTCGCGTTCTGAGTTCAAGCTTTAGCTCGCGACTTCCACGTTAAGCAAGATGCAAGCTAAAGCTTGAACTCAGAACGTAACTCAGAACGTAACTCAGAACGTAACTCAGAACGTAACTCAGAACGTAACTCAGAACGCGTAGAGACGTTCGAACTTTGATGCGACAGAATCCAGTACTTCTTGTTTCCAAGCCCGTGATATTATCCGCGATGCAAGGAGGGCCAATGCGATGAACACGCTGATCGTAGACGCTACAAGAGGCGACCCACGGCGGCTCCACCTGCTCGCGATCGGGCTGACCATAATGTTCCTGGTATCTCTGCAACCGGCAGGAGCCGGAACAATGGCAAATAGTGCCCAGGCCAAACGAGATGATCCCGCCTACGAAGAAGAAGTGGGGAAGGCCCGCGACTTTCTTCGGCGGCGTCAGTACGAAGAGGCGTTGAAGGGCTTCAAGCGCGCGAATGAGATGGTCGGAAAGCGGTCGCCCGAATGCCTTCTTGGCATGGCGCAGGCATATCAAGGACTGGAGGCATATAAGAACGTCGTTGAAAGCTGCGACAAAGTGATCGAACTCGTGGACATCGAAAGTGGTCTTCGAGCGCACGCACATAACTTTAAGGGGATTGCGCTCCAATCGCAGGCGGCGAACAAGGACCAAAAGAAATTACGCGAAGCGGAGGCAGCGTTCCGGGAGGGGCTGGCGTTGGATGCCGCGATGCCGGTTCTTCATTACAATCTCGGCTTCACGCTGATGCAGCAAGGACGCGACCCGGAGGGCATCTCCGAGCTGAAGACGTATCTTGAGTTACAGCCGAAGGGAATCAACTCCGCCGAAGCTGCGAAGCTGATCGAGAATCCCCGGCGTGCCCGGGAGACTTACGCACCGGAATTCTCGGTCACCACCTCCGAGGGGGAGTACCTGGCGCTCGAGGACCTGCGCGGCAAAGTGGTGCTGCTGGACTTCTGGGGGACGTGGTGTCCTCCGTGTGTGGCCTCGGTGCCGTCGTTGCGTAGCCTGCACAAGAGGTTCGAGAAAGAGCCCGCGTTCGTTATGATCGGTATCAGCTCGGACTCGGAGGGTGAAAAGTGGCGCGCCTTTATCGCCGAGAACAAGATGGTCTGGCGGCAGCACTGGGACCGCGACCATCGCGTCCAGCGGGCGTTCAACGTGCGCGCATTTCCAACCTACATCCTTATTGACGGCGAGGGCATCGTGCGGTTCCGCAGCATCGGGTCGAGCTGGGAGCGGACCGGAACCCTTGATGATGCGATCCGCAAACACGTGAAAATGGCGGCGAAGACTGCGAGCACTAGTTGAGTTCACCGCCCTGCCTCCTACGATCCCGAAAGCCCAGAGAGCTGTAGATGTGGCCGACGTCTCCTTCCCGCCGAAACTCACGCCACAAAGTATGCCGAAGACGCGCCGCAAGAATGAGTTCGCCGCCAGCGCGCTCGAAGGAGGTCATCAATCGCTAGCCGAAGAGGTTGTAGACCTCGGCTTCGGGCCTGAGGCGTTCCACATTTTAATCACACCCGCTCGCGAGAGCTACCTTCGGGTTCTGTGGAGGTTCTCTCGACGACGGGTTATAATCAGTGCACCGATGGAAACCGCGCTGAATCGCAAATACATGACGGGCCGGGTGATTCGTCCCGGTGATCCTCCGCGCCACGATCCCGACTGGGAAACGGCCACACCCGAAGAGAGGATCAACGCCGTGTGGGACCTTACCCTTTTGTGCCTTGCCTGGCAGGGGGATCAAACCGTTGAACCGCGACTTCAGAGATCTGTTAGCAGAATTCAACGTTCAGGGCGTTGACTACCTCGTGGTTGGCGCACACGCTCTGGCTGCACATGGTCACGTTCGCGCTACTAAGGACTTGGATGTGTGGGTGCGGCCGGATGCCGAGAACGCGAAGCGGGTGCTCAAGGCCTTGAAAGAGTTTGGCACTCCTTTGCACGACCTTACCGAAGCCGATCTCGCCAACCCGGGCACAGTGTTTCAGATGGGGTTGCCTCCCCTTCGCATCGACGTAATTACTGCGATCACCGGCGTGAGCTTCGACGAGGCCTGGTCCGCCCGTCTACTGACGAGATTTGCGGATCAGCCTACTGCGGTATTGTCGAGAGAGCATCTGATCCGGAACAAACGCGCTGCTGGCCGGGCTCAGGATTTGGCAGACGTTGAATGGTTGGAGCAAAGAGAGAAGTAAGGGACTAGATTTTGGTACGCGCGGGCATTTTCTATAACACAACGGACGCGAGTACTTGAGCGCTTGAGGACCTGCGCGGCAAAGTGGTGCTTCTGGGTTTCTCGGGACGTAGTGTCCTCCGTGTGTGGCATCGCTGAGGTTGCTACGCAGCCTGAACAAGAGGTTCGAGAAAGAGCCGGCGTTCGTGATGATCGGGATCAGCTCGATACGGAAGCGGACAAGTGGCGGGCTTTCACCGGCGAGAACAAGATGGTATGGCGGCAGTACTTGGACCGCGACCGGCGGGTGCGGCGGGCTTTTTGAGGTACGGGCATTTCCTGACCTACATACTCATTGGACCACGAAGGCATCGTGAGGTTCTGCGGGAGCGTTCGAATTGGGAGCGGATCGAGAACCTTTGGGGACGCGCTCCGCAACCGCGTGAAAGACGGCATCAAAGATGGCGGGCACCAGACTGAGTTCGCTTACCCCGGCGATTCATCGTGGCCCGTAATTTCTGATTACTCCCTCCGGCCTCCAAGCCGAGCGAGACGCCTCCCGAAGCTTGCAACACAAGGTGTGCTCGTCATCTGAAGCCTTGTGGGGCAACGAAGATGCGCGCAAGAATGAGTTGCAACGAGCGCGCTTGCAGGCGATCACCACCATTGGCGGACCGAAGAAGGGTGAGACCTCAGCTCGATCGATGCCGTGCAATCTAGAGGCTTAGCGGCAACCTCCACTTAGAACGCCAGCAGTTGAGAGCCCTATATTAAACCTCGTGGTGAATCGAGCGCGCAGTTCCGATGCCGTTATCCCCGAAACAGCAACATCCCTATTACTCGCAATATCGATCCCCTCAGATCCAATACCAAGGAATCTGTGCTGGATCACTTCGTGGGCGCCCACGCGTCCGATCATTTCACCCAAACTGGCACTCGGCCCAGGAAAAAGGCGACGGATGACTTGGCCTATTGCTGCTTGATTAACGTAAGAGTTATTTCCGAGTGTTGGTGTTATCCCAAGTGTTATTCCACGCGATTGTTGGCCCCGTTGTCTCAAAAACGCATTAGCTGCTTCACCGGTAAACGAATTGACGACAAATAGGTTTGCGGAGCCACCGTTCGCGCGTTCCGGATGGCCAAATACAACGTTCATTAAAACTCCGCCAGACCGGAAAATTCTGGTTAGCTCACTTTGTATATCGGAAAGAAGCTCTCCCTTTGCTCCATAAATGTTGATGTTGAACGTGCATGGTAGGCTGTTCATAAAGCCGTTGATCGGAATCACCCATCTCAAAGAATCTTGAGGGCTCGGAAAGAGTCCAGCCAAGATTGTCCCCTGAAATATCTGGCTAAGAGTTACGCCCGACACCGGAAACGTGGGAGGTGTTCCAATCCGGCTATGCCAATAACCCTTCGACGGCCACCCGAGTTGCTTCAGAAAATCCGCAACTCCCGCCGAAAGTCCTGCTATCAAGGCCGCGGGGAAATTCCCTCCCGTTGTGAGGAGAGTTTGGAGAAAGGTAAAAACGGCAGTTATTACTGCGTG
>JBASRM010000086.1:0-6235 GCA_049273835.1 Blastocatellia bacterium | reverse complement strand
GATGCTCTGAAAAACGTGCTCCAAACCGCGCGCGAAGTTGCAGGCGAGACCGGTCGTGTCATCACCGTTTTTGGATGCGGCGGTGATCGTGACCGAACCAAACGGGCGCCTATGGGCGAGATTGCGGCTAGTTTGAGTGATGTTGCAATCGTGACTTCCGACAATCCGCGCACCGAGGACCCGGATGCAATTATTGCTGACATCGAAATCGGGCTGATGCGGTCAGCGCGACCCTACGTGAAGCTGAGCGACCGGAGGGAGGCCATCGTTCACGCGATTGAGCAGGCGCGTGAAGGCGACGTTGTGTTGATCGCCGGGAAGGGACACGAAACCTATCAGATCCTCGGCCAGCAAAGAATTCATTTTGACGATCATGAAGTGGCGCGCGAAGCGATCAGCAAACGATGCGGAGGTTAACGGCACAGCGTGCGTCCGTCGAACCTGAGGCCGGGAAAGCGAACATATGAAGCTTGGGGAAATCGCAGAGACTCTTGGAACAAACATACGCGCGGCGCGCGGAGCAACCGAACTTGCCGAGCGAGAGCCGACAGGTTACTCGATCGATTCGCGCACTGTACGCGAGGGCGAGTTGTTTTTCGCCATTCAGGGCGAGAACTACGACGGGCATCAATTCGTTGCCGACGCGATGGCCAGGCGAGCTCTGGCGGCGGTTGTCTCGCGTGAATTTTTGAACTCGGAAACTGGACGCCAGATTGAACCGCAGAAGGCAGCGCTGATCCTGGTCGAGGAT
Source organism: Blastocatellia bacterium (assembly GCA_049273835.1). Lineage (GTDB taxonomy): Bacteria > Acidobacteriota > Blastocatellia > UBA7656 > UBA7656 > Onstottus_A. The sequence goes on along the minus strand of JBASRM010000086.1, from coordinate 5,484 downwards.
ACCTTGGCGGCTCTTCAGTCCCTCGCATACAAGGTGTTGAAGAACTGGCCGGGCGATGTTATCGCAGTTACCGGCAGCCTTGGAAAGACGACGACCAAAGAGATGATCGCGGCGATGCTTGCCCGGATCGCTCGCGTAGTTAAAACCACGGGAAATTTGAACAACGATTACGGTTTGCCTTTGTCGGTCCTGCAGATGGAGTCCGACGGCAAGCACCCCTCGGACTTTGACTTCGCAGTGCTCGAAATGGGAATGAATCACAAAGGCGAGATAGCGCGCCTGGCCCGCGTCGCGCCACCCGACGTAGGCGTGGTTACGATCGTAGCTCCGGCCCATCTTGAGTTCTTCGCTTCGATCGATGAGATCGCGGACGCGAAAGCCGAATTGGTAAGCGGGATAGTGCCTGGCGGCACCGCGGTGCTGAACGCCGATGACAGTCGCGTTGCAGGAATGAGCGCGATGCGCCTCGACATCAATAGTTTGACGTTTGGAATCGATCGACCCGCCGATGTGACGGCAAACGAGATTGAATCGGAAGGAGTTGGTGGAAGCCGGTTCCTGCTTGTGACGCCGCACGGCAAGGTCGCCGCCAGGGTTCCGCTCCCTGGCCGCCATAGCATCTACAACGCGCTGGCGGCCGCGGCGGTCGCCGATCTATACAAAGCCCCGCTCGAGGAAATCGCGGGAGCTTTGGCCGAAGCCACCAGTCCCAAAATGCGCGGCGAAGTGATTCGGTTTCACCAGTGCTTCACACTCATGGACGATTCGTACAATTCAAACCCGCGCGCGCTTTTTGAAATGGTTTCGACCGTGTGCGCAAACAAGGAGAGCAAGCGCAAGATCGTAGTCGCGGGCGAAATGCTCGAGCTTGGCGAGGCAGCCGGTGAGCTTCATCGTGAATCGGGACGGCAAATTGCGAGGATGGGCGTCGACAAATTGATCGGGGTTCGAGGTCTCGCCCAGAAGTTGGTTGAAGGCGCGCGCGAGGCGGGAATGAGCGCCGAGGCCGCGGTCTTCATCGAGACGCCGGAACAAGCAGCAGAAATCCTGATTGGAGAAGCGCGCGCTGGAGACTTGATCCTGGTAAAAGGCTCGCGCGGGGTGAAGACGGAGATAGTCGTCGACCGCATGAAGCAGCACTTTCTGAAGCCGGCAAGTTCGGTTGAATCGAAGACGGGTGATGCCGCAAAGAGGAGCTGCTGACCGCGGACATCTCCGCTTGCAGCGGCGCCTCAGAGGCTGAATGTTCTATTACCTGAGATTATTTCAAAAGGTCCACGACAGCCTGTCCTTTCTGCGGTTGTTTGATCAGGTCACGTTTCGCGCGGCGTGGGCGGCCATAACGGCGTTGATCATCTGCCTGATGTTTGGGCCTCGAATGATTCGGCTTCTTCGAGAGTTTCAAATCGGTCAGCAGATTCGCGAAGAGGGGCCGCGCACTCATCAATCTAAGCGCGGAACGCCAACCATGGGCGGCGTCCTGGTCCTGTTGGCAGTTGCAATTTCGACCCTGCTTTGGGCTGACCTATCTGTCGGGTATGTGTGGATCGCGGTTGTGACGACTCTTGCGTACGGTGGAGTGGGGTTTGCCGATGACTATTTGAAGATCAAGCGGCGTCATAACCTGGGGCTGACCGGGAGACAGAAGCTTGCGTTTCAGTTTCTTATCGCGATCGGCTTCGGCGTGGCGCTCAAGTATTTGACAACCTATAACACCCGGTTGAGCGTGCCGTTTGTGAAGACGTTCAATCCGGAGATCTGGTGGCCGATCTACTTGCTCGCTTTTGCGCCGCTGGTGGTCGTCGGTTTTTCGAACGCGGTAAATCTTACTGACGGGCTCGACGGTCTGGCGATATCGGTGACGATGGTGACGTCCGCGGCGCTCACCGGATTCACCTACTTGAGCGGGCACAAGATGTTTGCTGACTACCTGGGGCTGGAGCATAACCCGGGGATACACGAGTTGACGATCTTCTGCGCGGCATTGACTGGCGCAAGCCTCGGATTTCTGTGGTTCAACGCGCCGCCCGCAGAAGTGTTTATGGGAGACGTTGGCGCGCTGGGGATTGGCGGCGCGATTGGCGCGATTGGGGTGATGATCAAACAGGAATTCTTGTTGCTGATGATCGGCGGAGTGTTCGTGATCGAAGCGTTGTCAGTTATTCTCCAGGTCGCTTCGTTCAAAATATTTCATCGCCGCATATTCAAGATGACCCCGATTCATCATCACTTTGAGCTGCTGTACCCGCCCGAGGTCTCGCGACGCATGGAGCCAAAGCTGGTGTTTCGGTTTTTGATAATAGCGATACTCTTCGCTTTGCTGAGTCTTTCAACGCTCAAGTTGAGATAGCAGAGCTTATTGTTGCGGTAATAAGCCTCCGATGGATGTAAAAGGCAAGAAGGTCCTGGTTGTTGGCATCGCGCGCAGCGGAATCGCCGCGGCGCGCCTGTTAGTCTCGAGGGGCGCGATGGTGATCGCCAACGACGTCAAACCCGAATCAGAGATTCGTGAATCCGCGGATGTGTTGCGCAAAATGGGTGTGATGCTGTCGCTGGGCGCACATCCCGAAAGCGTCTTCAGCAACGCCGAGTTGATCGTGCTGAGCCCCGGGGTGCCGGCCGATCTTGCGCCGCTCGAAGCTGCGCGCGCCGCGGGTGTCGAGGTCATCAGCGAACCCGAGCTTGCCGGCAGGTTCCTGCGCGGGCGGGTTGTGGGGGTGACCGGGTCGAACGGCAAGACGACCGTTACCACCCTCATCGGCGAGTTGATGCGGGCCGCCGGGGCGGACGTGATAGTCGGAGGCAACATCGGAACACCGCTCACGAGTTTGATCGAGAAGACCACCAGTAGCACATGGACGGTCGCCGAGCTATCCAGCTTTCAACTGGAGATGATTGACAGCCTGCGCGTTCACGTAGCGGTTGTCACAAACATCACGCCGGATCACCTCGACCGGCACGGATCGTTCGAGAACTACGTGAGTGCCAAGCGCCGGATCTTTCAAAATCAAAAGCGTGATGACTGGGCGCTGTTAAACGGCCGGGACCAGTCAATCGCCGAGATGATAGCGAAACACGACGTTCCGTCCAGAAAGATTTTCTTCAGTTCCAACGGTTCCCGGACGATTACTGGTGAGACGGCTGATATTTACGTCCAAGGCGGCCGCGTTTGCACGACCATGGTAACCGACTACCGCGGCGAGGTGGACGTCATAGGACTTGATGAAATACCTCTACCGGGCATGCACAACGTCGAGAATGTGATGAGTGCGCTGGGTGCAGTGTTTTGCTCGGTTGGCGCGACAATCGATGGCTTGGCCGCTCTTCGCGAGGCGATCAAGCGATTCAAGGGAGTCGAGCACCGCATCGAATTCGTCGCCGAAATCGACGGCATCAAGTTCTACAACGATTCAAAAGCGACAAACGTCGACTCGACGGTGAAAGCGCTCGAAGCATTTGAGCGAAACATAGTTCTCATACTTGGCGGCAAGGACAAAGGAAGCGACTACAGTGTGCTTGCCCCACTCGTTAGCGAACGAGTGAAGCGAATCATTCTAATCGGCGCGGCAAGCGACAGAATCGCCGCACAACTGGACACCGCAAGCCCGATGATTCGCTCGCGGTCAATGCAAGATGCGGTGCTCAGCGCGATGGAAGTCGCAACCTCCGGCGACATCGTGCTTCTGGCGCCTGCGTGCGCAAGCTTCGATATGTTCGACAACTACGAACAACGGGGCCGGGTGTTTAAAGAGGCGGTATACAAGCTGGCGGCCCGCGTTCACAGCGGTTGGACCGGCAGGCTGACTTGATACCGGATTGCCGGACTGCGCAGTTGTTCGCAAGTCTGCGACGCGATTGGTAATCGATCAACGATGGCAACGACTAACAGAGCTCCAGTCCCCAGATGGAAACGCGAAACCGAGCTGGCGTTCGGGCGCGGGGTAAACTCCCGGGCAAGTTCCGGACGCGAGCTGCCGGTCGATAAGGTGCTGCTTGCCATCGTGCTTGGGATCACACTTTTCGGCGCAGTAATGGTCTACAGCGCGTCGGCGATTCTTGCGGAGAAGAACTACGGCGGCCAGTTTTACTTTCTTACTCGCCAAGGAATGTGGGCGGTGGTGGGACTGGTCGCCATGGCCGCGGCCATCTGCATAGACTACCGTCACTACAAGAGACCGGGCGTGGTCTTCACGGTGCTTGGTGGGACGCTCTTCCTGCTGGTGGTGGTCCTATTTCTGCCAAGAGTCAACGAAACTCACAGGTGGATCAGATATGGCGGCTACATCTCGATCCAGCCGTCGGAATTGGCGAAACTGGCTCTGGTGGCATTCCTGGGGTTCTTCCTCGAGCGCCGGGTGAGGGAGATTGATAACTTCAGGGAAACTTTCGTGCGAGCCGCAGTCGTTGCTGGAATCGTTGTTGGATTGGTTGGGGCCGAGCCGGACCTGGGAACCGCGCTCGCGCTGGGGTTGGTCTTTGTGGCGATGATGTTTCACGCGGGGACGCCCACGCGCTACTTTGCGACGCTTGCCGTACCGGTCCTTCCCGCGATCACCTACATGCTATTGAAGCCGTGGCGGTTCCAGAGACTGTTGGCGTTTCTCGATCCGTGGAAGTATCAGACAACCTGGGGATTCCAGCCGGTCCAGTCGATGATCGCGATCGGCAGCGGCGGAGGGAGCGGCCTGGGATTCGCGCAAGGTAGGCAGAAGCTTTTCTATCTTCCGGCTCCGCACACCGACTTTATTTTTGCGGTCATTGGTGAAGAACTTGGGTTGATCGGGGCGTCGACTCTGGTCTTGCTATTCGGATTGCTGGCGTGGAGAGGATTCCGCGCGGCTCGATTTGCGCCGGACTTGTTTGGTCAGCTCCTGGCTGTCGGGTTGACGACGATGATCATCGGGCAGGCGTTTTTCAACATCAGCGTAACGTTGTCGCTTGTGCCCACCAAGGGGATACCGTTGCCTTTTGTCAGCTCGGGCGGCTCATCGCTCGCGATAAGTCTCTTCGCTGCAGGTGTGCTGCTGAACGTGTCAAAGCACGGCAAAGCGTAACGATTTGGGATTTGGATTTTGGATTCCGGCTTTTGATTGCGGTAGATCCAAATCCAAAATCCAAAATCCGAGTTTCTGATTCGATATGAGGGTTATCATTGCGGCGGGTGGAACAGGCGGGCACATTTTTCCTGGGGTTGCGATCGCGCGAGAGTTCAGGCGACGCGATCCCGCGACTGAGATTCTGTTTGTCGGAACAGCCCGCGGACTCGAATCGAAGATTGTTCCTCGCGAAGGCTTTGATCTGGAATTGATAACCGTGGGCGCGCTCAAGGGTGTGCGGCTCTTTGAAAGATCCAAATCGCTCGTCCGGCTTCCGGTAAGCTTTGTTTCCGCGGCGCGAATTCTCAGGAGATACAAACCGAACGTAGTCATCGGAGTTGGCGGCTACTCATCCGGCCCGACTCTCCTGATGGCTGCGCTCTCGCGG
>JBASRM010000393.1:0-8154 GCA_049273835.1 Blastocatellia bacterium | reverse complement strand
GAGAGGGGCGGTCACGGAGGACCGCCCGTACAGGCTTACACGCGACTAGAAACCAGAAACCAGAAACTTTGAACCCTGAACCTCGAACCCTGAACCGTAAGCCCATCTTCCCATCCCCGTGCCTTTGAATTATGATAACGCCGCCTTTGTTAAGCTGAGCTAGCCGGAAGTCCCGCTGTGAGCGGAGAGAAATCCCAGGTTCAAAACCATGAGCGAAATATCCAGGTACGCAATCGATATGCGCGGAATCACCAAGCGGTTCGGAGAGGTTGTAGCGAACGATCACATCAGTCTGGCCATTCCCGACCGATCCATCCACGCGATCATCGGGGAGAACGGCGCCGGCAAATCCACGGCGATGAACATACTCTACGGCTTCTACACCGCCGACGAGGGAGAGATCCTCATCGATGGCCAGCCGCGCGCGATCAATGGACCGGGCGACGCAATCAAGCTTGGGCTTGGCATGGTCCACCAGCACTTTATGCTGGTAGAGCCGCTCACCGTGACTGAAAACATAGTGCTCGGCGCGGAACCGACATCGGGAACTTCTATTGACTACCGGAAGGCGCGAGCCAGAGTCCGCGAGATATCCGAGCAGTACGGTTTGAAGATCGATCCCGACGCGCGGATCGCCGAGCTTTCCGTAGGACAGCAACAACGCGTCGAGATATTGAAGACGCTTTATCGCGGCGCACGGATCCTGATACTCGACGAACCAACCGCGGTCCTTACTCCTCAGGAAGTCGCCGAAATGTTCGCGATACTTCGGGGGCTTCGCGATCAGGGAAAGACGATAATAATAATTACTCATAAACTCGCTGAGGTGCTCGCCCTTTCGGACAACATCACCGTCATGCGCGACGGTAAGGTTGTCGGGGATTTGCCCACAAGCGAGGCCACGGCCGAGGGGCTTGCGCGGCTGATGGTCGGGCGCGAAGTCCTGTTGCGCGTCAAGAAGGACGAGGCGAAGCCGCGAGAGCCCGTCCTCGGCGTGCGGAACCTGACGCTTAGAGGCGCCGAAGGAAAGTTGATTCTCGACGACGTTTCATTTGAAGTGCGCGGCGGCGAGACTCTCGGGATCGCAGGAGTGGAAGGGAACGGGCAGACCGAGTTGATCGAAATTCTCGCAGGCTTGCGCAAGCCAACCTCCGGCGAAGTCTTGCTGGAGGGTGCGAGCATCGCCGAATTGAATCCGCGCCAGCGCAAGGGGCGTCGCATCGCTCACATACCCGAGGACCGTCATCGCCGCGGATTGTTGTTGCCTTTTGACTTAGCCGCCAACAGCATCCTGGGAGTGCATCGTGATCGGCCTATTTCCGGAGCGGTGCTGTTGAACCACGACGTGATCGTCGCGCGGGCCGAGCGTTTGGTGCAGGAGTACGACGTACGGCCGCCAAACATCTCGCTCCCTGCTCGGGCGCTGTCGGGGGGCAATCAGCAAAAGCTGATCGTCGCACGCGAGTTCGACATCAAGCCACGTCTGGTGCTGGTAGCGCAGCCGACACGGGGCGTGGATATTGGGGCAACGGAATTCATTCACCGGAAATTGATCGAGCTTCGAGACACCGGGGCAGCGGTGTTACTTGTTTCTGCCGAGCTCGATGAAGTATTGAGTCTGAGCGATCGGGTGATCGTGATCTACGAAGGCCGCATAGTCGGCGAGGTGGATCCAAAGACAGTCACTGAAGAGCAGATAGGTTTGATGATGACGGGTGGCTAGCGTTTTTCGAGCTGTGAGTACTCGAATGTTCAAAGAGCACTAGGATGAAGATTCTTGTAATTGGCTCAGGGGGGCGCGAACACGCCATCGCGTGGAAACTCGCCGCCAGCCCCCATACAACCCGACTCTACTGCGTGCCCGGTAACGCCGGCATCGCCGAGATCGCGACATGCTTACCGGGCAGCGTCAATGACCCCAGCATTCTCGCGGGTCTCGCCGCGTCCATCAAAGCCGATTTGACTGTCGTTGGCCCAGAAGCACCACTGGTGGCCGGCATAGTCGAGGCCTTTCACTCCCGCGGCCTTCCCATCGTCGGACCTTCATCGTCGGCGGCGAGGCTGGAAGGCAGCAAGATCTTTGCCAAGGAGTTCACAAAGCGCCACGCGATTCCCTCTGCGCGATTCGCGGCTTGCGATTCGCCTGAATCGGCGAATGACGCGCTGAGAAAACACTTCGCGTTTCCAGTCGTGGTCAAGGCGGACGGCCTGGCGGCAGGCAAAGGCGTTCGCATAGCGCGAGACCAGGCTGAATTTGATGACGCGATCGACGCTATGATGGTTCACCGGGTGTTTGGCGAAGCCGGCTCTAGCGTGCTACTCGAAGAGTGTCTTGTCGGCCGCGAAGCATCGGTGATGATTTTTACCGACGGCCGTGACTACAAGACGATAGTCCCCGCTCAGGACTACAAGAGAATCAACGACCGAGACCTGGGACCGAACACCGGAGGGATGGGCTCCTTCTCGACTCCCGCCTTGATCGACGATGCCACACTCCGACAGATTACTCGCTCGATAATCGAACCGACACTCGAAGGAATGATTCGTGAAGGCAATCCTTTCAAAGGAGTGCTCTACGCGGGACTGATGCTCACAACCGACGGGCCGAAGCTGATCGAGTACAATGCGCGGCTCGGCGATCCTGAGACTCAAGCCGTCGTTATGAGGCTGGACAGCGATCTGGTTGAGATTCTCGACGCAGTAGCCGACGGCCGCATAGGCGCGACTCGCATCCACTGGAGCGACGATTCGGCGGTTTGCGTCGTAGCCGCATCGGGCGGATATCCGGGCGAATTTGAAAGGGCGAGAGTCATCGGCGGACTGGATGCCGCGAAGTCGGTCGAAGGCGTGGTGCTGTTTCACGCCGGGACTGGTCGAGATAAGGAAGGCAGGTTTATCACCTCGGGCGGCCGGGTGCTGGGCGTGTCAGCTCGCGCATCGACGCTTCAGTTAGCGCGCCGCCGCGCTTATCAAGCGATCAAGATGATCGAGTTTGCCGGGATACATTACCGAAAGGATATCGCCGCGGCATGAGTCAATCTCGCGAGAGGGAATCCGCCTAAACCGGCAGAACGTCAAGTCGAAGCCCGGCTAGCTTTGGGCGGATGCGTTGATAGTAGTCGATGAGTATTAGGATCACCGAAGCGCGACCAGCACGTCTGCAAGCTTGTTTACCGCCGCGATCAACGATCTGCCCGCCTGATCAAAGCTGTTAGCCGCCGCTTGAGTCTCAGCAGTCTGGCCGAGCCGCGCGACGCCCGCGAGGTTAGGGTAGTAGCTCTGCAGCACCGGGTTAAGGCGAAAGCTCGACTCGAGTTGCTCGAGGCCGACTCGAACATTCTTGATGCTGTCCCTAAGTTTGAGCTTGCCTTGCTCGATCCGCTCGGCGGGCATGCCAACGGAGGTCGCTTCGCGGTTGCGGTTCACCTGCTCGGCGGTTTCGATTCCCTTGGCGATGCCCCCGAACAGGTATAGAAACTGGGTCAGGGCCTTGATCTGAGTCGCGACTTGTTCACGGCCGGCGCGGATCTCGGCTTGTTGCTTTTCAGCAAACGTTGTGGAAGGGCGCGGCCGTTTCTGCGTGCTGCGCCGTCGAGTTTGTGAGCTCGCAAGAACCGGTGAGAGCACCATGCAAGCGAGCGCGATGACCAAAGCTCTTTTCAAACTGCCACCTCCTTTGTTCGCTAAAACAAGCTATACCCCCGACGGCTGGGCAGTCAAAGCGGGAATGCTCTGTTTTCGTCGTAGGATGGGCTTTCGAGTTGGGTGCTAGTGAAGGCCGACTCGCTCGAGCAAGCTTGCGAATCGTGGGTCGGTTTTGAGTGCTTCGAGGCGGGGATCGACGTTTATGAACACCAGGTAGTCGGCGCGTTGCTCGACTGCCTTTTCGAGCCAGTTCAGCGACTCTGTTTTCTCGCCCATCCCGGCGTAGATCAGAGCGACGTGATAGGGTGAGAAATAGCGCTGCGTGGTTATCAGCTTCAAATCGGCGAGAATCTTTTCGGCCTCGTCCTTCTTTCCAGCGACCGCCAGCGTGTGTGCAAGCTCCGCGCGCATAAGCGGGGAGCCGCCCGATGCGGCAACCGCCTTTTGAAACTCACCTACCGCTTGCTCATACTTCCCCTTCTGGCAGTAAGCCTGGCCCAGGTACCGGCGCGCCGCAAAGAACGTCGGATCTAATTCCAGCACCTTTTGGCACGCCGCGATCGAATCGTCGTATCGATGCGAGAAGAAGTAAACAAACCCGAAATGCGAGCGAATGATCAGCGAAGTAGAGTCCATGTCGGCTGCCAGCTGTGTATGAGCGATCGCTTCGTCTGTGCGGCCAATCGCCAACAGCAGGTTGGCGTACCATTGATGGGCCTGCGCCGATTTTGAATTGAGCAGCAGGGCCTGCCTGAATTCCCTCTCGGCCTCTGCCCAGTTCCATTCACCCCTGAACAACGCATAGGCAAGGGAGACGTGAGCTTCCGTGAGCGTGTCGTCGATCTCGAGCGCCTTGCGCGCTTCCGCTTTCGCTTTGGGAAATGCCTCGGTGGGCGCTCGGGCTCCGTAGGTTGCCAGCATGTTGTAACAGTCAGCCAACCCGGCGTGCGCCAGCGCGTAATTGGGCTTGAGTGAAACTGCTTTCTCGAAGTAGTCGATGCCTTTAGCCAGTCCTTCGGTCGTGCGCTGATTCCAGTAGTTGCGGCCGGTCTCGTAAAGCTCCTGGGCATCCAGCGTCTTCCGCTCCTCTTCGTTGAGCTTCAACCCGAGTTTATCGGACAAACTACGCGCTAGCCTGTGATGAGCCAGCATCAGGTCTGAAAACTTCAGCGTTTCCTGCTCGCCCCAGATGCGAGACTTGTCGCCCGCATCGATAAGCTCGGCGTTCACCGTGATTACTTCATCGCGCTTGCCTATCCTTCCGATCATGACGGCGCTTACTCCCAGTTCGCGGCCGATTGCACCCGCGTCGAGCTGTCTTCCCTTGTAACCGAGAACTGACCCGTACGAAATCACCCTCAGAGCGGGAAGCTGGTAAAGGTGGTCAATTATTCCCTCGGCCATCTCATCGGCGACCGATTCCATCTTCGGATTGTCGGTCATATTTACAAAAGGCAAGATCGCGACCGAATCGATTCGGCGCTTGCCGCCTACAAAAGTCATCGCGCCAACCGCAATGACTGCGATCGACAACACAAGAAACGTAGCTTTTTTATGACGTTTGATTTCGCTGACAAGGTACTCGGCGCTCGAGGTGGTGCGAATCGGCGGAAGAGCAGCGAGCGGAAGCACATCGGTCACTGCGGAACCTGATTCACCGCTTCGACGAGGAATGCTGGTGTCCCTGGACCAGTCGTGTGGCGCCGAGTGTTCGATTTCGGCTTCAACATCCAGGTGATGTTTCAGTCGCTTCAAATCGATCAGCATGTCTTTGCTGGTCTGATACCGTTCTTCGCGGTCTTTAGCCAGGGCCTTGCTTACTATCCGCTCGAGCTCGCGCGGCACATCGGGCGAGAATCGAGCAAGCGAAAGAGGCCTCCGCGAAAGAATGCTGGAAATCACATCCCCGAAGCTCGATCCTTCGAACGGGACCCGTCCGGCTATCATCTCGTAAAGAACGACGCCAAAACTGAAAATGTCTGTCCTTGCATCGACCGCCATGCCGCGCGCTTGCTCGGGTGACATGTAACTGACTGTTCCCATCACAACGCCCGGGTCGGTATCGACAACTTTCTTTGTGATGGCGGTTGGGTCCATGGTGGAATTGCCCGGCGGTAGAGAACTCTCGGTGAGCTTTGCCAGTCCAAAGTCCAGCACTTTGACGACGCCGTCGGGTCTCACCATTATGTTTTCGGGTTTGATGTCGCGATGCGTAATTCCGGCAGCGTGGGCGGCGGCTAGCGCGCTTGCGATCTGGATTGCGGTGTCGCAAATCTCGGTTGTGGTCATTCGCATTGGCGAGATGCGCTGCCGGAGTGTTTCACCTTCGATGAATTCAGTCGAGATAAAATGGACCGACTCAACCTCGCCGATTTCGAAGATGGTGATCAGGTTCGGGTGATTGAGCGCCGATGCCGCGCGGGCCTCCTGTTGGAATCGCCGAACGCGCTCCTCGTCTTTAGTGAACTCGGCGGAGAGGAACTTGAGAGCGATCTTGCGGCCGAGCCGCGTATCGCGCGCCAGATAGACCTCGCCCATTCCGCCCGATCCAAGCGAGTGGATTATCTTGTATGGGCCGATGTTGGTTCCGGGATCTATGGCCAAGGGGCCTCCCAAGCTTTTCCGGTTGATGGTTTCGCAGGCCGTTGCGCCAGTCACGCGCGGGTGATGGGCCGGCAAAGCTTACCATCGACGGTTTGGGGTTTCAATCTAACGATCGGCGGCGAAGCCGCGTGATCAGTGCGTTGGTACTCCCGAGGGCGTAGCCCATCCTCACAGGAGGCGGCGAAGCCGCGTCATGTGCGTTGGTACTCCCGAGGGCGTAGCCCATCGGCACAGCAGGCGGCGAAGCCGCGTGATCAGTGCGTTGGTCCGCCCGAGGGCGTAGCCCATCGGCACAGCAGGCGGCGAAGCCGCGTGATCAGTGCGTTGGTTATCCCGAGGGCGTAGCCCATCGGCACAGAAGGCGGCGAAGCCGCGTGAGTCAGTGCGTTGGTCCGCCCGAGGGCCTAGCCCATCGGCACAGAAGGCGGCGAAGCCGCGTGAGTCAGTGCGTTGGTTATACCGAGGGCGTAGCCCATCGGCACAGCAGGCGGCGAAGCCGCGTGAGTCAGTGCGTTGGTCCGCCCGAGGGCGTAGCCCATCGGCACAGAAGGCGGCGAAGCCGCGTGATCAGTGCGTTGGTTATCCCGAGGGCGTAGCCCATCGGCACTGCAGGCAGCCACGTACTTAGTCAGTCGAGTACGCGGAAGGCAGCCCGCGGCCGCGGAACCGATGAGAGATAGTTCTTTGTTTAGAGGTAAACCGGCCTTCTCATTTTGGTTCGACCGGATAGCCTGCTTCTTTCCACGCGTCGAAGCCACCGTAGAGCGGATGCACATTCTTGTAGCCAAGCTCCATCAGCTTCTGCGCCATACTGGCGCTTGATCCTTCGTTCGGTCAGGTGCAATAGGTGATGACCGTTCTGTCACGCAAAATTTTGCCCAGGCTCTGCTCAACGTCATCTGCGGTGACCCTCATAGCTCCCGGAAGCTTTGTGTCGGCCTTACCCCAGGCGTTCGGATTCCTGTTGTCCAGAATAGTGAACTTCTCGCCGCGGTTCATTCTTTCGAAAACCTCGTCAACAGTCACTCTAGTGGGCTGACTACTGGTTTGTGTATCTGTGCTCATACTCCTTAACTCCTTCGCTTCTTTTGCGATTCCGTAACGTAGCGTGTGTGCTCAATCAGCAAACCATCGCGCGTAGCATCAAAACCGTAATGGCAATACCAATGCCACCCGCGCTCTCAAATCGGCGGGCGGAATGTCGCCCTGACTCAACCGATTGATAGCAGTAGCCCTGTGAAAAAAGACTGACTCCCGGAATATGTATCACTACTGCGTATTACTAACGGCCACTCGGCGCGGTCAGAGAAGATGCGCACCCTCCGTCGAGCATAAGACTTACCGCACACTATCGCACAGGTCGCATATGGGTTGATGTAGTTTTGCAAGCCAGTTTGCGCTACATTACAAACCGGGATAGGCCTGAAGAGAGCCAAAGTTGACACTCCGCGTGACAAGAACGTATCATCGGCTCACTAAGCCTTTTTCGATCCGTATTGCTACGGGTTCGAGGAGACCTGATGAACACCGTTGAGCTGACTAATAAATTGCAAGAAGCCGAGCGCGAATGGGAAGAGCGAACTCTCGAACCGGCACTCAAGCGATCGCCCGAAACCCAAAAGACGTTTACCACTGTTTCGTTGACGCCGGTCGAACGACTCTACACCCCAAACAGTCTGCCTGATTTTGACTATGAAACCGAGCTTGGCTTTCCCGGTGAGCCGCCTTACACGCGCGGGATTCACGCCACCGGGTATCGCGGTCGGCTGTGGACGATGCGCCAGTTTGCCGGCTTCGGTTCGGCGTTCGATACGAATCAACGGTTCAAGTACCTTCTGGAACAGGGGCAGACCGGGCTCTCGGTCGCTTTCGATCTGCCGACTTTGATGGGTTACGACTCGGACC
>JBASRM010000069.1:0-20388 GCA_049273835.1 Blastocatellia bacterium | reverse complement strand
ATGCTGGAGTTATCCTCTACGATCCCTAAAGGTTCGATTCTAATCGGTTGCGACGGGTTTCACTTGCCGGAATACCAGTTGCTCCGGACCAAACGAAAGTTTGTGCCCTCCTCCATCTGCTTAAAGCAAGGGGCTTGAGAAATGAAAGACCTGATGAGCACTACCAAGCTTGTCGCCATACTGGCGATAACTGTAGCGCTTGTCGTGATCGGCATTCTCAACCTCCGCGACCGATTGAGTGTTCCGTTAGTCGCCGATGATGGTGTTGAATGGGTCGACACGCCCAACGGCGTTCAAGCTAAGTCGGTCAGCGCGGACTCTCCTCTGGCCTACGCCGTAAGGAAGGGCGACTACGTCAAAGCTTTTTTTTACGTTGGTAGATACGACGACGGTTCTCGAGTAAAGCCATTCCCCCGCTATCTTGATTACGAGAATGTCACTCGTGCGGAGACGCTTTCACGCTATCTTGAGAGACAGGGTGCGGGGAATGATGCGCGGTACGCCATCGTCCATCCTGACCCGGTACTCGAGGGCATCTACGGGATTGAGCAGCCTATTTACGACGTCGACTTCAAGGTGGTTGCCCGCGACCAGCGTCTTGGGCGCGGGTTGTATCTCGGGTTTATCGGCTTCATTTATTTGGCGATTGGATTGTTTGTCCTGTTCAAACAGCGGCAAGCCGCATTGACGTATCATTTTTACGCCTGGTCGCTGCTTTCATTCGTGGGCTATTTTTTCAGCTCGACGCTGGAGTTCACGACACTCGATAGGCTGGTCAGCTTCCTTGATGGCGCCGCATGGGCCTTGCTTGCGCCACTTTTTCTGCACTTCTGCGCGAATTTTCCGTCGGGTCGCGGACTAACCCTGCGCTTGCGACCAATGATCGCAGCGCTCTACGTGCCTGCTGTGGCGCTGATTGGCATTGAAGCGTTGTGGCACTACAAACCGGATCTCAGGTTAACTGCGGATTCGCACTTCTTCGGCGAAGCAGCACTGGCTCCTTGGGGCAATTTACTTGGAAAGATCGAGCTGGCTCATTGTGCAGTATTCTTCGTAATTGGAAGCGCGCTTCTATTGCGTACGTTCCTTCGTGCGGAGAAGCCGCTGCTTCGTCAGCAACTCAAATGGATCATCTGGGGTCTCGGGCTATCGGGGCTGCCTTTCGGCTTCCTGTACCTAGTGCCTTACATCTCCAATCTCGAAATCACTCCAGTAATGGAGACCGTAGCATACGGTCCGCTGATACTGATCCCGTTCTCATTTGGATATTCGATAATCCGCTATCGATTAATGGACGTAGACGTGATAATGCGCCGAAGCTTCGTACATGCCATGGCGACCATCTCGGTGGCTGCAATTTACATGGCTGTGCTCCTCGGGGTAGGGGATCTGGTAAGGTTCATCTGGAAAACCGCAGACTTGAATTCCTGGAGGACGCGGGTGGTGGTGGTTGCGGGCATGCTCCTTGTTGCTATGCTGTTCGCGCCTATCAAAAACAAGCTTCAAGTTTGGGCGGATCGCTGGTTCTACGGCGAGAGATACACACTCAGAACCGGGCTACAGGATTTTGGGAGAACCCTATCGCAAACAACCGCACTGCCGCAATTACTGGATTCACTTGTTCGGCGCTTGTCGGACATGCTTTCGGTTCGTAAGGTGGCTATCTTCATTGAGGATGCTGGGACATCTTCGGGGTTTCGCCTGGCACACGCGGCGGGTATCGATCGCGATGTTAGCCTCCCGGAAGATATCAAGAAGACAATTCGAATTCGGTCAGTGGGTCGCGGCTTTATTGTGGCGCGTGACCTTCGGAAGGAAACTGACATCTTAGAGACGGACGTTGCCGAGACGATAGGGACAGCTTACGACGAGCTTAGCTACTATGTGCCGTGCGTCGTCAGAGACCGTATGGTCGCCATAATCGGAGTGGGGCGGACAACGACTGACGCGATGTTGACCAGCGAAGATACGGATTTGCTCAGAGCGTTATCAGGTTACGTCGCAGTAGCCATAGATAATAGTTTGCTGCACAGATCGGAATTAGAGAAAGCAGAAGAACTCGCGCGGCTCAACGAGTTCTCCGAGAACATTATTGAAAGCGTTAACGTCGGCATTCTCGCCGTTGATTTCGATGGCCGCATTACAACCTGGAATAGTGCTCTCGAAGAGATTCTCGGCATCACGCGTGAGCGCGCGTTGGGACGCAGTATCCACGAGATATTCGATCGAGACCTGATTGAGACGATTCAGAATGTGATTGGTCAAGAGAGCTGGGCACTTCGCGATGCCAGACACATATATAAGTACAACGCTTCGACCGAGGATGGTCGGCCGCTGACGCTCAACATATCCCTTGCGCCGTTCGAGGCCGCTCGCGGCGTAGTCACTGGCACTCTCGTGGTAATCGAAAACGTTACCGAACGCGCGCAGCTAGAAACACAGTTACTTGAACGAGAGAAACTTTCTTCAATTGGATTACTGGCGGCCGGCGTAGCTCACGAGGTCAACACACCGCTGGCTGGCATATCGTCGTATGCGCAGATGCTATTGCAGCAGGTTCAGGAAAGCGATCCTAAACGCAAGCTGCTGGAGAAGATTCATGTCCAGACCGTTCGCGCTTCCGGAATAATAAATAACCTGTTGAACTTCTCGCGAACGGGCGACGCTCAATTCCGTGAAGTGGACATTAATCGCGTTCTAGAAGACACGCTTCAATTGCTTGAGCCACAGCTGCGCGGCGCGAAGTTCGAAATCGCCCGGAGCTTTGGGGAGCACCTTCAGCCGGCATCGGGCAGCGCCTCGAAGCTTCAGCAGGTTTTCATGAACCTGATACTGAACGCGCGCGATGCGATGCCAAATGGCGGCAGGCTTACGATACACACCCGAGCAGTCGACACTTCGTTGGTAATCGATTTTCGAGATACCGGCGTAGGCATAGCGCCGGAGCATATCGCCCGCATCTACGATCCGTTTTTCACTACCAAAGACATCGGTCAGGGAACGGGCCTCGGACTCGCGTTGTCTTATGGAATCATCCAGGAGCACAACGGGCGCATCTTCGTCGAGAGCCGTCCCGGCGAGGGGGCCCACTTCACCATCAAACTACCCACCGCCTTTGCGCGCCAGATGCAAGCCGCAAGCGATTAAGCCTCATTCATCGATTTGTTTGCTGGCAGACGTTAGCTGCTAGTTGGTACGATTTCCTAGTATGGCAAAGAAAGGCAGCATCCTCGTTGTGGACGACGAGGAAGTAATGCGTGACGTGCTGGATAGCCTGCTCGGCGCCGAGGGCTATCAAGTTGATCTTGCCCGTAGCGGTGAGGAAGGACTTGACAAGTTTCAGCAGCGCGCTTACGACCTGGTCCTGCTCGACGTCTCGATGCCAGGTATGGGTGGCTTGAGCACCCTGGAAGAAATTCTCAAGATCGACGCCGAGGCAGTCGTCGTAATCATTACCGCCTATGCCACATTTGATACTGCGATTTCGGCCATGCAGCGAGGCGCCTTTACCTGCATACCCAAGCCCTTCGATAACAAAGAGATTCTCAAGCTCGTCACATCTGGTATACGTCGCCGGCGGAAGGATGAAGAGCGTCGCACGCTTAAACAGACTCTAAAGCGCAGCACAGAGCCAAGAGAGATTGTCGCGAGAAGCGATAAGATGCTCGAAATCCTCGCCTTCGTGGAGCAGGTCGCGCCCGCCCGCAGCACAATCCTCGTCACCGGCGAAAGTGGGACGGGCAAGGAATTGATCGCAAGAGCGATACACAATCAGAGCGCCCGCGCCGACAAACCGTTCATCACAGTCAATTCAGCTAATCTTCCGACAGAACTCCTCGAGTCGGAATTGTTCGGTCACGTTCGTGGAGCCTTTACCGGCGCGATTGCGGCACGAAAAGGATACTTCGAGGTCGCGGACGGCGGCTCTATCTTTCTCGATGAGATTGGAAACATTTCGTTAGAGACGCAAGCAAAACTGCTGCGAGTGATCCAGGAGCGTGACTTCTCACCCCTTGGGGATACGACCCGTCGTCAAGTTGATGTGCGTATTATCGCAGCCACCAATGTTGACCTGAAACAAGCGGTTGATGAGGGTAGCTTTCGCGAAGATCTGTTCTATCGCCTGAATGTCATCGCAATTCCTCTCCCGCCGCTGCGAGAACGCCGCGAAGACATTCTTCCCCTCGCCCAGCACTTCATTCGAAAGTATGCAGCAGAGAACGGCCGGGACATCCGCGATCAGATCGGTGCGGAGGTTCTGTCCGCACTCGAAGCGCATAACTGGCCTGGTAACGTTCGAGAGCTTGAGAACGTAATGGAGCGCGCGGTCATTATTGCTCGTGGGAAGACTATCGAGCGCGAAGACCTGCGCGAGGAAGTCCTCAATCCTCAACGCGGACCGTCGCATGTCGGAGGACAAAAAGTGGCTACTCAAATAGACTTGTCCGGTGGAATATCATTTTATGATGAAGTAAACCGCTTCCAGATTGAATTGATACGCCGTGCGCTGGAAATAACCGGTGGCCACCAGTCTCGCGCCGCAAAACTTCTAGGAATGAATACTACGACTCTCAACAGCAAGATCAGATATTACAATATAAGACCTTGATCGGACTCCATGGTCGGAAGGAACGAAGCGACGTCTCTGTCAATCTTCTGTTCCTCGGCGCTGATTCACAGTCGCAGCACATAGGACTGTGACCGCTGGCCATTCTCGATCAACAGAATCTGATTCTCACCTTCGACAAGGTTCAGCTTGCGAGGCTTCAATCGTATGCTCAACGAGTTGACCGCGTGGTCAAAGTTGAAAGAGCGGTTGATTACCATCCCATTGATTTCGACTTGCGCGGCGTTGGTGAAGTCGCGGCCTGTGATGGTAAGGGTTTTCTTCTTCCACGTTGCCGTATTAATCACAGGAACCTTGGGCGGGGGTGGGGGCGGCGGTGGTTCAATCAATGACGCAATGTTGTAGACCACCAGTGCGAAGTCCTGATCGAGACTGAGCGCATTACCTGGCAAACCGTCGCCTGCGATGTTTGCAGCGCGAACCGTTATCCGAAAGTTACCCTCAACTCCCCGGGGTATCGCGCCAGGCGGCAGGTAAATCGATTCCAGATTGTTTAGACTATCAGGATTGCCTCCTTCGACAGAGAAAGCACCGGCGAAGTTGTTCCCACGATAAAGAGTTACTCCGCCCACAGTTACTTCAAGATCGAGATCGTTGACTATCGCGGGGCCCACCAGACTCCCTGGTGGGTCGCTCCACGCCAGTGTTACGCGCAGCGGAAGCGCGCGATCGGCGATCGAGCCCTGAAGTTCAAACGTTTGACCGCTCTCGGTAAAAACATCTGTCTGGTCGACAAGTACTCGTGCAGTACCGTCAAACGCGCGGGATAAATTGACCAACCCCCACCCTTGCCTCTCATGCGGGAGATCTCCGCCAGCATTCTCACCGGTCATGTAAGACGCCGCGTTGATCAAGTAAGCCTTCGTCATAGCTGGCGATGGTGCAGTTGCGTTTCCGAGAAGGTTCCTCGAAACGACAAATTTTCGCAGAAGCGATGCAGCGCCCGAGATGTGGGGCGCAGCGAGACTTGTTCCCGAAGACCAGGTGTAAAGCGATTGATCAGGGGGCTGAAACACAGGCCGCCCTGCGCACAATCCTTCGCCGAAAAACCCGGGTGATTGAGACGCGGCACCATAGACATGTGTGCCAGGCGCGGCGATGTCAGGCTTCGCGCGTCTATCGGCAGTTGGTCCCCCACCCGAATATCGCAAGATGTCGAGCGCATTGTCGGCGCCGTCCGGTCCAATGTCGCCCTGACCGTCAAGGTTGCATGAGTCGATTCCTTCCGGCCTGTAGTTCTCACTAGCCGCGACTGAAATCACGTTCTTAGCGGTTGCTGGCGATCCTACGTGCCCACCGGGACCGAAGTTCGCCACTGAGAAAACGAACGACATCCCCTGATTACCAGGCCTTGATGGTTGCGCATCCCGGACCAGTGCGTCGTACTCTTGCGCAATCGAATCATAGCTGTTTGACGCGTTCCCCCAACTATTGTTCGAAATAACGGCTCCCGCCGAATACGCCGCCGACGCAACATCGGTGAAGCTGAGGTGAGATGAGACTTTCCCCCTCTCATCGAATATTCGAGACGCACCGATTTTAGCTACTGGGTCGACACCCAATCCGTAGAGGTAGCCCGGCGCATCCTTGCGATTGCCCTCCCCTCTCCCAACAGCAACTGAAGCCACAATAGTACCGTGACCCGTACGGTCGTCTATCAGGCCGTCCGTAGCATAGTTAATGCTGTAGGCCACGCGGCTGCGCAGGAGGGGGTCGAGAAAATCAGGATGAAGTGTAACCGCGGATGTAGAACCTCGGTCCAGGCCGGAGTCAGTGAAGTCGACGACAAATTCAGCCTGAATGTCCAACCCATTTGAGGCGAGCCATCCCAAGTACCCCGGAGCGTTCGGGCGCGTTCCGTCAGCGATCAGATTCCCGCCGACGATCTGGGCGCTTCGTTCGTCCTGAAGACTTGGTTCTAAAGCGGGGCCCACGAACAGCACTTCATCGAACGCCGCAATTTCCAACAATCGCCCGGTCGCCACAGTTACTGAAAGGACCGTGAAGTTAAGGAATTTTCTTGGCGCTCCGTTCCCGCTTTCCGCAGCTCGGTTGATGAACTCTATTGCCGCAGTCGATTCCGGAGAGTCTATTAATTCAACCTCAACCCTCACGTTGTTTCCAATCGAGTTGAGCGCTTCATCGGCGTAGGAAGGGTCGATCTTTGTAGCTGCGAGAAGGCGGCCCATCCAGCGGATCGGGCGGGTGTCATCGGATTGGCGTCCCGCGTCGAGGGCGGCTATGACCGCGAGCTCTCGTGAATTAGCCCGGATAATGTAAGCATTATTTGGGAGGTACCCGACGATGTCGGCGCCGGTTGCTCTGAGAGCGTCGATCCATTTTCGCTTGATGGGACCGGCGAACTGAATTACTCGTGTCTGTTTTTTTAGAGTAGCACTCATCGCGAGCAATTCCTGGCGGTCTTCCTCGGAAGTATCCAGATCGACTCGATCGTTGGTATCCAGTGTGCCCCTTTTGAAAAGTATCAGATTCTGATTGCTTGAAGACGAAATCGGTACAGCGAGGCTTTTGTGGGTAGACGCACGAAGCGGCTGAATGAGGGCCGGCAAGAAGACCGTGACTGCGGCGAGGCCGGCGAGGAGAAGCTTGAACTTTGGGCCAGTTGAATAATTCATCTAATCACACTGTGAACCGCGTTTACGCGCTGAAAAGAGTCGTCATTATATCGGCTGACAGCTCTCTTGAAAAGAGATTGCCCGGACGGGGGCGATAGTTGTCGTTGGCATCGGTTAAAGCGGCCATCCGAGTACTTGTCGGCAACAGCGCAGCCTTTCTCGTAACGTGCCGAATGTATTATCATTCATCGAGCGCGGGGACGATAGACTTCTTTCTAAGGTGACCAGCAAAAGAACGAGGAGAAAAACAATGAGGCGAAGTTTGTTCAACGCTATGGTCGTCACGATCCTGGCGGCGTTCCTTTTGGCCACGCTGCCGACTTTAATCGCGGACGCTCAAACCAGAAGCACGAGACGCCGGGCGGCAACCACCCTGCTGGTGCCGGCGGGCACTCAGTTGAGAATACGGATCAACGACACGCTATCGAGCAAAGAAGCGCGCGTCGGTGACAAGTTCACCGCAACCGTCGTCAATCCGTCCCGCTACGAAGAAGCGACGATAGCGGCACACGTAAGGTCGATATCGAAATCAGGTCGCGTTGAAGGGCGAACGACCATGAGTTTGTCCTTTGACTCAATTCAATTGCGGAACGGGCGGACCGGGACCCTTCGCGCTGAAGTGCTGCGAGTTTACGATTCCGACTCGTCGAAGAACGTGGACGAGGAGGGTCGCGTCCAATCGGGGAGTCGCGGAAAGCAGACGCTCAAGCGAAGCGGGATCGGTGCAGTGGCCGGAGCAGTTATCGGCGGAATCGCGGGTGGAGGTAAGGGCGCGGCTATTGGAATGATAGTGGGTGGCGCGGCTGGCGCGGGTACCTTAGCCGTCGAAGGAAGCAAAGAGTTGAAGATTGAGCGAGGAACCGAGATGCTGATCCGAGTTAATCGTCGCTGACCCATTCTACTTACCCGCTTGGACGGATTGACCAGCGCCGTTCAGCATGCCTTATGCGAGCACTTATCTACTGGCGTTCGTAGACCCGCAGACTCACATCAAGCGTAAAAGCCTGGAGAACAGCACTGTCGGTCACGACGCGCAGTTTAGCGTGGTGAAGGCCGCCGGTCTCGATTGGCTGCGATTCGACTATGATCTTGTAGCTTCGTCCAGACTCTAGAACCTCCAAGCGAGAGGAAAAGTGGGTGGATGCGCCTTCTACGCGTAGTACTCTCACCGGGGTGCTGTCGGCGGTAATCAAGAATTCAACCCTGGCTTTCTTACCGGGCACAGCAAATAGAGGCGCAGAGGAGTCTGGCGACAGAAAGACCGGCCCGATGTGCTTTCCTCGACGAAGGGGAGCACCCTTAAGGACGTTCGCAGTAAGGGTGAAGACAATAGCGGGCCGGTCCGGATCGTTCGTGTAAAGCGTCGCTGTCTTACTTATCTCACCGGATTGGGATACAGTCTGAACTTCCAGGGTGGCGGTACCTTCCTTACCAGGAGGGATGACTCTGTCCGAGCCAGTTACTGCGCATCCTCAGCCGGCCTTGAAGTCCTTTATCTGCAGTTCCCCATCGCCTTCGTTCCGTATAACAAAGATCTGACTTATGACCTCGCCCGTGTAGACGTCCCCGAAACTGAAACTGGTAAAAGGAGTGACGGCCCGCGGCACGGGTCGCGGATAGCCAGTTGTCTCCCTCCCACCCGACGCTTCGTCGAGTGACACCTTTGTCTCAGCGAGTGCGGGCTCAAAGGCCCCCGCGACGATCAGCAGACCCAACAGTCTGCTTACTTGAATCCGAAACTCGCGCACGTTTTCTCCTGAAAGCTTGATGTCAAAGCTAAAGCCTAGTTGACGATCATCATTCGACGCAACGTGGAGGAGGAAAAGCAGGATCCGTCGACAACAGTGTTGAGTCCCCCTGGTTTTAGCCTTATGCCAGTTCTTGAATAAAGCTAAAACTGCTGCTATGGTTCAAGCACGTTCGGGAGAGGATCTTCTCTTATGTCAGATCGAGCTAAGACGCGTGCCACGCAAATTTTCCTAGCCCTCTTGTTGATGAGCGTTACCGCAGTTGGTCAAATACAATTCGATCGGCCGAAACGGATTAAGCCTCTACCTAACCCTTCGCTCATCAACGCTCCGCGCGATGAAGTCGTGTCAATCATTAAGCAGATGCTTGAGACTAGAGAGATACCTCTCGACAAAGAAGACTGCAACACCACAACGGGCGAATGCACGCTTCTTTCCAAGTCAGTGGTTTTCATAAAGGGCATCGCGGCCAAGAGCCAGCTTGAACACTACTGCGAGATGCCGGCGGTCGAAGTACGCAATTGGGCTAGAGGTCGTTACTTGCTTCGCTTTCAGGTCACCCCGGCGACACCTAGGAATTCCCAGGTTGGTATCTACGCAAAATTCGAAGGAATGATGAACGCGGTAACTGGCAGCGAATGGGTGCCGCTCACCTCAAAAGGCGAGCTTGAAGATCTGATGCTGCGATGCCTTCAGGACCGCGTGCACGGCGGAGACTGCAAGGACATTTTTCGATAACCCCCAAACTGATCGTGCCCTCTCTAAAATGTGTTCTTGCGTGACACCGTACCCAAGTTCACTACTTGCTAAGTTGGGGCTGCGGCTCAATTGCAGACTGGGCCTTATCTTGAGTCCTTTAGCGGTAGGACAGATTTGAAGTTACCCCACTGGGTTAGGCCTATATCGGTTTTCTTTGTTTCGTCCTCGATAACAGCGGCTTGTTCCCTACCTGACCCGCTTCAATAGCTCAAAACAAACATCACCATTCATCTCCCACGCACCGGCATCGCTATTGCTCTAGCCTACCGAGCACGAATCCGGAAGATTCCTAAGTTTAATCGGTTCTCAACAGTCAAGTAATAAGAAGCTAGTGTTGTCGGGGAAGCGACCATGTCAAACAACGAAACAAAAAGAGAGAGCAGGGGAGCATCAGAGGCCGGTGCATCGATAGTCGAGGTTGTGATGGTAACTGTCGTAGTTACTATTGTGACTGCATTTACACTGCCCGCTGTTAGCGGGGCCATAAGGGCCTACAACCTTCGGAGCGCCGCCGACCATTTGGCTGAACGGATAAGCGCCGTGCGCGCGCTTGCAATGGCAAAAAACAGAAATCTGATGTTCTCCTTCAATAATAATACGGGCCGTTACGGGTTTGATTTTGATGGTGACGGGACCCCGGATACGAGTGATCCTGACGACGTCCTTCAAGGAGGGTTTTACTGGGCCACTCTGCCGGATGGTGTCACCACCACGTTTGCCGATGGCAATCCAATCAGGATTACATTTAACTCGCGAGGTGAGTTGCCTATTGGCGCTGCAGCACAGAGCATAGTGCTCCAAAGCGCTGGCAGGTCGGCGACGGTGAATGTCAACTTGCGAGGCAGGATTAGCGTCCAGTGAGAGGTATCAAGCGATGACCGAAAAAGATTTCGACAGCAGACTATCACAAACGGCCAGCGAGGGCGGGTTCTCGATGATTGAGAATCTGATTGCAATAGTGGTCGTAACATTTGGTCTTGTCTCGATTGTTGGAATATCGGCTTATGTTTCTCGTGCCAATTCGGTCTCGGCTACGTTGAACGTGCTGGCCGCCGCAGCGCAGGACCAGGTTGACAGGCTTCGTACAGCTCGATGGACCCAAAACCTAACCGATCCGATGCTAACGATTGGGGGTTCAGTGCCTGCTGTTGCGAGCATGTACGAGTCGGAAACAACGATCTCGAGATTCAGCCAACCTAACAGAGCTTACTTATTGACAACCCCATCGCCTAATCCGACACCTACACCGGTGGGGGCAACATACACTTACACGCTTGACCCAGGCAATCCGCATCACGCTACCGCATCGGGAACACCTGCGGGCGACCTCAATATCACCTGGCAGGTGAGGCAGGGAGCTACAGTCGATGTTCGCTACGTAACGATCAACGTGACACAAATCAACGCGCCGCCAAACCTGGCGAGTGGGTTCTCGGTCACGACGATAATAGTCAGGAACTGAGGAACCTATGAAACCGGAAAAAAGATATGAGAGCGGCTTCTCTTTGTTGGAGCTAGTCATCGCGCTGATGGTGTTGACAGTAGTGATGGGTATTGCCTTTTCGCTGCTAAACAGGTTCCAGCAGTCTTACAGGTACGAAGAGGCGTACGCGGACGCCCAGCGCAACGCTCGCTTCGCCGTCGCGCGATTGAACGAAATAATCCGTAGCGCGGGCACGAACCCCACCGCTAATACCGCGGTAAATCCCACCAACTTTGTTTCGTTACTCGCGCCCACGACCGCTTCAGGAACCGCAATCTCGTCGTCTTCAATCCAGCTTCGAAGCGACTTGAACGGAGACACGCTGAACACTGCCACGATTTCATCCAATTCTGATGTGATAGTGACATCCGAAAATGTCACGCTGCGGTTGGATGCAGCCAACAGTCGGATCGTTATGGACGATAACACGGTGGTGCCGCCGTTGAGCGTTACTATCGCCGAGAACATCCGCAGCGTGACCTTCACAGACCCTAATGGCGCGAGCAACACGAACAAAGCAATTCAGGTGCAGTTGGTAGCTATACCCAGCGGAATCGCGACTGGAGACCCGCGCTATCGTGAGGTGAGCTACAACGCGACGATCAGGCTAAGGAATCGATAGTCGAGACGAGGATTTATTATGAGCGACGAAACGATGCAGACACGCGAGAACGGCGAACTTGGAGCCGCGTTAATAATGGCGCTGCTCACCCTGGCGCTTCTCCTTGCGCTCACGATGGGCATGAGTCTTACGGCAATCTCCGAGCTCGGGGTAAGTAGCACATACGGAACTCAGACGATCGCACTCGAGGCCGCCGAGGCGGGACTGAATCACGCTGCGAGCCTGGTGTCGAACTACAGTGGCTCTGACTTCACCACACTGCTTGCCTTAAGACCATCGCCGCTCAGCACTGACTACATGACCGGTAACAATCCTTTTGTTACGGCTAATGTGGCCAACTTTGCGCCCGGATGCGCGATGATCGATCCTGAGAACCTTACTCGTGGTTATCAGCTTCGTGATGCGGTCGCCGGCGCGGTTGTTCCAGACGTATATTATCGAGTTAGCTTGATTGACGATGAACCAACCACGTCGACGGCGGGAGTTAAGGTACCCAACTTTAGTCCAGCCGCCTATAGCGAAACCACTGGGCTTAATGCCAACAACGCTGCCATTGATAAGAACAATCGGCTTGTAATTTACTCCACAGGCACGTACGCAAACGCATCGGTTACCCTCGAAGGGTGGATAGCGTTCCTGCCCTTCCCTGCTCTTTCGGCAAACAATGACATCCAGATAGGCGGTAACACGACAATTAGTGGCGCATACGGAGGGGTTCATTCAAACAGCGACCTGATCGCTGGAAACGGTGGAGGAGACAACTGGCACGTTGAGCAAACCGCCACCGCAAGTGGCCAGGCGCTTGGGACGTTCACAGGACACGTTGATGGTTTCTACGGTGGAGGTCAAGCGCGCCTGGACCTGCCGCCCTTCGTGACAACTGATCCGTTGACGCCAGGCGGCCCTAACACGAATCCTCGTCTGCAGGATTTCTTAATTCGGAAAGCCGACACGATCCTGATCGACCCTCAATTTGCTGATGGCGCGCATGGCACCGATCCCGCCGGCCTCGCTAATCCCGCCACACGGCAGTTGGGATCGCTTGCAGCAAGGCTCAACGTATCATACAGCTCGCTTGTTACCGCACTTGATCAGGACAACAACAACGCGAACAACGTTCAGCAAGTTGACGCAGTTGCTATGACAATAGCCCGCGCAGCTGACGGCTCGGGCACGGCGACCAAGGTAACAGTTGCCTCGACTGGATGGTCCTACAACAATGCGAGCAATCCGTGGAATATCAGCGGTCCCGCCACGGACAATAACCCTCATACTGTTTACGCTGTCGGTCGCAACAATTATGATTTGAATAATCCGGGCGCGAGCACGCCAAACGGCGGAAACGTCAAGCTAACCGGTAATCTCGGAGCGGCTGGAGCACCTGTCAGGGTGACCATATTCTCCACAGGCTCGATCGATATCGAAGGCAACCCGAATATGACAGCAAACTTGACGGGTTTGCAGACGCCGTTGCTTCCGCCCTTTGTACAGATCGATGCTCTCCTGTTCGCCGTCGAAGACGTCCGAGTGAGAGGTGACTTTAACGCAGCCATCAGCTTTACCGGAATCACATATGCCGGCGAAGCCGTCGATCTAAGCGGCAACGGCAGCATCAACGGGCAGGTTATTGCCTTTGGTAACCAGAACGTCAGCACCTCTCTGGTCGAGGGACCGAACAGCGATCCGAACTTGAACACCATTACCGGCAGCTTCGAACTCACGCTCAACAATGGGAACTCGATAGGCCGGATACGTTTGTTCTCCTGGAGACAGATCAAGAGATAGCTCAACTGAACTTCACCCCTTCGGTGTAGCTTCGCATTCATATGCCGCTCTACAAACGGCTTTCTATCATTTACCAGTATGCAGTCGTAGATTTCATTACGGGTCTGGCATCTCTAGAAGCCACGAGCCCACTTGCCATCCACCTTTCGTGACGTGTGTTCCAAACCGGACACAATTCTTTTGGAAGGTCCACGTTCTTATCTCGTCCCGATATTTCCACTCAGGAACTTGAAAGCCTCATTGGTCGGTAGTAACATCAGCCTGGCTCGGTACCCGAAATCAATCACATCGAGGTCGGCATTATAAATGGACTTGATGCTTCGAGCGGCTCGTTGTCTTTTTTTGAGCAATTTCGACGTCAAGCAATACTATCAACGTCCAAAGTTTAAGCTGCTAGTGTGATCGAAATAGGAGGGAGGAAGTAAAACCGAAATGAAAACTTCTAGAATGACCAAACTGTTGCATGTTTCGATCGCAATCACGATCGCATGCTGCGCGGTTGCTACCGCGCAGGATTCCGGCCAGGTGCTACGCGTTTCGGTAGGCTACGGAACGATGAAAAACACTCCGGCTGTCATATCTAAGCTGACACCGGAGGCTCATGCTGAGGTAGACCGCCTGGGTGAGAAAGCTCGGGCCGCGAATGCTGAAGGCAAATACGGCGATGCATTGAAGCATCTGTATCACGCGATGGCTCTGATGCGCGGCTCCGATTGGACCCCCACTCGCGCGTTAGCTTCGGCACTAACCGTGAAGCTCGATCGCGCCATGGTCGACCCCGGTGATGCAATTGTTATTCGGGTCGGTCAACTATTTGCGCTTGACGACAAGGTGCCCGGGAAGCTCACCGGCGCTATTTCGCTGCTCAAGCTGAGAGGGGACGAGACACTCCAGCAGATGAAGACTCTTGACTCCGTTGACCCTGACTTCATTGCGCATCCGTTCTCGGTCGAAGTCATCACACCCGACATCGAAGCCGGCAACTATCGGCTTGCGGTTCAGATCAAGCCCGAAGGCGGCGAGCCTATTGTCAAGTACGCGACAGTACACATTGAACGAGGCCTCGCAGCGCAATTCGCCGCGGCGAAATCACGCGCGGCAAAGATAGACGCGACGCTCAAAGCGAAGCATCAAGATAGCCTTGCTGCCGCACTCGCTTCGGCCAGTTACCGGCTCTCGCTATTCGAGCTTGCTCGCGCGGGCGAGATCAACTTCGATCGGATGGATTTCCGCGAATCGCTGAAGGAAGCGACCTCGATGCTCGATGCCCTCGCCGCGGGTAATGATCCCTACGCAACCCGCCGCGGCGAGTTCAAAAAGGCCTATCTTTCGAAGGTCGATGGCACGCTTCAGCCTTATCAGGTTTTCGTGCCGACTGCTTACGATAAATCAAAGCCCACCCCGCTGATAATAGCGCTTCACGGTATGGGCGGAGACGAGAACAGCTACTTTTTGGCTTACGGGCAAGGCGCGTTCAAGGTGGAAGCGGAGAAGCGCGGCTACCTCGTCGCGTGTCCGAAGGGGCGTAAGCCCGCTTCAATGTACATCGGGGATGCCGAGAAAGATGTCATGGATGTGATCGCCGAAGTAAGACGCGTCTACAACATCGATCCCGATCGAATCTATTTGACGGGGCACTCGATGGGAGGGTTTGGTACGTGGTCGGTCGCGATGTCTCATCCTGACGTGTTTGCGGCTATCGCACCGGTTTCGGGCGGAGCCAATTTTCCCGGCGGTATGTCAAAGATTGTACATATCCCGGAACTTGTGATTCATGGCGACAATGATCCGACGGTTCCGGTCGAACGTTCGCGGGTGATGGTCGCAATGGGTAAGAAGCTCGGGGTTGAGATCAAGTACATCGAAGTGCCGGGCGGCGATCACGGCAACGTCGTTGCACCCACATTCAAAAACGTATTCGATTGGTTCGATACGCACAAACGCAAGTTCGTCGAAGTAAAAGCCGCCGGCGCGGGATCGAAGAACAACTGAGTCGATTAACCCTCTTAATCTTCCGGCTCGCGGCTCATCCGAACCAATGCGCGCCTCCGTAGGATTCAAGTTTGTGTCACATCGTCATCAACGCGGCAAAGACTTCTATCCCATCCCATAGATTCTGAATCCGCAGGTTCTCGTTCGAGCTGTGCTGATTGTTGTCGTGATTTACGATCGGCACTCCCACTTGCGGCGCCCGGGTCGCCACATCAATCGCCCACAGCGGTCCGCTACCCCCCATTGTCGGGAGCATGACTGGGCGCTGTCCCACTGCTCTCTCAACCGCGCTAATGATTCTTATCACGATGGGTAGATTCATGGGGGTCCGCACGGCGGCGTAGCCTTCTTCACTCACAACGCGGGCGATCAATGAATGCTTTAGTCGAGTTTCGAGATTTGGCTCAGTGGCCGTTACGAAGTAGCCTTGCTTCTTGATATGGGCGATCAGTCGATCGACCTGACGGCGCGGCTCGATACTCTTGACCAGCCGCAGATCGACTGTAGCAGTCGCTTCGGCTGGAATTATGGTTCTTGACTGGCGACCTACGTCCTCACTGCGCAGACCGTCGATGTTTAGCGAAGGCTCATTGATCAGCTCAGCCAACGGCCGCCCCGCTCCGTCCGTGCCGGCAAGCCCATACTCCCGCATCAGCTCGTTGTCGGTCGCCGGCATTTCTCTCAATGCCTTCCGCTCCTCTTCACCCAGAGGAACCACGCCGTCATAGAAGCCGTCGATTAGCACGCGGCCACCGTCATCCTTCATACTCGCCAGGAGCTTCGCCAGCCGCATCGCCGGATTGGGAGACCAGTTCCCATAATGCCCGCTGTGCAACGCCCTATTCGCTCCATACAGCGTGATATCCACTTTCACTATCCCGCGCACCCCAAAGTAGAGTTGTTGGCGTCGCGTTTGATGAACCGGTCCGTCCGCGCATAGCCACGCATCCGCGCCGAGAAGCCCAACATTGCGCGTTACGATGTCTCCAAGGTGAGGCGAGCCTGCTTCCTCTTCACCATCGAACAGGAATTTTAGATTTGCGGCCGGCCTCGAATTCGCCGCCTTGAGCGCATCAAGGGCTACGAGCATTGCGATGATCGGCGCCTTGTCGTCCGAAGCAGAGCGTGCATAAATCCTGGACTCAGGATCAAACGACTCGCCGGTCTTTGGAAACTCAATCACTCTTCCGCCCACTTCAATCGGCTTGTCACGCAGCGTCGGCTTGAATGGGTCCGTTACCCATTTCGACGGTTCTACCGCCTGGCCATCGTAGTGCGCATAGAAGCCGATAGTGCGAGACGCGCCTGGCGATTTCATCTCACCAAAAACCGCGGGCGGACCGCCGCCTTCAAGCAATCTTGCTTCGATTCCCCGACGGCTCATCATTTCGAGCAGCCTCTCCGCATTTCTCCGGATGTTCACGGTATCCGACGCTACGTTCGGAATTGACAGTAAGTCAGCAAGTTCCTCGATGATCTCGCGTTCGTGTGCCCGACGATACTCGCGAGTGGTAAACGGCGTGGCGGGGTAACCGCTTGACTGAGTCAGATGCAGAACTAAGACGGCAATCACCGTTGCAGCAAACGAAGTTCGTTTCATGTCCATTCCACCAAGAGATGTCGCCGAAGGATATCACCGCGGCTAGAGCTTTGCCACGTGGGGACAAGCTGGAAGCTTGTCGCGCCCGTCTTGTGCTCGCCAGTATACAACGCTACTATGCGGTTGAGTTGTTTAAGAAACGCACGCGTGCGAGCGAAGAATTCTCAAAGATCGCGCTTGACGATCGAACCAGCTCGCAGAGAAGCACGAAATGGAAGTCCACACCAATATGAGGTCCAAGGTCAGTTTCCTGCTGGTCTTGTTGACCTTCCTCAATTGCGTAGCGAGCCCTGCTCTTACAATCGATACTTCGCCCAACAGCCCGATGATCGAATTCTCTACATATCTGGGGGGCGGACTTGTGCATTACGTTAACGGGACGGCGGTCGATTCGTCGGGAAATACTTACGTTGTGGGTTCAACCAATTCTTCCGATTTCCCGACGACTCCGGGTGCTTACCAAACGTCCTACGCCGGAAGAGACGCCGCAAACGGTGGAGATTTATTTGTTACAAAGCTCGACCCGGGCGGGTCACTGGTTTATTCAACTTACCTCGGCGGGAGCGGCTATGAACAGGCATTCGGAATTGCGGTTGATGCTTCCGGGAACGCCTACGTAACAGGACAGGCATTCTCGACGGGGTTTCCAACAACCCCCGGTGCACTCAAGTCTACTGTAGGAGATTTCGGCGCTGTCTTCGTTACGAAGTTGAACTCCACCGGCTCGGCGCTTATTTATTCAACCTTTCTAACCGACAGCGACGGTTTCGGGCGCGACATCCCCGAAAGCATAGCCGTCGACAGTTCCGGGAGCGTGTACTTGACCGGGGAGTCATCCGCTTCCGCATTTGCGACTGGCGCATTCCAGATCGGCTCAGGCGGAGGCGCCACGGACGCGTTTGTGATGAAGTTGAATCCTGTGGGTACCGCGATTGTCTATTACACACATCTGGGTGGCGGAGGCAAGGAACAAGGCACCGGCATCGCGTTGGACGTGTCCGGCAACGCGTACATAGCCGGTTACACGTCATCGCTTGATTTCCCCACGACGCCGAATGCATTCAAACGGACGCGGCGGGATTCGCTTACTGCCGAGCCATTCGTCGCCAAGCTCAATCCTTCGGGCACTGCGCTGACCTACTCAACGCTGTTGGGAGGTAGTAACGTTGGCGTGGCGTCCGGAATCGCAATCGACTCTTCCAGAAATACATACATCGCCGGAAGCACAAGTTCTGTTGACTTCCCAACAACGCCCGGCGCTTTTCAGCGAATCTACGGTGGCGGTCAGAGCGATGCATTCGTCACCAAGCTTAGCAGCGATGGCTCATCGTTGGTTTACTCCACTTACCTCGGCAGTGGGGGTTCGGATAGTTGCGAAGGAATTACCATCGACGGCACGGGTAGTGTGTACCTTGTCGGAGGGACGACGTCCAACAGTTTCCCTGTGACAAACGCAGTGCAACGAATGAGCGGAATTGGCCTGGCCTTCAAGAGCGAAGACGCCGCAACCAATTGGACAGGAGCCCAGAACAGACTGGTTGCTGATGAAATCAGATCCTTGATTGTAGATCCTGCGTCACCAACGATCCTCTACGCCGCCACAGGCAAAGGAGTGTTCAAGTCTACCGACGGCGGTGGTAATTGGAGACCGGGTAACGAAGGGCTGCCCGCTCTCGATATACTGGCCCTTGCACTGGACCCGAAGGATTCGACCACGCTTTACTCCGTCGCCGTTGAAGTTCCGAAAGGCCCTGGCGGGGGCTTGTTCAAAAGCACAAACGGCGGCGGCGCGTGGGGCGCTACCAGTCTTGGAGTCGGGATATTCTCTGTTGGGATCGATCCTCTGATTCCTTCGGTTGTTTATGCGGGCGGCCAAAGTCACAAGAGCGGCGGTGTATTCAAAAGCACGGACGGGGGAGATACCTGGACATTCTACCGCTTAACGGCGGCGCAGCCTTCTCAGGAATCCTTCATCAAGCTTCTGACGATAGATCCTAAGAACCCTTCGACCCTCTATGCTGGAGTTGGTACGGGAGAATACGAAGTTAGTACCGGATATTATCCGGACAGCGTCGTCAAGAGCACGGACGGAGGTGAAAGCTGGACACAACCGTTGCTGAAGGGAATTACACTCGGCTCTGTAGCGATTGATCCGCATAATCCCTCCACACTTTATGTTTCCACAAAAGACAAGGGAGTCTTCAAAAGTGATGACTCGGGGAGCAACTTTATTCAGATCAACGAAGGGCTCGCCTTTCCGAGCGCGGAAAGCCTTGTCATCGATCCTGCGGTGCCATCAACCCTCTACGCCGGAACCCCCACTGGCGTGTTCAAGAGCGTGAATAAGGGCGCGAGTTGGAACACTACCGGCATCAAGGACAAACCAGTCAACCTGGTGGCGATCGATCCCAAGAAGACATCTACTCTTTATGCCGCGGCTCCGCCCGGCGGCGATGCGTTTATTGCCAACCTAAATCCAACCGGGTCGGCCTTAGGCTATTCAACTTATTTTGGTGGGCGTAATTACGAAATCGGCTACGCCATCGCAGTTGATCATTCGGGGGCGGCTTCCTTGGCAGGAATCACCCACTCAAGCGACCTGCCCACGATCGGCTCATTGCAACCGCTGCGGAGCAATCTGTGGAGCGCGTTCGTCTCCCGCATTGGACCATTAACGGAGGTCGCGGCGCCGAAAGTCATCGATGCGGCAGTTATCGGCAAGAAGCTCGTGATTTTTGGCGAAAACTTTAGCGACGGAGCAATCATCGAGTTGAATCGGGACTCGCAGAAGACAAGTAACGACGAGGGGAGTCCAACCGGTACGCTGATTGGCAAGAAGTCAGGTAAGAGGATTGGCCGCGGTCAGAGTGTCATCATTCAGGTGAGAAATTCCGACGGCGTTTTGTCCGGGCC
This sequence comes from Blastocatellia bacterium, assembly GCA_049273835.1. Classification (GTDB taxonomy): domain Bacteria; phylum Acidobacteriota; class Blastocatellia; order UBA7656; family UBA7656; genus Onstottus_A. The sequence continues at coordinate 223 of JBASRM010000069.1, read as the reverse complement.
GTTCAACTTCACGCGCCCACTGAATTGATTTTGGTGTTCGGCGCGCGGTGGACAGCCTCCGCGCGCCGATCAACCACTCCTACTGGGCGGCGGGTTTGTTGAACTTCGCGTCGTCTATCGCAACGTTGTGCTTTATTTCTTCGATCTTGATGCTGAGCGTGAAAGCCGGCGTCACCTGACGAATAGTGAACGGCATCTTGACGCCATCGACTTCCTTGTAATC
>JBASRM010000064.1:0-5830 GCA_049273835.1 Blastocatellia bacterium | reverse complement strand
CTTCTAAGCTGCATCCTGGATCCGCCATTCAGATCTGCTGTCCGGAATCCTGAAATCCTGAACCTGGATGTTCAATTTTGGAATTTGGAATCTGGAATCTGGAATCTGGAATCTGGAATCTGAAACTTCAACTCTGACCAGCGATAGGAGTACTTATGGAGACATTACTACAGGATCTTCGCTATGCCGGTCGATTGCTTTTCAGAAGCCCCGGGTTTACTGCGGTCGCGGTGCTCACACTGGCTTTGGGGATCGGCGCAAACACGATGATATTCAGCGTGATCAACGCGGTGTTGTTGCGCCCCCTTCCTTTTCCGGAGTCAAACCGTCTGGTCAGAATTGGCGAGAGCCATCAGAACGTTGCTTCTCAAACCGGCAACTTCACCTTTGCCAGCTTTCTCGATCTGGGCGTACAGAGCGAGTCGCTCGAGCACATCGCCGGCGCGCGGTTTTGGACTGAGAATCTTACTGATGGTGGCGAGCCGGAAGAGGTATTCAGCATGCTCGTGTCGGCCCGGTTCTTTTCCGCGCTCGGCGTGGCTCCGATGCTCGGCCGCACGTTTCTACCCGAAGAAGATCAACCCGGCCGTGACAATGTAGTAGTGATTAGCAACGGACTCTGGGAGCGGCGCTACGGTGGCGATCCAGGGCTTCTCGGAAAGACAATAAGAGTCAGCGGCGTCGACCGCACAGTGATCGGCGTGATGCCCGCCAGGTTTCAATCGGGGTTTCTATTTTCGGGACAGTACGACCTGTGGACGCCGCTGGTGGCGACCGGCAATCTGCGAGACAACCGGCGTTCACATTTGATTGCGGTGGTGGGGCGTTTGCGAGCCGGCGCGACACTCGAGCAATCGCGATCGGAGCTTGGTTCATTCGCGGATCGCAGCGAAGAACAGAATTCAGGTGTTGATCCGGATCTCTCAGTCAACGTCGTTGGATTACAAGAAGGCCTTGTTTCTCCGCTGCGGCCGGCGTTGCTTGTTCTCCTGGCCGCAGTAGGATGCGTGCTGCTGATTGCCTGCGCAAACGTCGCCAATTTATTGCTGGCGCGCGCGGCTTCTCGAGAAAGAGAGATGGCGATCAGGCTTGCGCTCGGCGCAGGCCGCTGGAGACTCGTCAGACAGTTGCTTAGCGAGAGCGTTCTGCTTGCGGTAGTAGGCGGCGCTGCCGGGTTGCTGCTGGCGGTGTGGGGCATCGATACGATCAAGGCGATCAATCCCGGCAATCTCCCACGCCTCGATGAAGTCCGGATCGACGGAAAGGTGATGGTGTTCACATTGTTGACCGCCTTCGTAACAGGAATCCTTTTTGGCATGGCGCCGGCATTTCAGCTACCACGAATCTCGCTTCACGAAGTGATCAAGGAAGGGGCGCGCGGGTCCGGAGGAGCGAGGCGGCGTTGGATGCGGCAATTCATGGTCGTGTCCGAGGTTGCGCTCGCGCTTGTGTTGCTGGTCGGGGCGGGGCTTCTGATCAACAGCTTCTGGCGGCTTCAGCAGGTGGATCGCGGATTCGACGCCCAGAATGTTCTGACGATCCGGTTGACCTTGCCTCGCGCGCGGTATGCCAGAAACGAACAACAGGTGGCGTTCTTGAAGGATGTGCTGGACCGCGTGGCTCGGGTGTCCGGTGTCAAATCGGTTGGCGCTACTTCAACGCTTCCGCTCAACGGCGGGCCAGCGACTGACTTTGTGATTGAAGGACGCAGCCAGGAGGCTAACCAGCCATCGGCGGACATCAGGATTGTCGATCCAAACTACTTTCGAACGATGAGCATCGCTGTGCGGGAAGGCCGCTCATTCACCGACCGAGATACGGCGAGTGCACCGACGGTCATGGTCATCAACCAGCACATGGCTCGGCGGTTCTGGCCCAATGAAGACCCAATCGGCAGACGAGTCACGATGAAAGACTGGGGGCCGCCGCTGACCGGCGAGATTGCCGGCGTGGTGGCCGACGTGAAAGCCAGCGGATTGGATTCAGCAACACGACCGATGATCTACTGGCCCTATCCGCAGTTTCCAACCATCTTTAACAATCTGGTGGTGCGGACCGATGGCGACCCGATGAGCATAGCCGGGGCGGTGAAGAGCCAGATTTGGTCGGTGGATCACGATCTGCCTATCTCGAGCATATCAACGATGGAGCGGACCCTCGAGAATTCCGTAGCGCCTCGTCGTTTCAACATGGTGTTGCTGGCCGTCTTCGCCGCGGTGGCGCTCGCGCTTTCGGCGGTAGGGATCTACGGGGTGATTTCTTACACGGTATCCCAGCGCACACACGAGATTGGAATTCGTGTGGCGCTCGGCGCAACCGGCTTGGACGTGCTGAGGATGGTCATAGGGCAGGGGATGTCGCTTGCGCTCGCGGGGGTAGGGATCGGGTTGATCGCGGCATTTGGGCTGACTCGGTTGATGTCCGGACTCTTGTTCGGGGTCAGCCCCACCGACGGCGCGACCTACGCGGTGATCGCGGGGCTGCTGACGGCGGTGGCTCTGGCAGCCTGTTTCGTGCCCGCGCGCCGGGCAATCAAAGTCGATCCCATGCTGGCGCTAAGGTATGAATAGTTGCGTGTTTCTGATTTATGGTTTCTGGTTTAGGATGGCAACTATCGGAATGAAGAACCAGAAACGAAAAACTGGAAACCAGAAACTAACCAGAAACCAAAAACTAGAAACCAGAAACTCTCAGCTCATTCTATGTGATGGATAACCGATATGAATGTGGGCGCCGGTGGCTACGCCCGGCACAGCCGACCGGAATGCGAGGAAGGGTATCCCATTGCTGCGGAGATAGTTGATCAACGCTTTTCCTTCGGCGCTGTCAGGGTGCAGCGCAACGTCGACCGAGTTGTGATGATCGAAGCCTAATCGATTATGCGTCGCCGACTGACCGAAAGCGCTGACTGGGAGCTGCCGGCCGAACGTCGATGTGAAATAGCCTTCTACCTTTGAAGCCTGGGTGATGGCCCACGAACCGGCACCGCTGTAGCGCATGACTGCGGCTCTATTTGTGTAATGCCCCGTACCGGAAGGAGAGACGGGTTTGACCAACTCAGCCTTCGCTTCGGCGATCAATTGATCAGATTCGGTTAATTGCGCGCGGGTCTGATCCAGTTGAGCCTGCGCCTCTTTCACCGCATGCTCACCGGCCGCGAGATCGCGTTTTGATATCAACCCCTGCGCTAATAGTGCCTTGCGTTTCTCAACCGACTCCGTTGCGGTTTTCAAATTGTCCTCGTAGATGGGTATCAACGCTTGCACGCTTGCCCTGTACTGATTGGCGGCACTCACCAGATCGGCGTTCGCCTTCGCCAGCGCGGTTTGTGGTTTGGTCTGATCGGTCTTTGCCCAGACACTCCCGGAAACGAATGTGATCGTAAGGGCCGCCCATAACAGAATTCGAAGTTTGTTAAGCATTTTCCCGGATCCACCTGCGCCAATTGTTCCTTGCTATAAGATTAGACAACCGGCTCGCACTCCCGGTTGCATGCAGGCAAACGGTGCACTCTAAATCGGCTAGCTTTCAATCGGGTAGCTTGTAACCAGCCCTCGAGGTGTGGTGTCTTAACAAGTGGAACCTTCGAAAGGAAACACGACAGCGAATACAGAGAGGTAACATGGGTAAACTAAGCAGAACTCGCGCGATCGCATTGGCGTTCGCTATGGCAGTCGCCGTAGCTGTTCCAGTTGCGATAGCGCAATCAAAAGACGGTGGCTCGCAGCGAGCGCATCGCGCTGAAGGGCGCGAACACCGTATGCGAGGCGGCGACCGCATGGCCGGCGGTTTCTTCCGCAATCTGGATCTGACCGACGCGCAGAAGGCTCAGATGAAGCAGATCCGCGAGAGTCACAGTCAGAACCTTCGTCCTTTGATGGAGCAGGTTCGCGCGAAGCGGCAGGAACTCCGTCAGGCAAACCAGGGCGGGACGTTCAACGAAGCTGCGGTTGCGCAGAAACTCAGCGAGATAGCACCGCTTGAAGCAAAGCTGATGGGTGAGCGGGCTCGAGTACACCAGGAGATGCTTTCCGTTCTGACCGCGGAACAGAAGGCGAAGCTGGAGCAGTCGCGAGAACAACGCAAAACGCGAGGGACAGAGCGACGGGCTCACAAACAGAACTCGAAGTGAGCATAAGGCAGGCCCTCCGAGGGCCTGCCATTTTTTCTAAATCTTGATCAGGAGCGGCTCTGGGAATCGAGATCGAACAGGCTTCGGACCTGGAACTGGTAAGCCTGGCGCGCGAAGGCGACGAGCGCGCGTTCGAGGAGATCGTGCGCCGGCACAGTCCGCGAGTCTTTTCCATTGCCAGCAAGTTTTTTCGACAGCGCGCTCAGGTGGAAGACGCGGCTCAGGAGGCCTTCTTGAAAGCGTATACGCAGCTTTCAAGATACGAGGGGCGAGGCTCTTTCGAGGGATGGCTGACCCGTATCACAACCAACCAGTGCATCAACATGCTCAGAAGCGCTAAACGCAGACCAGAGGCTACGGTCTCCGAGCTGACCGACCACGAGGGCGCATGGTTGGAGAACCAGATGGCCGGAATTTCAGCCGAGCGGCACCAATCCAGCGAGCGCGGCTTGGTTGCCTCGGATTTGGCGGAGAAAATCCTCTCGGAATTGCCGCCTGAGGATCGCCTGGTGTTGATGTCGATTGACGGGGATCAGCTATCGGTAAAGGAAGTAGCTGTGATGACCGGCTTGTCGGAGTCGAACGTAAAAGTGAAAGCATTTCGCGCGCGCCGCAGGATGCGGAAAGCGGTTGAGGCACTGCTCGCGCGCAAACGAACCGATGCTGACGAGAAAGGCAGGTAGCGCTATGCGAGATACTCACATCATCAAGATGCTGGAAGAGAACGCCTTTGATAGCCTCAAACCTGACGAGTTGGCCACTGCCGAATCGCACATTGGGGGTTGCGATGAATGCAACTCGGCTTATTCGGCGGCGCGGGTGGCTGCTTCTCTGATAAAGGCGCGTACCGCTGAAGCAATCGACGTTGGACCTTTCTTCAAGACACGAGTCATGGCGTCGGTCAGAGAGCGAGGGCTCTCGCCAGAAGTCCCGGCGCTGGTGAGGATGTGGAGAGCCGCGGGTGCGCTGGTATCGGCGATGGTTGTTCTCGTAGTGATCCTGGCGGGCATGACTCTATCGTGGCAACGCCCCGATTCGCAGACGGTTGCCGCCAGCCAGAGTCTTTTTTCGCCTGAGTATGTAATGTTGGAGCGAGGCGATCCCGACGATGACGAGCTGGCTACCGATCAAGTCGTGGCTACCATCTACGATCTGGAGGACGGTGATGGACAGTAAGGCTAGAAGTAAATGGCAGGTTCGTCTGGCGACCATAACAGTCTTTCTCATCGGTGCTATTGCCGGCGGGCTGGCGATGAACATTTATCGCGCGCCGCAATGGTCGTCCTCGCGTGCAGGCGGTCGCGGCGGATTCGAACAGATGCTCGACAAGCTCGATCTAAGCGACGATCAGAGGGTTCAAGTCAGGGAAATATTTGAAGACGCGCGAAAGCAATTGACCGAGTTGCGTAAGGAGTCTGAGCCTAAGTTTCGCGAGGTGCGCAAGAACACCGACGAGCGGCTGCAGGCTGTGCTCACTGCGGAACAGTGGGAGCAGTTCCAACAGATGACCAGCAAAAGGAACCGCCCTCGCGGCAGACCGAGGAGAGAGGGACGTTAGAGAATGGCTGTAACCCAGACTGTCCAGGCTGCGTGAGTCATCGGCAGAGTGGGCAGTGAACGGTACATTTCAGCATTGGGTCGGTGGTTGCCGCGTATTAGGTTGAAAGCAAGCTACTACGGGCTGACGCCCGCAGCATT
>JBASRM010000059.1:0-4708 GCA_049273835.1 Blastocatellia bacterium | reverse complement strand
CCCCGTCATAGGAACTGAAAAAACGCCGACCCTTAGACTGCCGAACTCAATTGCCTTTCGAGCAGGATGACCTGACCGGCCCGAATTAGTGATCCGAGAGGGATTCTCGTGTTTCACTGCGTTCCGCTTCGTTACAAGCTGTGGATTTCCTTACTAGGAGGCCGAACGCCTCTTGGACAAACAAAGGACACGGTGTCGGTCTGGAGTTGCCATGCCATTAGACCTTTTGATTTCCAGAGGGTGATGATCGGTCTCGAACGTGCGCTTCTCGAACAGAGTCGCTTTTGAGGCCTGGCGTCAGGCAAAAAAACACCTATCCAAGGGATTGACAATGGTTTGCGGATGAAATATCCTCTCGACCAGCGTTACGTAGGACGGCGTTTATGTCTGTCTCTGTGAGAGGCAGCACACTAAGAAATCTGGATGTCGAGGTTTTATAGCCGGAGCGATACTACCTATCCGAGTGATCTCCCCCTTCCCGCTAACGATCGCCGGACTCGATTACGCCGGAGCCCAATGAAGATGTAGAGGGGTGATTTTTCGAAGAAACTAGATCGGCTTCCTCGACTCTGCGAGCCAACTAAGCAATGAGAGAGGTTCACTTACAGCTCACGTGGGTACCTGACTCGGCGATTGAGCGCGAGAAACTAGGCGCCCACTCGGGAATCACACTGAGGCAGTACGCCTTAGCCACGCGACCTCCCGCCAGAATGACATGTTGCAGCCTCTCTTCTCGGTTGAGAGACAACCTTAGGAATAAAACGGCATTTTTAATTTGAGTGGGTACGCCCCGCGAAGGCTTTAGCGCTGGCAGAGCTGCCGGTGGTCAAGTGGTAGTCGCTGTCTCAGCAGATAGGTAGAAAACAAACTCGGCGCGTTGCGTCTTCCCTCACGGGTTTAAGGTTAATGGTTACCGGACTGTCCAGGATGAAGGATCAAACCTGGGCATCTCCTTCCGAAAATAGTCGTGATCGAACTCAAGTTAAACAACTTTCCAGCAAGAGCAATTGCAATTATCGCCTTTTTGGCGGTGTGCGCTCCGCTGACATATGCGGCAGTAACTAACTGCGCAGCCGGGATGCTAACTGACCAGCGAGCGGCTGTAAGTAAAGAATTGCTGGCTGCGGGAATCGACTATCTCCCGAACTCAGCGCTTCTCAACGCTCGACTTGCCGAGGCGCAGATGCGAGAAGCTGAGCGTGATATCACGAGCGTCGAGAACCTCGCAAGGCGAGCAGTTGATTTATCGCCGTGGGACTATCGGCATCGGCTTCTATTGGCAACCGTCGAAGAAGCCCGCGGAGATCGCGCCGCCGCCGAGCGGTCTTTGCTGGAAGGCATAGCCCTGGCGCCAAACTACACTGAGGTGCACTGGAGACTCGCCAACTTACTGCTAAGAGAGGGTAAGCTGGGAAAGTCGGTTGTCGAATTTCGAGCGGCGAATTCCTCGAATCCTCAGTTGCTATTAGGATCTCTCGACCTTTTGTGGCGCGTTTCGGCCGGCAATCTTGCTACGGTTCAAGCTGTAACCCCGCGCGATCCGCAATCGCAGATCGTGTTGGCCCAGTACCTTTTGAAGCAGTCGCGGGCATCGGACGCGATAACTGTGTTCGGTGGTATAGACCGCAATGTGCTCATAGGCTTGCGCGACAGCCCGGCGTTCATCAATTCGCTGATTTCGGATGGACGCTTTGAGGAAGCTCGGGGACTCTGGGTTGGGTTGGTAAGCGGAGGTTACGCTCAGCCGGGACATCCGCTGCCGGGGGTATGGAATGGAGGTTTTGAATCGGATATCCTACCTAGCCTCGCTCAGTTCGACTGGATGATAAGTCGGAATGAATATGCCGAACCTGCTTTTGACTTGAGTGCGGCTCACACCGGAAGCCGATCTCTCAGGATCGACTTCACCGGGCGTGATACTACCCGGCTGGATGGTCAGATCAAACAGATGTTGGTTGTGCGTCCGGGTGCAGTTTACCGTCTTGATTGCTACGTCAAGACGGAGAGGCTCGAAACACCCGAGGGTCCTCGGGTTACGGTTATTGGACAGACTTCATCTGCCGTGATCGCGACGTCTGATCCCATCGCGACCGGATCAAGCGACTGGCGCCGCATTGGGGTCGATTTCACGGCGCCTCAAAGCGAGCACGCAGTCGTAGTTACAATCAAACGGATTCCGAAGTTCGTTTACGATAATCCGACACGAGGTACCGTCTGGTTTGATGACTTCGTGTTGACCGAACAAGGCAAATGAGTAAACGGCGAACTCGAGATTCGAGAGATCATTTAAGCAAGACCATCTTTGTGGGACTCTTGATTGCGGTCGTGTTTGCTGCGCTTGCTCATGGAGCTGTCGAGCCCTGGTCAGTTTTCGTTTTCGAAATACTGATCGTCGGCCTTTTGATACTCTGGGCAATCAAGGTTGTAGCCGACGGTCGATTCCGGCTCGAGGTACCGCCGGCGGCCTTTCCAATCGGTGCGCTTGTATTCGTGGGACTCCTGCAAAGCGTAGCGCTTACCGATGCCGGGGGGCGCTGGATGAGTCTGTCAAAAAACGTTGGCTATACACGCTCTGCGGTGACCGTACTTATCTTTTTGCTGCTCTCGTTCCTGATCGCGTCGAACTTTATTAAGACCCGCGAACGACTTTTAGTGCTGGGCCAGTTTCTAGTCATTTACGGATTGGCGATGGCGCTATTCGGGTTAGTGCAGCACTTCACCTGGAATGGCCGCTTTTACTGGCTTCGGCAGACCGAGGCCACATCGGCGTTTGGGCCCTTCGCGAACCACAACCACTTCGCGGGTTATATGGAACTGCTGATCCCTATCCCCATCGCCTTGATAATCACCCGCGCAGTAAGCGCCGAGCTGAGAGTTCTTTATGCGTTTGCTGCGACAATGATGGGCTTGGCTGCGGTGTTATCGCTTTCTCGTGGCGGGATCATTAGCATCGCAGCGTCGATGATGTTCCTAGTTTTGATGAGCTTGCGTGTGACCCGTCGGGCGAAGGAGTCGTCGAAACGTGGACACTGGAAGTTCGCTTCGCAGGCTGCCGTTGTGATCGCGATAGCACTGGTGATTTCTGCGGGTATATTTTGGATCGGAGCTGATCCGGTCCTCAAGCGCGTTACTGAAGGCCAGGCGTCCAGCGCGGCGACGGAAAAAGAAACCTTTTTCTCAAGCCGTGGTTGGGTATGGCGTGACACTGCCGCGATGATTCGCGCGAATCCACTGCTCGGTGTAGGGTTGGGCGCATACGAGACTGCATTTTCTATCTACACCAAGAGCGATGGCTCGCTTAGGGTTCCGCAAGCACATAACGACTACTTGCAAATTGTCGCTGATGCGGGCATAGCAGGCGGGTTGATTGCGCTATGGTTCTTATTCTCGATCTTTCGCTCTATCGGCCGCGGAACGAGGTCTGGCGACCCGCTTTTCGCGGGTCTGGCGCTTGGCTGTGGATCGGGGATTTTTGCGATCCTTGTTCACAGCGTGTTCGACTTTAATTTACAACTACCTTCAAACGCCCTACTATTTTTGCTGCTCTCCGCGGTAGTTACCACCGTGGGTGCTGCCATCGGAGACCAAAGAGGCTCGGCGCAAAAGCTGTCGAGTCGTAATTCAGTGAAACTCGAACGAGAGAGTGTCTCGTCCACCAGCCTTGTTGGGGGTATCTCATGAAAACCGAAAGAACTCACTCGCAACTCGTGACTCAAATCCTAAGAACAATAGGCTTAACGGTGATCGCGTCTTGCACGGTGTGCGGCGCAGGTCCGCAAACGGGCCACTCGAACCCAGGTGGCCAGTCATCGGGCGTCTCTCCGAGTGGCGCCGCGGTGCAGCCGGGTGGCCGTGGATCGAATCCGGTTTTGGTTTCGCCATTGGAAGACTATCGCATTGGACCAAATGATGTGATCGACGTCCAAGTTGATAACGCTCCCGAGATGTCGCGAACTTTTCGCGTTACGGCGGCTGGCACTTTCCTTATGCCTTACATTGGCCGCGTTACAGCAGCGAAAAAAACCACCGAAGAACTGGCGCAGATAATCGCCGACGGCTTGCGCGGGGACTACCTCAAGGATCCCAAGGTGGTGGTTTCGGTGAAAGAATTCAATAGTCGCTCTTTCTTCATCCAGGGTTCGGTGAGAAGCCCGGGTGTTTTTCAGATCGAGGGACGACCATCAATGCTCGAGCTCATAACTCTCGCGGGAGGCTTGAGCGAAAAACACGGCGCCAACGCTTACATCATCCGCAGAGTAAAAACACCCGAGCAGAAACGACCTGAACCTGGTAGCGCGAAACTGACCGCTGCGAATGAGGCAAACGCGGAGCAAGAGGCAGCCCCCGACGAAGGTGCGAAATTCGAACTCAAGAGTGCCAATATTAACGGACTACTCAAGGGCCGGTTCGATCAGGATGTGCTGCTTGAGCCTGGTGACATTATTAACATTCCACCCAGCGACGTCTTCTTTGTCGCCGGGGAAGTGAACGCGCCGGGCGAATTCGCCCTTAAAGAAGGCACCTCATTGCGGCAAGCCATCTCCCTCGCGCAAGGCACGAACTACAAAGCCGCCCTGAACCGGGGAGTCGTCTATCGTGAGAACGAAAAAAACGGCAAGCAAGAGGAGCTGCACGTCGATATCGGCGCCATCATGAGTGGGAAGAAAGAAGATGTTTTGATCATGGCCAATGACATCATCATGGTGCC
>JBASRM010000033.1:0-11664 GCA_049273835.1 Blastocatellia bacterium | reverse complement strand
GATCAATACAGAGCGCCTGATCATAAGATCGAAGGGCCAACGTCCACGTCGCTGTCTTACAGACATTCTGGTTTCCTTTCCCGAGCCTTCAGCCGTCAGCCGAAAAGGACGCGCCGATGATTCGCGCCAAATCGACTCGTGATGTTTTCGGAATATTCACCACTCTAAGCTGGAAACAGGCTGGAGCCGGTAATCGAACGGTGGCTCCGTGCCGACGGGATGCATAGAGAGGCTCATTGTTTGAGCTCCTATGAATCCAGGAGTTCGGTGTGACGTTCTTGCTGTTTTCACCACTATGGATTTGAAGCGCCCGTTAGCCGGGTGCATGTCGTCGACCGGAGAACCGACATGGACGCATTAGCCTCCATCCCGAACGTACTCATCGATCGGGTTGGTCCTCCGGTTCGTCGTCAGCCATGGATCTCTGGAGAGCGAAAATGAAAGCTGCAGTCGGTACCACACCACCAAGAGTTCGGCGACACAGGCCTAAAGGGCTTTCTGCCGGGCGCCGATTGGATAGGGTCGCCGGTCATCTCTGGACCGTAGTGCCAGCAATCCTCTCGTTGTTCCAACTTCCAATAAGACTTCAAGAGCGGCCGTTTCGGACCGTTGTAGAAGACCCGGTCATGGGACAGGTGCGACTGACGGGAATTCTCTCTGAGGTCGCAGGCTCCGAGACAATCGTCTTGATCGTGCATGGCTTGTCCGGTAACGCAGCGAGTCCGTATTGCGTAAGCGCTGCCCGCGCCGCGGCACAGGCCGGATTCTCTTCGTTGCGTCTATCGCTGCGCGGCGCGGATTACTCCGGCGAAGATATCCTTCATGGGGGTATCACAGAGGACTTGTGGGCCGCCCTTGCCGCTCCTGAGATTGCGGGGTATCGTCACGTTCTGCTGTTTGGCTATTCCGTCGGAGGCCATATCGTTTTGCGAGCAGCCATCGAACGAGTTGATGCGAGAGTGCGCGCTTGTGCCGCTATCTGTCCTCCGCTTGATTTGGATGAATCGGTGATCGCCTTCGACCGTCCCGCGCGGACGCCATACCGTCTTCATATCCTCCGCGCCCTGAACAAGGCCTATGCTGCCACAGCCGCACGCGGCCGAGCTCGTGTACCGCCGGCTGTTGTAGCACGCGCCCGGTCGTGCCGCGAGCGAGACTCGCTGACCGTAGTTACCCGCTTTGGTTTTCGCAGCGCCGAAGACTATTACGAGCGAGAGAGTGTGGGGCCAAGACTACACAGCCTTCAAGTGCCCTCACTTGTTGTCGCCAGCCAGTATGATCCGCTCGTGCCAGCTGAGACCCTAATCCCGTCGCTGGGCGGCGCCTCTCGCGCCCTGTCCGTCGCGTGGGTTGCACCTGGTGGGCACGTCTATTTCCCCAAGGCGCTGGATCTTGGTCAACCTGGGCCGCTCGGGCTCGAACAGCAAGTAATCCGGTGGCTAGCCAGGCAGTAGTTCATAGGAGTAAAGAAATGCAGATACTCGAACAGGATGAAAGCTGGCCATATACCGAACAGTTCACGCGCGCTCGCGCTGCTGACCAGGAGGAAAGAATGGGCCGGCTGCACCTGCTTCACAGCACACTTCTTCATCTGGAAGAGATGGCGAAAGACTATACCAGGCGAACCTGGACTTCCCGAGTCTCAACTTTGCCGCCCCAGCCTCGAGGCGTTGCAGCGAGGTTTAGCCATTTGATCCCGATGCTCTCGCCCGTGAGGCGTACTAACCTAACCGACAGGAGACAATGAAAATGCAGAATCTCGAGTCAACCTTTGTTGCGGACAAGGCGCGTTACGAGCCGCCTACCAGACTGAAACGCATCCTGGAATCACTGAATTCGAGCTTGCCACCCGATACGGCATTCGAGGTGGCGCTTAGCGGCGAGGAACTGCGCATCGGCGAGGGCCGCGTCAAGTTCCGGGTTGCAATCCATAACCGCCGCGGCATGTCGGCGCTCAGTTCACTGGACGAGAAGCGAATCGGCGAGGCTTACCTGGATGGTGACATCACCGTACAAGGCGACCTGGTGGCCGCGTTTGACCTTCGCACCAGGCTCACCGACCGCCACCCGCTCTTTCGTCTATGGTCGATCTACGGACAGAGCTTGCTGTTCGGCCAGGTGAAGAGCGACACCCAATGGATACACGAACACTACGACAGCGAATCCGAATTCTATTTACTTTTTCTGGACAGGCAACACCGCTGCTACTCGCACGGCTACTTCGATTACGACGATGAGCCCCTTGAACGAGCGATCCGCCGCAAGCTGGATACCGCCATCGAGGCTTGCGGCATTGAGCCCGGCTGGCGAGTCCTCGATATCGGGGCTGGTTGGGGCGCTTTTAGTGAGCACGCCGGTAAGCGCGGCGTGCGGGTGACGTCGCTAACTATCTCGGCTGAGTCCGAGCGGTATGTCAACGACTTGATAGCCCGGGAGAACCTTCCGTGTCGGGTAGTTCGCGAGCACTTTTTAGAATACGCGTCGAAGGAGCCTTACGATGCGATCGTGAACCTCGGCGTCACCGAGCATCTTCCGGACTACGCCGCGACATTAGCGCAGTATCAGAAACTGCTGAAACCGGGGGGGCGCGTCTTCCTGGACGCGTGCGCATCACGGACCAAGTACCCATTCTCGTCATTCGTGCTCTCGCATATCTGGCCCGGCAATACAACTCCGCTACAACTCACCGATTATCTCGGCGAGATTGCAAAGACGCCGTTTGAGCTGATCTATGTCAAAAATGACCGCCGCAATTACCTTCTCACAACCAGGCACTGGGCAGAGAACCTGGATCGCTACCGGGACGAGATAGTAGCAAAATGGGGTGAGCGTTTGTATCGCCGCTTCCGTCTGTATCTGTGGGGTTGTGTTAGCGCTTTCTCGAACGACGATGTAAATGCCTATCGGTTGCTGCTCGAACTGCCCGCAAACACCGAGACTCGCAACAAGTTTGCGAGCGGTCGGTTTTCCCGGTCTCGGAAATCTCTGTTTGGCCGGTTTAGACGAGCGATTAGTAAGTAACGGAGGTTTACCTCGTGCGCGATGACGTTGACGAAACTATCGATCTTTGGGGAAGCGTGCCATTCCTCGGCATGCATCTAGCCTGTCTGCTGACCATTTGGACCGGAGCGAGCCTGGTCGCCGTTGTTGTTTGTCTCGCCCTCTACGGTGTTCGCATGTTCGGGATTACGGCGGGTTACCACCGTTATTTTTCGCACCGTAGTTACAAGACAAGCCGCACTTTTCAATTCGTGCTGGGCTGGGTTGGCGCAATGGCGGCCCAGAAGGGACCGCTGTGGTGGGCGTCCCATCATCGTAGCCACCATCGGTATTCCGATACTGCTGACGATGTGCACTCTCCGAGCGTGCGTGGATTCTGGTGGTCTCACGTCGGGTGGTTTCTCTGCCGCAAATATAACGAGACTGAGGACTCGTTAATCAGGGATCTCTCTTCATATCCCGAACTCAAGCTTCTAAACAGATTCTACGTGCTGCCGCCCGTCGTGCTGGCCGTCTTCCTGCTGGCTCTCGGAAGATTCATTCAGATAGTTGCCCCCGGGGCCCATACGTCCGCAGGTCAGATGCTGGTGTGGGGCTTCTTTATCAGTACTGTTCTCGTCTACCACGGAACATTCATGGTCAACTCGCTGGCGCACATATTTGGCACGCGACGGTTCTCAACCCGCGATGACAGCCGCAACAATCTTCTGATCGCGCTTATCACCCTTGGTGAAGGATGGCACAACAATCATCATCACGCTCCATCATCGGAGCGCCAGGGTTTCTACTGGTGGGAAATCGATGTCTCGCATTGCATCTTGAAAGTGTTTTCGTGGTGTGGCGTGGTCTGGGATCTGAAGACGCCGCCACCGGAGACATATGGGAGGCGTTGAGATGGCAGGGCAGAGAACGTCAGCGCTGAGCGAGGCGAGGTTTCGAATCTCCGGCTTCGGATCCGCCTATCCCTCGGGGATCGTGACGAATCACGATCTGGCGTACCAGTTGGGAGTCAATGCCGAGTGGATTGAATCTCGGTGCGGCATACAATCCCGATGTGTTGCCGCGCCGGGCGAAACCACAAACAGTCTCGCGGTGGCGGCGGCGGAGAAGGCTCTGGCGCGCGCATCCTCTTTCCAGCCTGACTGTCTCATCTGTGCGACGTTCACACCTGAGTATCGGCTTTGTCCCAGCGCTCCGGCGATCGCGAGCAGCCTCGGTCTGGGTCCCATTGCGGCCTTCGACATCAACGCAGCGTGCTCGGGCGGAATGGTGGGTCTGCTTACTGCGCTGAGTCTGATCGCGGCTGGAACATTCGAGCGGATTCTTCTGGTCGCAAGCGACACGACCACACGTCACCTTGCGGCGGATGACGTGCGGACCCGGGTGTTGTTCGGCGACGGTGCCGCGGCGTTGTTACTGGAAGGCGACCCGGTGTGCGGCATTTCGCTTCGCTCATGGGTTGCCGGCTCGGACGGAGCAGGCGCTGAGCTCTTTCGCATCCCGAACGGTGAAAGCGCGGTCTCGATGCACGGCCGCGAGTTGTTCCGATTCGCGGCGCAGAAAGGAAGCGAGATGCTGACCGCTGCCTATTCGCTCGCCGGGCTTTCTTCCTCCGAGGTCGACTGCGTACTGGTTCACCAGGCAAATCTCCGCATCATTGAATGCCTTCAGGACCGGACGGGAATTGCTCCCGAGAAATGGCTGGTGAACATCGGCGGGATTGGCAACACGGCAGCGGCATCGGTATTACTGGCGCTCGCGGAATTGCTCACTACTCGCACGCCCTCGGATGGATCTCGGTTGCTATTAGGAGCGTTCGGCGCGGGGCTGACCTGGTGCGCCACCGTGCTCGAATGGGGCGTTCCGGTCCACAAGGAGCAGGAGGAAGATCGAAGATTCTTGACCAAGTCGCCGGCATCCTTCGTTTATTAATCCGCTCACAGGTTGGGCTCAAGTCTCATGGCATCCAGATGAATTGATTATTATGAAAGTCACACCTTCATTGTGTTCCAAGTTCCACTTCTAGTTGCTACTCCGGAAAAATGGCAGGACGCTTTGTTTTGAATTCGCTTGCGCTTAGGGTATATTCTGTGCCTCACGTTTGTATACTCGGGAGGATATGGTTGAGGTCCCATGCTGCCGCCTCTCAGACAAGTCATAGAATCCGAGTGCTCGCGTTTCCATTTCCGCACTAGCTGCCTCTTCCTGGCGACACTACTCCTCTCCGCCGCTGCCATTGCAGCCCCGCACACAGGAGCCGAGCCCGCCTTATTGACGCTGCGTACTATCCAAACCGGCGCCGCACCGAAAGAGGAGACAGAGGTTCGGACACTTGAAACGGGTAAGCCAATCGAGCGAAAGCTTACCGGTGGCGAAGTGCATCGCTATCAACTCACTCTGGCCGCCGGTCAGTACGCCAGGGTGGTTGTGGATCAACGGCGGATAAACGTAGCGGTGTCGGCTTTTGCACCTGGCGGCACGAAGATAATCGACGCAGACATGTCTTGGGCGGGAGACTCGGAGGTGGCCTCGCTCGTAGCCGAGGCTCCGTCGATCTATCGGCTCGAGGTGCGATCTACAGTTAAGGCCACGTCCCCGGGGAGCTACGAGATCAAGGTCAAAGAGCTGCGAACCGCCACCGAGCAGGATCGATCCCGTGTTGCCGCAGAAAGATTGCTCGCCGAAGGAATACTTCTTGACCGACAGGCAACCGCGGACTCGTGGCGAAAATCCATCGAGAAATATCAGGAGTCAATTCCGCGCTGGCAGGCAGCAAAAGACCTGGCGTGGGAAGCCAGCGCCGTCTATCTGACTGCGAACGTCTATATCAATCTAAGCGAAAAGCAGAAGGCGTTCGAGTTCGCAAACCGGGCGTTGCCGATTGCGCAAGCCGCGGCCAGGCGGACTGAACCGGAAGCGCGGCGTGAAGGCATCAAGATCGAGGCCTATGCGATCGACGTCCTCGGGCGGGCAGAAAACGAATTAGGGGACCGCAAGAAAGCGCTGGAGCTTTTTACTCAGGCGCTTGAGCTCAGAAGGGCGATTGCTGACCGGGTCGGAGAGGCTAACACTCTCAATAATATGTCAATGGCTTATCGGGCTACGGGAGATTACGGAAAGGCGCTCGATCTGGCGCAGCAAACGCGATCGATCCTCGCCGAGTTGGGAGATCGGGGTCGGGAAGCTGCGGTGCTCAATAACGTTTGCGTGCTTCAGGAGGATATCGGCGATTATAAAAAGGCCCTTGACTACTGCGATCAAGCCCTTTCTATCAGACGGGAGCTGAAGGATAGTTGGGGCGAAGCGACCACACTCAACAACTTAAGCAATATCTACTCAGACCTCGGCGACTATCAAAGGTCGCTCGATTTGTACACCCGGGCGCTCGCGATTTACGAGCAAATGGGTGTCGCTCAGGGTCGAGGAATCACTCTTAGCAACATGGGCTTCCTCTACGACACATTGGGCGAATATCAGAAAGCCATTGACGCGTATGGGCAAGCCCTCGCGATCTTCCGCGCCACAGGTGATAAATATCGAGAGGCAAATGTTCTCAATAACATTGCTGTGACTTATATGGAGCAGCAAGATTTTTCGAAAGCGCTTGAACTCAATCTGCGGGTGCTCCCTCTTCGTCGCGCCACGAATAACCGGGCGGGAGAAGGCATTACCCTCAACAATATCGGCAGTTGCTACCGGAACTTAGGAGAGAAGCAGAAGGCGCTTGAATATTTCAATCAGGCGATCGCACTTCATCGAACCATCGGCAACCCGCGCCCGCTTGCGTCCGCTCTAAGAAACATCGGCGACGTTCATAGAGAATTAGGCGAGTATCAAAAGGCCCTCGACTACTTCAACGAAGCGCTCAAAATGAGCCGGGCCATAGGCGATCGAAACAACGAAGCGGGGATATTGGCCCTTCTCGCCAGCCTTGAGCGTGACCGGGGCAATCTGGCCGAGGCTAAGACTCGAATTGAGGAAGCGCTCGCCGGCGTCGAATCGTTAAGGATCAGTGTCAAGAGCCAGCAACTGCGTGCTTCGTTCCTGGCATCAGTGCGGAAGTATTATGAATTCGACATTGACGTTTTGCTGCGTCTGCACGAGCAGCACCCGTCGGAAGGATTCGACGCCGCGGCTCTGGAAGCGAGTGAAAAAAGCCGCGCGCGTTCGCTGCTTGAATTGCTTGGCGAAGCTCGCGCCGAGATTCGACATGGTGTCGATTCGTCACTGCTCGAGAGGGAGCGGCAACTGCGACAAGCGATCGCTGATAAGGCTGATCGCCAGGTTCGCTTGCTCAGCGCGAAGCACACCGACGAGGCGGCTGAAAGCGCAGCGAAAGAGATCGATGCACTTACGACCGACTACGAACAGGTCCAGGCCCGCATCCGGCAAACAAGCCCGCGATACTCCGCGCTTATCCAGCCTCAGCCCCTCAGCCTCAAGGCGATTCAAGCAAACGTGCTGGACGACGAGACGTTGTTGCTTGAATACGCGCTGGGGGAGAAAAAAAGCTTCTTGTGGGCAGTGACCCGGAACTCAATCAACAGCTTTGAACTGCCCAAGAGGGAGGACGTCGAATCGGCGGTAAGACGTCTCTATGGCGTGTTAACCGAACGCAATCGTCCAGTAACGAACGAATCACCGGAACAAAGACGAGTGCGGCTTGCCCGCAGTAGCGCGGAGTACCTGGCAGCTTCAACAGCGCTGAGCAACATGCTGCTCAGGCCCGCGGCTTCGCAGTTAGCGATACAGCGCTTGTTGATAGTGGGCGAAGGCTTGCTACAGTACGTACCTTTCGCGGCACTACCCGATCCAACAAGCGAGGGGGTTCTCAAGATCGACAAAGCGAACGCCCAATCTTCGGCCGCCGGGTCGCGCCCTTTGATTCTCGATCATGAGATTGTCAATCTCCCCTCTGCATCCGTGCTGGCAGTGCTCAGAAAGGAGAACGAAGGACGGCAGACAGCTTCAAAAACCCTGGCGGTCTTTGCCGATCCGGTCTTTCAAAGCGACGATCCAAGGATCGCAGCAGTGGCAAGGAACCGGCCGACACCAACTGGACGAGAACCGTCACCAGACGATGCTTACAGATCGGCGTCCGAATCCGGATTGGAAAGTTTCATGCGCTTGCGGTTCAGCAGACAGGAGGCCGATGAGATCACGCGGCTGGCGCCTCAAGAAAAGCGATTCGAGGCGCTCGATTTCATTGCCAGTCGCGAAACCGCTTCGAGTCACGATCTGGGCCAATATCGCATCGTGCACTTCGCGACACACGGCTTGATCAATAATCAGCACCCTGAATTATCCGGTATCGTCTTGTCGCTAGTAGATGAGAAGGGCCAGCCACAGAACGGCTTTCTGCGACTATATGAAATTTTTAATCTGAAGTTGGGGGCCGATCTCGTGGTGCTCAGCGCGTGCCAGACGGCGCTGGGTAAAGAGATCAAGGGAGAAGGGCTCGTTGGTCTGACGCGCGGTTTCATGTACGCCGGAGCGCCTCGCGTTGTGGCGAGCTTGTGGCAGGTAGAAGATCGGGCGTCGGCCGAACTGATGAAACGGTTTTATCAAGGTGTGCTTGGACAGGGGCTGCGGCCCGCGGCTGCGCTCAGGGCGGCCCAGGTTTCGATGCAAAACGACAGCCGATGGCGAGCGCCTCATTACTGGGCGGCTTTCACACTCCAGGGTGAATGGAAGTAGTCCGACACAGTGAGTAAATAGCCATTGGAAGCAGCGCACAAGGATTCGCTCGCAACAGGGGCCGAGTCTTCGAAGCCGGGCGACCACTGCCCAAAGGACTCGGGGGAATTATTATGGGTAGTCTGATCGACCCAGTTTTGATTTCACCTCGACGTTTTCGACAGCGGAGTTGGAGCGGTATAGCCCTGTGTCTCAGTTTGCTCGTCCTTTTTATTCAGCCGATCACCGCAACCACGCAACGTTATTGGTTTACACCAGGGACCCCTCACTCCAGTGACGCGCATAGCACCGTGGCGCAAACCGCTGATGATGTCCGTTCGCTTGAGCCGGGCAAGAGAGTCGAACGTTTGCTTGCCGGAGGTGAGACGCATTCTTACCGGATCACGCTTGCCGCCGGGCAGTTCAGTCATGCGGTCGTCAACCAACGAGGCATCGACCTCGTCGTCGCGTTCTACGGCGTTGATGGCAGGAAGTTGGTGGAGATCGACGACCCGAACGACGTCTACGGGCCGGAGCCGATTTCGTGGATTGCGGAGACGTCGGGCAGCTATCGGCTTGAAGTGCGATCCTTTTCGACTGATGCGCCCGCCGGGCGCTACGAGGTAAGGGTTGAAGAATTGCGAACGGCAGCTCCGCAAGACGAACGCCGGGTTGCCGCCCAGAAGGCGTTTACCGATGCAAAATCCCTACGGAATCTGAGGACAGCGGAATCTCAGCGGGATTCCATCGAGAAATATAAACAGGCGTTATTACTTTGGAAGTCACTGGCCGATCGGCTTATGGCCGCTTACTCGCTTCACGAGATGGGATTCATCTACGGCGATGTAGGCGAATATCAGAAGGCCCTGGACTCATATGCCCAGGCGCGCGATATCTACAAGGCAATGGGGGATCTATGGGGTGAGGGCGGCGTGCTCAATAACATCGGCTGGGTCTACGGAGCTTTGGGAGAGCATCAAAAGGCGATTGATTTCTACGCTCAGTCGCTGCAAGCCTCCCGCGCAACCGGGCTTCCGCATGATGAATCCCGCCTCCTGAACAATATCGGCGCCGAACATGACAGCCTGGGAGAGTATCAGAAGGCGCTCGACATCCACTTGCGATTGCTGGCGGTTCGCCAAGCCAGGAATGATTCCCGAGGGCAGGCTATCACCCTAAACAACATCGCAAAGTGCTACGAGCACCTGGGAGAAAAGCAAAAGGCGCTCGACTACTATGGCAAGGCGCTCATCCGTATGCCGGCCGTTGGCGATGCGTTTTACACTGCTGCGACGCTCAATAACATCGGCGCGCTCTATCGAGATTTAGGCGAGCAGCAGAAAGCGCTGGACTACTTGAACCAGGCGCTAGTCCTTCGGCGTACCGTCGGTGACCGAAACGGAGAAGCAGCGACGCTTGCTGCCATTGCTCGCCTCGAGCGGGACCGAGGCAATCTCGTTGAGGCTCTTAACAGCATCGGGGCCGCGCTAATCGCGGTTGAAACCCTGCGCACAAATGTCGCGAGCCAGCAACTGCGCGCCTCCTTCTTCGCTTCCGTGGCCAGGTATCGTGAATTCAACATCGATCTGCTGATGCGCCGGCACAAACAACACCCTACTGAAGGATTCGATGCCGCCGCCTTGGAGGCGAGCGAGAAGGGGCGCGCCCGCTCTCTGCTTGAGTTGCTGGCCGAGGCGAGCGCCGAGATCCGCCAGGGCGTTGACCCTGCCCTGCTTGAACGCGAGCGTACGTTGCGGCAGACGATTTCGGATAAGGCCGACGGCCAAATGCATTTGCTCCGCGGAAAACACACCGAAGAGCAAGCCACGGCCGTCAGCAGAGAGATAGATGCGCTTACAACCGAGTACGAGCAGATTCAAGGCAGGATTCGTGAGACAAGCCCGCGATATGCTGCGTTAACCCAGCCGGTGCCACTGGGCCTGAAAGAGATTCAACAGCGGGTTCTCGATACCGAGACTTTACTGCTTGAGTATTCGCTGGGCGAGGAGAAGAGTTACTTCTGGGCGGTGACCCCGACCTCGATCAAAGGCTTTGAGCTGCCGAAACGCGCAGAAGTGGAATCGGTAGCAAGACGGGTCTACGAGCTATTGATCGCACGCAATCAAAGTGTTCCGAAGGAAACGCTCGAACAAAGACGGCAGCGATTGGACCGTGCCGATACGGAGTACCCAAAAGCATCCGCCGAACTCAGTCGGATACTGTTAGGACCGGTCGCTTCGGAGTTAAAGGGCAAGCGATTGCTTATCGTGAGCGATGGCGTTCTGCAATATGTTCCGTTTGCCGCATTGCCCAGTCCGCAAGCTCCGGACTCGCATCCCCTGGCATTAGACAACGAGATAGTTAGTCTGCCGTCAGCATCCGTAGTCGCGGTACTGAGGCAAGAAAGTGCCAACCGCGCCGCGGCCGGCAAGACACTAGCTGTGCTGGCCGATCCGGTGTTTTCCAGCGATGACCCGCGAGTTTCCTCACCAGGAAAAGGCCGCGCGGCGGCGGTTGAAGAAAGCTCTGTAGCGGCAGACGTCAAAAGATCGGCGGCGGATTCAGGGCTGGCAGATCTCAAGAGGTTACGCTTCAGCCGGCAGGAGGCTGTCGAGATCGCGCGCCTCGTGCCTGGCACCAGTAAACT
Organism: Blastocatellia bacterium; assembly: GCA_049273835.1. GTDB lineage: Bacteria > Acidobacteriota > Blastocatellia > UBA7656 > UBA7656 > Onstottus_A. Next base: position 341 of record JBASRM010000033.1, on the reverse strand, counting down.
GGAAGCCGTTGACTTCGCGGCCAGCCGCGCTTTGGCTACGAGTGCTGAGCTTGGCAAATACCGTATCATCCACTTCGCGACCCACGGGCTCATCAATAACGAACACCCTGAATTGTCAGGGGTGGTGTTATCGCTGGTAGACGCCAAGGGCGAGCCACAGAATGGATTCCTGAGACTCTATGACCTGTATAATCTGAGACTGTCGGCGGATCTTGTGGTGCTGAGCGCGTGCCAAACCGCATTGGGTAAGGAGATCAAAGGGGAAGGACTGGTGGGACTAACTCGGGGGTTTATGTACGCCGGGGCGCCGCGCGTGGTAGCGAGCTTGTGGCAGGTAGAAG
>JBASRM010000015.1:0-1988 GCA_049273835.1 Blastocatellia bacterium | reverse complement strand
ATCGCAGATAATTGATTACCTGAAGGCCCAGCGGCAGGAGTCGGCAGCCAAAGCATATGCCGATAAGCTAAGGGCCCAAGCGGATGTGAAAGTTCTGGTGGAAAAGGTGACCGCTCCGCAGAAAGAGTCAGATCGCGCAACAGTTTTGGCCATCGTTAACGGAGAGAAGATCACCTCCGGCGACGTGGAAGAATCGCTGAAGCCTTTGATCTATGATGTGCAAATGCGCGTGTATGCGCTGATGAAGAGTGAGTTGGAGCTCAGGATTAATGATGTATTGCTGGGGCAGGAAGCGCAGAAGCGGAAGATGACCGCGAAGGCGCTTGTGGACGCGGAGCTGACGCCGAATGTGAAGAAGATCGGCGATCAGGAAGCCGCGAAGTTCTACGAAGAAAACAAGGACAGGATCGAAGGCGAACTGGCCATCTTAAGAGATCAAATAATCGACTACCTTCAAAAAAAGGAGCAACGCAGGGCGGAGATTGTTTTTGCGGAACGACTGAGGCAAGGAGCAAAGATTGAAATAAATTTGAAGGAGCCCGAACCACTGATCCTCAAGATAGCCACCGACGAACAGCCGTCAAAGGGGAGCGCCAACGCGCCGGTCACCATCGTCGAGTTCACTGACTTCGAGTGCCCGACTTGCCAGCAGTCTCACCCGGTCCTCGAGAAACTGGCCCAGGAGTATTCCGATAAGGTGCGGCTAGTGGTGCGGGATTATCCGCTTGAGAGACACAAAAATGCATTCAAGGCGGCGGAGGCGGCGGAGGCGGCGCGCGAGCAAGGCAGGTATTGGGAGTACGCGGCAGTGTTGTTTGAGAATCAAAAAGAACTCGGCGTTGAGAAACTGAAAGAGTACGCGACAAAGGTCGGACTCGACCGCAAGAAGTTCGACGCTGAGTTGGAGAGCAGCAAGTACACCGCGCGCGTGCAGCGTGATCTGCAGGATGGGATAAAAGCGGGTGTCAGCGGGACTCCCACGATCTTCATCAACGGACGCCGCGTTTCAAATAGAGACTACGCAACGTTGAGAGCGGCTATTGAGGAGGCCCTGAGCTCAGCAGTAAAGAACTAGCTCTTACCGAAACGACCGGGCGTTCGAAGAAGAGGCCTGCGGCTAGAGGGATGCCGCAAGCACGTGCGAGGGGCCTAACCGGGGCCACGGGTAAGCCCCTCGCGAAAGAGCGAGGATATGAACAGAATCACAGCTACACTGATGCTTTCCGCCGCGCTGATAATCGGCCCGGGGGTCGGCGCCAGCCAAGCCCTAGCTCAAAAGGTCGAAGCGAAACAAAAGACCTCTGGTTACTATTGCGTTATGGACCGGGATGTCAAATCCGACAAACCAGGCAGCTGTCCCAAGTGCGGGATGGATCTCAGGCCGATTGAAAACGATGCCGGTTCGACTCCGTCCTCTATCAGCGCCGAAGCGCCCGAGACGGAATTCAAACTACAGGTACCGGACGTGACTGTGTTCGACCAGGACGGCAAGCAGCTTAGATTCTTTACGGACCTGGTGAAAGATAAAACCGTCGCGATCAATTTTATCTTTACGACTTGCACAACTATTTGTCCCCCGCTGGCTGCCACTTTTCGCCGCGTGCAACAAGAGATGGGCGAACGCGTGGGCAGCGATGTCAGATTGATCTCGATCAGCGTCGATCCGGTGACCGACGTACCCGAGAGGCTCAAGGCTTTCGGGGCTAAGTTCAAAGCCGGTCCCGGGTGGACTTTCGTCACCGGCAGCAAGCCCGAGATTGACCGCTTATTGAAAGCGCTGGGCGCATCGGTGGTGGACAAGAACGAGCACAGCCCGATGGTGCTCGTGGGTAGGGAGCCGGCCGCGTACTGGACCAGGACTTATGGCCTCGCCCCCGTGTCGGTTCTTGTCAAAGTGATAACTGATGCCTCGAGCAAGAGCGGCGCGAGTGCCGCGTCCAAACCGCTCAACTAGTGTGAAAGCTGCAGGGCGTCCGTCCGTGGGCGCC
>JBASRM010000004.1:0-2003 GCA_049273835.1 Blastocatellia bacterium | reverse complement strand
TGATGGGCGAGACACGCATTCCCGTGCGACCCAGCGGCCGATGTTCTGTCATCGATCCCCTCAAAGCGTCATTCTGAGCCCGCGTCGTCCAACCCGCGCCGGCGAAGAATCTGACGTCAAGCAGCCTGTCACCAGATCCTTCGGACCGAAGGACACGACGACGGTCCTGCTAAGGAACGATCTCTCCGGATGCAGTGTTGACAAGAGCGAAACCGAAGCGCCGAGCCTGTTTATGCAGGCTGCGGAGGCAGCGTTCCTCGTATGCCGCCTGATACGCGGCTTCGCCTTTGTCGACGTAAGCCATCCCGTATTTGCGCATCCGGTAGATGGTACACGCCAGCTTTCGCGCCGTCGCGGTGATCGCCTCTCCCCTCTCCTTACGGCTGGCGAGACGACGTAGAAAGGCTCCTTGCGCGCTTTTCGATCGCCACAATGATTGCGCTGAAATGCGGAGAGCGGCAGCGAGCCGGCTGCATGACTTACGTGTGTGAGTGGATCGGATCCGTCCACCCGTCTTGCGGTTGTTTGGAGACAGCGTTAGCCAAGAAGCGAAATTCTTCTCGCTGGGAAAGCAGTCGACGTCGATGTCTGATTCTGTAACGACCATCATTGCTGTCAGAGTGTTGATGCCATCGATTCGCGTCAAGTCGATACCGCTGATCCGAACCAACTCCGACTGCAAATCGAAATGTGGCTGGTTTTTGCGTCTCTTCTGCTGCCGTCTCTGCGGCATGGTCGTCCCCTCCGTTAGAGGACGGCTGGGCAGGGTTGCCATATAGGCTTGGATCGTCTCGTCGCATCGCTCGATCTGGGCCTGAAAAAAGTCGTATCCCTCCAGGGCTTGTCGCAGGGCAAAGATGTGTTCAGGGCGGTAAGTACCAGTCAGTGCCGCTACGAAATCGGCTTCGCTGAGTTTGCAGGAGGGGTGACGCAGTCTCGCGAGTTCTTGCGGGTCACGGGATCCCGATACGATCGCTCGCATGATCCGGAGCCCGGTCAGGCCGGCGATGTCGTCCACGGCTTTGTGCAACTGGACGTTCATCTGCTCCATCGCTTTCTGCATTAACTGGATCTGGCGCGCGCCTTCTTTAACGAGGCTGTCTCGCTGACGCCAGAACGATCGTAACGGGGTGATCGTCGGTTTGGGCCGAAACGCGGCCGTCAGCAACCCAAAGCTTGCCAGGCGCTGCAGCCATTCGGGATCCTGCACATCGCTCTTTCGACCCGAGACATTTTTCAAATGCCTTGCGTCAGTCAATTCAACTCCAAAACCGTGCTGTTCCAGAAGCTCGAACAGTGGAACCCAGAAAACGCCGGTGGATTCCATCACCACCTTCTGGATCCGGTGCTCTTTTAAGTATTCGATGAGTCTCACTAACTCCGGGGTGAAGCAGCCAAAAGCCCGCACCGGCTGACCACGGTCGGGAGGCAACGCAACGTAATGTTCACGTGAGCCGATGTCGACCCCGGCAATGTCTCTGTATAACACCGGCAACGACCCCGCTGACGCAGCCTTCAACTGCTTCTGTGTGGGCTGTGCACCCGTGCTAAGCTTCTTTCTGCTCATGGCCACTCCTTGATTCCCGGTCAAGGACGCCGGCCCGAGCGAGATCGCAACGAAGAAAGCTGCTAAACGGGATGGCCCGGCGATCTAGACCGTCGCCGGGCCTCACCACTCTTCTGATCTCACAGGCTCGGAACCAAACTCAGGAGCGGGCATAACTGCGCACCACTGGGCCGACGGTTACACTGCCGGCGTCCGGCCGTTAGGATGCCCTAAGTCGAATGTCCCAAGAGCGTTCCTTAGCTCTCTGCCCGCGCTTTCCGCGGTACGAAACTGCTAATGAACTGTCCTCCGTTAGTGACAGTTCGTTCCGTCGCTGAGCGCCGGAACGGCGCTCCGCAACTCAGGATGACGACGGCCACGCCGGAATTCGCAGACGGCGCATGGTCTCGCCCACGAGGTAGAGGCTCCCGGCGACGACGATCGGCCGGCCTCGCGC
>JBASRM010000797.1:0-14019 GCA_049273835.1 Blastocatellia bacterium | reverse complement strand
GTTCTAGGAAGGCAAGCGCTGGATCGAGACTCGGAACCCAGCAGCTTAAGGATTTGTAGGACCGGATGTCGCCAAGGGTTTTCAATCGGATAGCAAACACACGGCGCAGGATTTCCGTCTACCGGTCTTGTTTCGCTTTTTTTGCTGTGCTGTTTGCGTTTTTCTTTTTCCTATCGCCGCTCGCTTCGGCCAGCGAAGTCGGTGAATTTCTGGGACGGCGAGTCACCCGCGTGGAGGTGGTAATCGAAGGAGCGCCCACTGCCAACGTTTCCGAGATGAGGACGCTGATTGATGTTGCGCCGGGGCAAGACTATTCTCCGGTTCGTATTCACGATTCTATTGTGAGGCTATACCGGTCCGGGTTGATTTCCGGTGCCCGAGTCGAAGGGACTAACGACGGCGCAAACGGGGTCGTGCTGCGGTTCATCGTCAAGCCGCAGGCTCGCATCGAGAACGTCGTCTTCGAAGGCCAGCCGAGCTTTCCGGCGGGCGAACTCCGAGCGCGACTGAATCAACTCGACCCGGGCGAACGGCTCTCGCTTGGGTCCGTCACCCGCGGGCTCGGGGATCTCACGGCGTTTTACTCCGCGCGCGGCTACTATCAAGCAAAGATCGGCTACGACATTCGGCTTGATTCCACCAGCACCCGCGCGGTCGTGGTCTACAACATTTCGCCGGGCGAGCAGGCGCGAGTCTCGACCTATAAGCTTGCAGTCAAAGGAGCCCAGGTTGATCTGAGCAAGGTGACTCCGAAGATAGCCGAGGGGCAGGCTTTCAACCAGGCCCTTGTGCAGGAGGCGATGGATCACATCAAGGATGCTTATTTGAAGCAAGGTTATCTTGCGGTCCGCATCACCAACGACACCCTACCCGACCCGAACAACAATAGAGTTGCCGTAACAATCAGTCTCGAGTCCGGCCCAAAGGTGGAGATCAAAGTAGAGGGCCTATCAATAAGCGAGAAGGAAAAACAAAAGACTTTACCTTTTTACATCCAGGGCGGCATCGACGAATTCACCCTCGAAGAGGGGCGCCGCAGTTTGCTCGATTATGCGCAGCGGAAGGGTTACTTCTTCGCCACGGTAACGCGCCCCGGGCCCCCCGATCTCTCTCAACCGTCGATCAGCCTGACATACGTGGTCGAACCGGGCATACAATATAAGCTCAGCGATATCGAGATAGAAGGAGTGGATGCGATCCCGCACCGGGCGCTCGAGGAGCAAATGAAATCAAAGGTGTCCACGTCGCTTCCGTTTTTCGGAAGCCGGGGCATCACCAGCGACGACATGCTTCGCCAGGACGCGAACCTCATTTCGAAGCGTCTACGTTCTCTCGGTTATCGCAGGAATCACGTCGATGTTCGCCGGGGCGTATCGGTAAAGGGACAGAACCTGATCATCACGTTTGAGGTTGATCAAGGGCCTCGCACTTATGTCGAAGACGTTGGAATGCGTGGCAATGAAGTTATGACGGCTTCCGAACTTGGCGCGCGAATCGAGATCAAAGCCGGAGATCCGCTGGTCGAGAGCGTAGTCACCAACGATTCCGATCAACTGCTTGCGGCTTATACGAGCCGCGGGTTCGCGACTGCGGAAGTTGCTTTCGATTTGATTGATTTGGGCGCAATAGATGGTCAGGAGCGCGTACGCCTGGTTTTCAACATAACGGAAGGTAATCGTGTTCGCATTTTGGGAATAACCACTCGGGGCGCGGCCGTCACAAACGTTGGGCGGTTGGAACGGGATTTCTATTTGTTCAAGAAGGGCGACTGGCTCCGCACCGATCTCTTGCAGGAAACCGAGCGACAGCTCTACGAAACCAATGCTTTCAACTCGGTAACGATCAACTCAGACGCCGCAGGCCAAACCGTCAACGGGATTGAAGAGCGTGATGTGACAGTAAACCTCCTTGAGGCGAAGCGCCGCGATGTCGTTTATGGTCTTGGTTACCAGACGAACACCGCCGACACGAAGACGATTCCGGGGCTCAATTTCCTCGGGGGTGTGCGAGGACTGACTCAGCTCACCTACTACAACCTGTTCGGCAAGCTGGATACGGCCAGTACGCAAATACGTGTTTCGCAAAACGAGCTCTTCGGACAACTATCGTTTCAGAATCCGCGCCCGTTGGGGACGGAGTTTCCGGCGCTGGTATCGCTGTTCGCCAGAAGGCTCGGCGAAAAGAACTTCCGCACTGATCGGTACACCGCGAACTTCCAACTCGAGAAGCGCTTCTCGCTGGATTTCATCGTTTACATAAGCTACTACTTCGAGCGCATCAGCATATTCGATTTGCCGAAAGACTTCACCGTGGAAGAAATTCAGCGCAACTCGCAGCCAATTCGATTAAGCAGAATCGGGCCGAGTTTTATCAGAGACAAGCGCGATAATAAGTTCGATCCGACCTCTGGTAATCAAACGCTGGGAAGCTTCTTCATCGCCGCCAGCGCTCTCGGCGGAAATGAGCAGTTCGTAAAATTCTTCATTGAACATAACCGTTTTTATCCTGTTCGCCGGTTCCGCGACACTGTGTATTCGGTCTCGGGGCGGCTGGGGCTCGCAACGCCTCTCGGCGGCCGGCAATCCCTGCCGATTTCGGAGCGGTTCTTTGCGGGCGGCGCGCGAGACCTTCGGGGCTTCGGGTTTGAGGAAGCCGGGCCCCAAATACTTGTGCCGAAGCGCGACTCAAACGAGAACGTGGTGACCGATGGGAACGGGAAACCGATTCTGGTGTTGAGCCCGCTCGGCGGCAACGCGGTTCTGGTCATAAACAACGAGTTGAGATTTCCATTGTATGGTCCTATTGGCGGCGCGGTGTTTTCGGACACCGGAAATGTGTTCGCCCGGGTGCGGGATATGAAGCCCGGAAACATCACCGAGTCAGTCGGGATTGGGTTGCGGCTAAAGACTCCGATAGGACCGGTCCGGTTCGACTATGGGTTTATTGTGCTGAACAAACCGAATAATGTTTCGAGCTCGCATAAACACTTCACGATCGGCCAAACTTTCTGATTATGAATTTGGATATGACTTCTCAGCCTATTTGCGACTACTCCGTCGAGCACTCTTCCGGAGTAAACGGCAGGACGCGTCTGTTTTCCGCGAGGCAAGTCCGCAGTGTTTTTCTTATTTGCTTGATCGCAGTGACTGCGCAGCGCGCCCATTCTCAAGAAACAGTGGATCAGATCTTGACCCTGGTCAACGACGAAATAATCACACGCATTGACTTGTTGTGGAGCATGGCGATGGACCCAAGGGCGCCCAGCCCTGCGGGTCCAGTCGGTTCCGACGTGCTTCAACGAAAGCTGGACGTGATGATTGATGAACGGATCATTGCGCAGGAAGCCGCTCGCATTCCTACATCTGAAATAACCCAGGACGAGGTCGATAAGAAGCGGACAGAGTTGATCAAGAGCTTCCGTAATGAGGCGGAGTTTCGGCAGCGCGTCGGTTCTGTAGGTCTGACGCCGCAGAAGATCGATGAACTGATACGTCAACGAATCTTGATTGAGAGGTTCGTTGATTTCAGGTTTCGATCGTTTGTCCTGGTGACCGAGCAAGAGATAAAGCGCTACTACGATGAGATCCTCGCGCCAAGGGTTCGAGGTGCCGGCCAGGTGCCGCCGCCGTTCGAGGACCAAACGGTGCGTGACGGGATAATCGCGATTCTCAAACAGGAAAAGATCAATGCCGAGGAGGATCGCTGGCTTGCTGCCGCTCGCCAGCGGGCGGACGTTATTCAACTCGCCGAGCCGTGACGATCTTGAGGCAAGGTCGAAGGCCGAGGAAGATTCTCTGGGGGGTTCATTCAGGCGCCGCCCGCTGTGCGCTAACATTCGCAGCGGGCGGCGCGTCTGTTTGCGGCTACCTGGAACTTGACCAGAACAGCAGCCGGTTGGACGTGCCTGTGGGTATCCCACTCAGGTGGTTCAGAGTGGCCTGATTGACGATTTCGTTTCTTACGGTGGCCGGCGAAGCACCCGGGTTGCTTTGCAAGAACCTTGCGGCGACACCGGCCGCATGAGGCGATGCCATCGAAGTCCCGCTCAACGTCGCGGTCGCAGTGTCGCTGCTGAGCCAGGCCGATAAGATGCTCGACCCCGGTGCGAAGACATCAACCACGCTGCCAAAGTTCGAGAACGACGACCGCGCGTCGGACATGGTCGACGAGCCCACTGTGATTGCCTCGCTGACGCGCGCCGGCGAAGAGTTAGAAGCATTCTGATTCGAGTTTCCGGCGGCGATGGCATAGGTCACGCCTGAAGCAATGGAATTGCGGACTGCGGTGTCAAGCGCAGTGGAAGCACCTCCGCCCAGGCTCATGTTCGCAACCGCGGGACTGATGTGGTTAGCCGTAACCCAATCGACGCCCGCGATAACTCCCGAATTCGTTCCTGAGCCGCTGCAATTCAGCACGCGGACGGCGAACAGGCGAACACTCTTAGCTACGCCGAAAGTTGAGCCGCCGACCGTCCCGGAAACGTGGGTGCCATGTCCGTTGCAGTCATTCGTGTTCTGTCCGTCTCCAACCGCGTCGAAACCGACTACCGCCCGGCCGCCGAACTGCGTATGCGTGCGGCGAATTCCGGTGTCTATGACATATACATTAACGCCCGAGCCGGTCGTTGTATAAGAGTAGATCTGGTTAAGCGGGAGATCGCGCTGCCCGATGCGATCGAGACCCCAGGGCGGGTTGTTCTGTGTGACGGTCGCCTCGATAACTGAGTCCTCCTCTACCAGTTTGACCCGAGGGTCACGGCTTAGCCTCCTGGCCTGCTGCTCGGACATCTCCGCCGAAAAGCCATTCAACGCGAACGCGTAGATGTTCCTGGAGGCACCTCCGTAGGCACTGGTCAGGTCTGACGTCATCCTGGCCGCGGAAAAGAGATCTCCACGTGGACCGGCCGCGTCCAGATCCATCAAGACAATGTATTGACCCGGGATCGCGTTCTTGCCCATTCGAACAAACTTTTCGTCTTCGTCTGGGTGCCCGGGCTTGGAATCCTGTTGGGCCAGCGCCGGCATTAATGTCAGCGCCGTCATAGAAACGATAAGCAGCGTAACTAACGAAAGCTTCTTTCTCATGGTTCCTCCTCTTTCTGGTGTTTAGTCGGACGTAGATGCGACGCCATAACGCGTCGTTTGTCGGGAAAGCGGACGTAAGGGCGGTGAGAACGGAGACGATCGGCTGCACTATTTACCACCGAAGATATTTGACATTGTGTAGAATGTTTTGCTTGCGACCAGCCCCACCGCGGCGTTCGAAGCGTCAGAGTCACACCGATTTGATGGAGACGCGCGGTAGCGGCGATTCTGCTTACTCGTATCGTACAGCCGTTACTGGATCTATTCGTGTTGCGCGGCGTGCCGGAAGATAGGTGGCCAGCAAACCAACCGCAATCAACAACAGTGCCGCAATCAAGAAAGTCGACGGGTCTTTAGTGCTTACTTCGAACAAGAAAGCGGACATGAATCGGGTTAGAATCAGCGCCGTAATTGAACCCAAACCGGTACCTATCAGAATCAGCAACCCCCCCTGGCGTAAGACGAGCGCAAGCACCGCTCGGGGTTGCGCACCGAGAGCCATGCGCACGGCTATGTCGTGTGTACGTTGAGTTATGGAATATGAAATGAGCCCATAAATCCCTATCCCTGTCAGAACAAATGAGAGGAAAGCAAATGCACTGATGATAATCATAATCAAACGCCGCTCAGCGGTAGATTCTGCAAGGATGGTCTCCATAGACTTCATATTGGTTAATGGCTGATTCTTGTCCACCGACCAGACGGCGCTTTGGACCGAGGACGCGAGCCGCGATGGGTCAGCGCCGGCCCGCACGATGAGGAACAGGAAAGGCGAAGGCTGTTGAAAGTAAGGCAAATAAATCTCGGGTGCCGGAGGTGCATCCAACCCGGATTGCTTGACGTCGCCGGCAACTCCCACGATAGAGATCCACTCGGCATCAGCTTCAATGCTCCCAAGCTTGATCCTCTTGCCGATAGCGGACTGCCCTGGCCAATAACGCCGAGCCATCGTTTCGTTCACTAGTGCGACCTTTGGCTGTGGACCAATATCCGAATAGTCGAATGGCCGTCCGACCAACAAAGGAATCCCCATCGTTCGAAAGTAGTCCGGGCTCACGGTTTGACTACTGACCGCAATCATCTCGGAACCATCCCGGGACAGGTCTTCAATTGCATACCTGTACTCTTCAACTCCGAGTATCGGAAGGCTTGAAGCGACACTAACTGACAGAACACCGTTCTGAACCGAGACCTCGTCAAGGACCCTCCGCGAGAACAACGCCTGTTGAGCGGTATCCGAGTACATCAGAGGGGACAGCGAGAGCTGGGCTGTAAGAAGGCCCTCAGCACGCAGTCCCGAGCCACTATGCCAAAGAATCCAAAAACTTCGGACCAGCAGCGTCGCGCTTATCAACAAAACCAGCGATAGGGCAATCTCAGAAACCAGCACGAAATTGCGAACGTGAGTGCTCTGACGACTGGTAGCTGCGGTGCCCTGAGCTTTGAGTAGGTGGTTTGTGTTCGGTCTGCAGGCATGCACGGCTGACAATACCGCGCAGAGTGCGCCGGCTGAGAGAGAAGCTGCCAGCGTGAAGACGATATCCCACCCGTCGATACCGACTTCGTCAATGCGTGGAACCGGCGCGATCGTCGTTACCCGAACCAGTTGAATCACCAACGAAGCCAACAAAAGTCCAGCCCCCCCACTCAGCAATCCAATCAAAAGGCCCTCGACGAGCAGTTGTTGGAATATGTTCCAACTAGTAGCCCCAAGTGCGGACCGTATCGCGAATTCTCTCTCACGGGAGACCGTACGGAAGAGAAGCAGGTTAATCGCATTGGCACAAGCGATCAGCAGTAGGATGCCGACGGCGGCGAAGAGAGTCAGAAGAACCGACCTGATTTTGCCCACGAACTCCTCGCGAAGTAAAACAAGGCTGATCTTCACGCCCGAACTTGTTTCAGGATACTGTTCACTCAAGATCCGGGAAATAGAATCCATCTCAACCTGTGCTTGTGTTAAGGTGACCGACGGTAAGACTCGCCCAACGACCTTGAAGGACTGCAAGCCGCGGTTCATGTTCGCTTCGGAAAAAGCTACGGGCAACCACACGTCGATTTCTCTCTTTGGAAGCTTGAGGTGAGGAGGGGTGACCCCGATTACTTCGTAAGCCTCGTCATCGAGCCTGATCGTCTTTCCGAGAACATCGCGGGCAGCGGCAAAGTCTCGTTGCCATAGACTGTAGCTCAACAGAATAACTTTGCCTCCGCCACCTTGATTATCTCCAGGCATGAAGAGCCGGCCGATCACGGGAATAATCTCGAGTGTTGAAAAGAAACTTGCTGTCACAGCACAGCCCCTGAGCCTTGCCGGGTCGCCATAGCCGGTCATGTTGAGGCTCAACGGCTGGAACGCACCCATATCCTCAAAGTTGTGACTCTGCTCTCGCCAATCCAGGTACTCCGACAGCGAAACGTCCGCATGTGTCAGCCCAAATAAAGGATTGCTTCTCCAGATCATCACTAGTTGTTCGGAGTTCCTGAACGGTAGCGGATTGAGGAGAACCGCGCGGATGAGCGAAAAAATGGCACCGCTGGCACCGATTCCGATCGCCAACGTGACGACAACGATAATGGTAAATCGCCCGTTCTTAACCAATGAGCGAAAACTGAGCCGAATGTCGCGCAGGAGAGTATTCATCGATTCCCTTTTTCACGTCACGAGTTCCCCTGGTAAGGACTTAGCTGCCGGATTCTTTGCTCGCAGGAGGTACCATCCGCGGCTACCTCCTGCGAGGTGCGGATCGGCTACTTAGAGTTACTGACAAGCTCCAGTGCAGGTGCAGCCGATCTTAGTGACCGTACACGTCGTCCCACAGCATTGGTATCCCCCGGCCCCGCAAGTACAGCCGTAGACCAGCCCCAAGGATACGTTACACAGTGTCACGACTAAACCGACGATCAATAATAGACGCTTGATCTTCATTGGTTCCTCCTTTTGAATGTCAGGGCTGATTCCTATCTCACACGAGCTTGGAATCCTCCCTTTGAAGCCCAACGTGAAGAGGCACGCTCAAATTCAGCGAGGTTTTGTTTCGTTAAACCCAGGCGGACTTCGGCACAGCAAATCCGTGACTAGTTGTTTCATCACACGAACCCGGCAACAAAAGGGCTAGGACATGGACAGCGCCCTCTTGTTTAGCTGTGAGGAGCGCTACTATGCTCCTTGGCGCGGCAACACCATTCGATAGCAGTGTCTGAACAAGGAAACTACTAAAACTTCATCGTCGGGCCCCAGTCCGGACATAAAAGGGAAGAGTGACTGACCCGAGGGAGGAGGGAAACAAGATACTCTCTCTCCATTTTGGTCGGCCACATATACCGAACCGTCGGCCAGCACTACGTATATGCGTCCGTTCTTGGGATCGATTACGGGATCCAAGACAATGACCCTCGCCTCCAGGCCGTCATATGCAAACGAGATGTATTTGTCCGGCGTATCGGTAACCACTACACGAGTCAGATGATCGATTTCCGGGCCCACGAGCCTTCGTTCAAACAAGAGGGTGCCATCCAGTTTGTACTTCTGAATGATCGGGGCGAGCATGAAGGTTACATAAATATTGTTCTCAGTATCGATGAACAATCGGACACGATTCAGTGCAATCCTGTAGGGCTCGTCCTTTGAGTTAAACTGCCGACCGTAGACCTCGGAGAATGTTTTCAGCTTGCCAAAGGAGCGAAGCTGCTCTCCAGAGGCAGAATATACAGTCACCAGGAACCCCTTCTCCGGTTGATTCAGGTAAACCGCCCCGCGGGTGTCTACACCGAACCCTTCAAAGAGCGTTGTTCTAAGCTCGCCTATGTAACCGCCATCCGTGGTGAAGCGTTGTATCCGATCATTTCCGCTGTCTACAACGTATAGATCCCCGTTCTGCGCCACACTGATGTCTGCCGGGTGAATAAGTTTCCCCGGGCCCGAACCGATGCGGCCAATCTCCCTGACTTTGTTCAAATGTCCGTCGAGAACTACTACACGGTTGTGTTGGAAGTCTGAGACAAAATAATTGCCGTTGTACGTTGTAACATCATAAACATCCAGATCGCTCTTGCGGAAGATTTCCTCGTAAGTCACACCGTTGTTCGCTGGCTGCGAAGCCTTGTTGGCGGATGCACTTGCTTCAATCTCATAGGCCTCTAATGGCAATACTCTTTGTATCTTTCCTTTACTGTCGGTGCGGACTATTTGTACAGGACTTGATGTTTCCCAATAGGCGGAATAGGCGGGTCCTTCGAGCTTTTCGTTGGCGATATACGCGGGCGACTTGATCTCGAGTCTGTTGAGCTCGCTAAGCACGTCGGAGCGAGAAAAATTGAAGTCAAAAATCAGGGCAGCGTCCGCCCGCGCGTCGTCTCGCGAAGATAACATTCCCCCACGGTCTGCAAGTCTCTTAAGTTTCTTCAGATGCTCGCCCAAGCTGCAAACCGGACAATCCGCAGTGAACAAGACGAGCAACGAGGGTAGGCCCGATCGAATTCCATAGAGAGTCGTCGTTTCCAACGACCTGACATTTGAGAGAGTCCAGTTTACGAGTCGCCGCCCATCCGCGTTAACGCCCTCATTGGCCACGGATTGTTCAAACGGCTCAACCTTCAAAAACTCCACCGCGACTAGCTGTCGCAAATCCTCAAACGTCGTGACATGGTCGGTTGAAAAACGACATAAGCCATTCTGGTCAAAGAGAAACACGCCGCTTGCTCCCTCGCTCAGGCCCAGCGCCTTTCCCAGATGACCATCTGCGTCGGCTATAACGTCGTACCTTATCGATGAACTTTGAACGAGAGTATCAATGTCGGGTATGCTTCCCCTGATTATCGCCGTTATGCGAAGGCCAGCATCGCCATGTTTTCGATATAGAATCTCACCGTATTTTGCGAGTTCGACCGATCGGCTCTGTAATCGTCCGGCAGCAAGATAAAGAATGAGGTTGGTTTGATTGCCAAGTACCTCAATGGACTCAGGTTGCGAAATAGCTCGTCCAGAAAGCCTGGGAATTCGTTCTCCGTATCTTAGGAGCGCGCTCGCAGGCGGGACACTCGAATGCCAATGCCTTCTTTGCAATATCACCAGATTTATTACGACTATGGCAGTGACAACCAGTAGCGTAGGTAAGTGACGCCGTAGGGACATGTGCGGTCACCTCCAAAGGAATAGACTGGTCGTAGACCCGCTTTGTGAGGTTAGGACAAGGAGATAAACAGCAGACCGCGCACTACAACCTTGATCAGAACTGATCTTTTTATAGCCTTGGTGGATTAAATTCCCACGTCTAACTGGTTGCCACACCAGGGTTCTGAGCCGCGGATGCGCGCTGTGGTCAAAAGGGACGAACAATTACCCACGACCATTTGGAGTTGTGCAACCCTCCCGTTCCAACTCCGCCCGATCCTCCGTAGTGTACGATTCGGCGAAACGGTCTTCAGGATTAAAAAGCGGGCCGAATGCTATCATGACTACATAAGAAGGTCAACAAAAAAACCTAAAAACCTGAAAATAAAAACGTCGCCCCCAGTGGAAGCTGATAAATCGCGAAAGGCGCGCAACTGTGAGTGTTAGGTCAATCACAAGTTGATGCTTTATAGATTCAACTGTTCTTCGCGGTGAGACGGTTGTCTCCGTCATTTACAGCGCTGCATGACGGTTTTCTCAATTGCCACGCGCGAATGTGCCCGGTAGACTATTTCTCCTGAGAGAGAACAACATGCTGGACAAGTTTAAAGACGAGTGCGGTGTGTTTGGCATCTTCAATCATGAAGATGCCGCGCGGCTCACCTATCTCGGGTTGTATGCTTTGCAGCATCGGGGTCAGGAATCAGCCGGGATGGTCTCTTCCGATGGCGAGCGTCTCCACGCTTATCGGGGGATGGGGTACGTGAGCGAAATATTCCGCCAGGAGGAGCTGTCGCATTTGCCGGGGCGCGCCTGCATAGGTCACGTGCGCTATTCCACCGCCGGAAGCGTTTCCCTCCGCGAAGCCCAACCCTTTCTTGTCGATGGTTATCGCGGTCAACTCGCGCTGTGTCACAACGGCAATCTGCCTTACGCAAATCAAATAAGGGAAGAGCTCGAATTGAGCGGAGCGATATTCTCGTCAACTTCGGACACCGAAGTCGTTCTTCATAAGATCGCTCGCTCGCGAGCAGTCGATTTGATCGGAGCTATCGTCGATACTTTCACCGAGATCGAAGGTGCCTATTCGATGCTGTTTTTGACTAAAGACAGCTTGATTGCCGTCCGCGACAAACGAGGGTTCCGTCCCCTGTGCCTCGGGCAGCTTGGCGATGCATATGTGGTGGCGTCGGAGACTTGCGCGTTTGATCTAATCGACGCGACATATTTGCGAGACGTCCAGCCCGGAGAGATTCTGGTTATTGATCGCGACGGGCTTCACTCATCGTTTCCGTTGCCCAAGGCCAAATCTGCCAATTGCATTTTCGAGCACGTCTATTTCTCGCGCCCCGATTCCATTGTGTTTGGCCGCTCGGTCAACAAGAGCCGTCACAAAATGGGCCAGCAGCTCGCGCGCGAACATCCGGCAGACGCGGACATTGTAGTGCCGGTGCCGGACTCAGGAGTTTCAGCGGCGATTGGATATGCTTCAGAGTCAGGCTTGAAATTTCGCTTCGGATTGGTTCGGAATCACTACGTCGGCCGGACGTTCATCGAGCCTAAGCAGTCGATCCGCCACTTCGGAGTAAAGGTAAAACTTAACCCGGTGCGTGACTTGATTGAAGGGCTCCGAGTCGTGCTGATAGACGACTCCATCGTTCGCGGCACCACTTCAAAAAAGATTGTTCAAATGGTGCGGCAAGCCGGCGCGCGTGAAGTTCACGTGCGAATAAGTTGCCCGCCGACGATCGCGCCGTGTTTCTTTGGCGTTGACACCCCGACTCGGGATGAGCTTATCGCGGCTAACCTGAGCGTTGATGACATCGCGCGTCACATCGACGCCGATAGTCTTGGCTACTTGAGTCTGGAAGGATTACTTCGCGCGTGCGGCGATCCCTTTGGCAATCGTCACTGCACTGCGTGCTACACCAACGACTACCCGATCCCAGTGAC
This sequence comes from Blastocatellia bacterium, assembly GCA_049273835.1. Taxonomy (GTDB): domain Bacteria; phylum Acidobacteriota; class Blastocatellia; order UBA7656; family UBA7656; genus Onstottus_A. The sequence continues at coordinate 1,872 of JBASRM010000797.1, read as the reverse complement.
CTCGGAGGCGCGAACCAAGACTGAGAGGGAAGAGGGCGCACTCATGCGCGACGCTGTTTGGCCGCGCACTTAAGCCGGTAAAACAATGAACCGATGTCACGCTCTGCCAATACCTAAAGTCTTCAGCGAGTACTTGCCGTCATCGGAGACTTGCCACCTTGCGAAGGCGCGACATCACAGTGCGCAGGTATCTGACGATGCGAGGAACCAGAATAATTGAGGCAATCACCGCGATCGCCACGACCCCTATTACAAAGACCGGATAAAACGGCGCAAGGGTGATAGAACCGACCGCCACTACGTCCTCGGTGAGGCTGGCGGCGATGTTCGAGACTGGCTCCGGACTCGTATTTATTGCGGCACGTGTCGCGGCCTTTGTGCCGTGAGAGCTTAAGGCCAGACCCCCGCCAAGCAAAAACGCGATAACTTGAACGCTCTTGTCAAAGTCACCAAAAGCCGCAGCCGCCAATACAGCGCCGGCGGGCACTCGGATAAACGTGTGAATTGCGTCCCACGCGCTATCGACAAAGGGGACCTTGTCGGCGAAGAACTCAACCACATACAAACCAATCGCCGCGCCGATCACCCACCAGTTAGTGACAACGCTCAAATCGCCGGGCAGATCCAGGTGCGCGAATCGACTGAGCAGGCCAAGCGTTGCTACTCCAGCATACAGATTGATGCCCGACACCCAGGACGATCCCATCGCAAGAGCCAGTGTGCTTATAAAGCTCATCTATGCTCTCCGATTCGCGCACGGTTTCCGCCCGGAGTGAGGCCGCCGTTGGGAGTGCTCCGACAGATGGAAGCTGGCGTGTGACACTTTGATGAACGTCGATCTCACATCATTCTTGGGTCGAGCGATCATTTGGTGCGTCTTACACCGTCAGTGACGGGCCTCTTCGAGGAGTCGAGAGGATTCGGCCGACGAAGTCGACCCCCGATGTCGCTGGGCTGAAGCGCTCACTCTTTGAGGATAAAGGTGATCTTCATCCGTACTTTGTATTCGGAGATCTTACCTTGTTGAACGTCCACCGTCTGATCTTTAATCCATGCGCCTGTCACATTCTCAAGAGTCTTGTTCGCACGCTCAATCCCGGCTCGAATTGCATCATCGAAGCTCTTAGTCGAGGAGGCGGTTATTTCAGTTACCTTGGCTACACTCATACTTACCCCTTTCAGCCTTATGGCATCACGAGTATTCTTGGACGATGCGGGAAGGTCCCAATAGTCCGGTTGTTGGTTATCGAGTGAAGAATTTACCCGCCATACGGCCAACATCATCCAGGACGCTGCCATCTTTGTTTGAATCGAGAAGACCGCTCAACATCCCCATCACATCAGGAGAGGACGCCTGCGTCTCCTGATGCTGCTCGTCGAGGAATGCAGACAAGCCGGCTGCATCGAGTCCTTCCTCTTGCTTAGTCTTACCGAGTGCACCCATGACTAACGGTGCAACGGTCTCGAGCAACTGGCTTGCGGCGCTGGGATCAAGCCCCGTCCTTTGGGCGAGCCCATTCTCAACGTCGCCTCGCCCGGCGCCCAGCACGTGACCAAGGATCCCCGCTCCATTTGCGCCCTGAATATTATTCAAAAAGCCACCCAGGTTATCCAGAATTGAGCCGTCGTGATCCTTGGCTATCGCCTGATTCAGAGATTCAGCGCCGGCTGGGCTTGACGAGTTTCGGGCAAGCGCTGCAATGATCAGTGGTACTGCGATCGAAATCGCTTTGCTGGTGGTTCCCGTATCGGCGCCAATCTTAGAGCTGATCGAGGAAAGCGCGCCGCCGGCAAGCTGCTGAAGCAACATTTCCGTTAAGGCATTCATTTGGTGACATCCTTTCGTCTGGAGACACGAAACCGGTCATGTTT
>JBASRM010000793.1:0-12271 GCA_049273835.1 Blastocatellia bacterium | reverse complement strand
CTCAACTTGTGCACCGCCGCCGGTCGCCATGTCGGCGCGGCCGCCGCCTTTGCCACCAATGAGCTGGGCTATCTCGCGCACGATTTGCCCGGCGTTTAGTCGCTTGGTCAGATCGTCGGTCACACGAGCGACCAGTGACGCCTTTCCATCACTTGCCTGACCCAAAACGACAACGCCGGATTTGAGCTTCTGAGAAAGCGAGTCGGCAAGCTGGCGCATTCCGTTTGCATCGAGGCCGGACACTCGACGCGCAACCACGCGAATGCCCGCGATCTCTCGCGCGCTGTCCGCCGCTGATGCGGATTCAGCTTGTGCCATCTTCAATCTCAACTGTTCGATCTCGCGTTCATAGCGACGCACCTGATCTTGAAGCTTGTCGACGTGAGCTGGAATATCGCGCAGCGGAACCTTGAAGCGATTAGCGAGTTCGCCAATCACCTGCTCATCAACCTGAAACCGTGCGATCGCGGCATCAGCGGTTACGGCTTCGATTCGCCGCACACCCGCGGCAATCGAAGAATCGCTTATGATCTTCAGCGGACCGATGTCTCCTGTGGCCGCTGCGTGCGTTCCCCCGCAAAGCTCGGTCGAAAAACCGGGCACACTGACCACCCGGACGTCAGACGCGTATTTCTCCCCGAACAACGCCATCGCGCCTGAGCTCAACGCTTCTTCGAGCGGCTTGATCTCGGTTTCGACCGCACGATTGTGAAGAACTTCGTTGTTGACCAGCCTCTCGATTTCCGAGATCTCGTCTTCTCCCAACGGCGCGTAATGAGTGAAGTCAAACCGCAGACGGTCCGGCGCAACAAGCGAGCCGGCCTGCTTTACGTGGGGACCGAGCACCTCACGCAGCGCCGCATGAAGCAAATGAGTGCCGGTGTGATTGGCTTTGATTCGGCGGCGGCGCTCGGCATCGACGCGCACGTCGATCCGATCGCCCACACGCAGCTCCCCTTGCTCCACTCTCGTCTTATGAATGCTACAGCCGGTGACCACCGAATAAGTGTCTTCAACCACCGAGCGGACATTATCACCTTCGAAAACACCTGTGTCGCCGATCTGACCTCCCGCCTCGGAGTAAAACGGAGTGCGATCGAGGATCACCTCGCCGGTCTCGTCCGCGGCCAACGCATCGCGTTCTTCGTCGCCGGCGATAATCGCGAGCACGCGGGCTCCTCGAGTTTCGGTCTCGCGATAGCCGGTGAATTCAGTGCGAGGCAGTCGCTCGGCAACTCGGGCGAATATCTCGCGCGAGCGGCGCCCACTTTCGACCATCGCCGGCGAAGCCTGCTGTTGAAGCTCCCGAAGCGCGGCGTCGAATTGCTCGTTGAACTCTTCTTCGCTGATCTCAACGCCGTGTTGTCCGAGAACCACTCGAATCAAATCCCTCGGCACGCCATAAGTGTCGTAGGTTCGAGCAAGCTCGATTATGGGTGGGGCAGCGGGGGCATAACGCTCGAACAACTCGGCGAGCCTCGGCTCACCAACCATCAATATCCGGCTGAATCGCTGCTCCTCGCCGCGCACCGTCTCCTCGATAAGATGCCGCGACGCGATTAGCTCCGGAAACGGCTCGCCCATCAGGTCAACTACGAAATCGGTCACTTGATGGAAAAAAGGGGGCTTGAGCCCGAGTCCCTTCTCCCCGTGATAGATGGCGCGGCGCATGATTTTGCGCAGCACGTAGTTGCGCCCAACATTGCCCGGTGCGATGCCATCCGCAAGCGCGAAAGCGGTAGCTCGCGCGTGGTCCGCAATCACTCGCATCGACATGCCTTCGGGCGAATCGTAAACGTACTCCCTGCCGGCCAGGTCGACGATGAAGTCGATGATCGGCCTAATCAAGTCCGTATCGTAATTCGACTTTACGCCCTGCAATACAGCGGCAAGCCGCTCGAGCCCCGCTCCGGTGTCCACCGAAGGAGCAGGAAGCGGGTTCAACGCGTACTGCCCTGGCCCAGTCTCAATACGGTTGTACTGCATAAAGACCAGGTTCCAAATCTCAACAGTGGTGTCGCCCGGTCCGTTTACAAACTCGGCGCGATTGAAACCCGGGTCGTCAGGGTGCTCGCCAGTGTAGTAGTTAATTTCGCTGTTTGGCCCGCACGGCCCGGTCTCAGCCATTTGCCAGAAGTTGTCCTTCCTGCCAAACCGAAGTATTCGGTCGGGCCGCGCGCTTACCTGTTCCCAGTATCGCGCGGCTTCGTCATCGGCGGGGACTTGATCATCTCCCTCGAATACAGTGAACCACATTCGAGCAGGATCGAGCTTTAGTTCGTTGACCAGCAGGTCCCATGCAAAATAGATTGCCTCCTTCTTGAAATAGTCGCCGAAGGAAAAATTGCCCAGCATCTCAAAGAAGGTATGATGCCTGGCGGTGCGCCCGACTTCATCCAGATCGTTGTGCTTGCCCCCCGCGCGCACGCACTTCTGCGACGAGGCAGCGCGCTTGTAATCGCGCTCCTCCAATCCAAGGAAGACATCCTTGAACTGGTTCATCCCTGCGTTGGTGAACAGCAGCGTGGGATCGTTCGCCGGCAACAGGGGTGAGCTTCTGACGATGCGATGGCCGCGCGCGGCAAAGTAGTCCAAAAACTTCTGTCTTATCTCGTGTCCAGTCATACGGTTCACTTTTCTGTTGAAACTCGAAAACTGGATTATAGCAAACGCAGGCAGGGGAAAGGAAAAAGGCAAATGTGGGCCGGACTTCAACCGCGAGCGGGCGGTCCAATAGTCTTTATTGCTCGCTGTTTTGCAAGGCCCCGGTTTCTTCGTCTTTGACACGAAGCAGGTCGAGCATCAGCGACATATTGTTTTTCGCGTCGATTGAACGCGGATAGTTGCCGGAAGCTCTTTTGAATTCGAACGAGCCCTCGGTCACATCCAGAAACCGCTTGAGCGCCTGGATGCCTTCCTGGACACCGGCTCGCGCCCCGACGATCTGACCCTCGTTAAACTGGATATAGCCGCGCGCGACGGACGACTGCACATTGAGCGCGCCACCGAGCCGGTTGTTCTCAATAATCTGTATGACGTCAAACAAGCTCACTATCGCAAAGTTGCCCAGGAGCATGTCGGGCGTGTTCCACTCGTTGGGCTCCTGCTGGCCCGTCGCTGCGATATTGGCGGCCGGCCGCGGTACACTCAGCGGCTTGCCATCGACGAGGCTTTGCAGGGCGGCGAGGTGGTCAGGCTTCAAGTCGAGGAAGCGCACTCCCATACCCACCTTCGGCATGCTGTAGCGCACCTCGGCAGTGGTTTCGATCCTAACGTTCATCACGTGAAATCGGAGTCTCAAGCTTGCTCCCGGCGCGTAGCAGGTCATCGAGTCAATAAATGCGCCGGTCATACTGAGGTCGTTAATTCGAGTAGCCAGATGACTGAGGCCAGCCCCTTGACACTCAACTTCGCAAAGGTAACTTATTCGCTTTGATTCGCGTCTATCCCTGCTGTTTCTCATCGCAATCGCGTTTCAGTCGCGCTGAAATCAGTGACTTTAATCGCGCGCCCTGATACTCACGCCTCCACTAATTGATCTCTGCCAACCTGTCTTTCGACTTTCGCAGCTTTCTCATTATCAAGTCGTACTCGAATCCGAGTCGGGCGAGGTAATCAAACATTTTTCTTGCGCCGGCCGGATCCGTCGGCCGCCCGTGCGTTCGAATCCTACGCTCGATCGCTCGATCGATAAGAGTTTCTTCGGGAGTCTCGGCAAAAACCAGATCGAGCGCTTCATCGATGCTGTCGGGCGAAAATTTTTTGAGTTCGAGCTCCCGGGCAAGCCTCGCTCGACCCAACGGCTTCGAACTGACCCGATAGTTCGCGTAAGAATGGGCGAACAGTCGATCATTAACATAGCCAAGTTCTTTGAGCCTCGCGATGCAATCGTCTACCATTCGAGTTTCCGCCCAGTAGCTTGCGCTCAGGCGATCGCGCAACTCGCCTTCGCTGCGAGAGCGAGTCGCGAGCAGCTTGTGCGCGGCATTCATCACTTTCCTGCTCGCCTCCGCGTTGCCGATCCGCTCGCCTTCATCTTCACGCCTTGTAGTTTGCCAGGGTTCGCCGCGCACCTCTGATTTGCGGCGCCGGTGGCCGGTCATCTTGTTACTTGTTCTGTCCCTTCTAAAAGCCAATTGACGAATTGTTTGGTTTCGGGCTTGGTCGCATCCAGCGCGCCGGTGCGCCTTCGCGATCGTTCCATCTCTTCGCGGGCCTGATCCGACACCGACCTCACGCCCGAGACTCTCAGGCGGAATTCATCGGCATTGGTTGCTCCGTTCAATGCCTCTTCAAATGTTATCAACCCGCGAGAATACAGATCAAACAACGACTGATCAAAGGTCTGCATTCCGTACTGCGAGGTTCCCTGCGAGATTGCTTCGCGTATCGAGGTGGTCTTCTCAGGGTGGATAATGCAATCGCGAATATACGGAGTCACTACCATGACCTCAACTGCCGGAACGCGGCCCTGTATCGCCTCGGCTGCCCGGACAAGCCGCATCGAGATCACTGCCTTCAGCACGCTTGCAAGCTGCAGGCGAATCGCTCGCTGTTGGTGGGGTGGAAACACTGAGACTATGCGGCTGATCGTTTCAGTCGCATCGAGGGTGTGCAGGGTCGATAGAACCAGGTGGCCGGTTTCGGCAGCCGTGATTGCCGTCTCAATGGTCTCGTAGTCGCGCATTTCGCCGACCAGTATCACGTCGGGATCCTGTCTAAGCGCACCGCGCAAAGCTTCCGAAAAACTCCGCGTGTCGACATCGACCTCACGCTGGTTCACATAGGACTTTTTGTCGCGATGCAAAAACTCGATGGGATCCTCGATGGTGACGATGTGGCCGGTGCGGATGCGATTCATGTAATCGATCATCGCCGCGAGCGTTGTAGACTTGCCCGATCCGGTTGACCCGGTCACCAGAACCAGTCCACGGTGTTCATCGGCGATCTTCTCGATCACCGGCGGCAAGCGAAGCTCCTCAGTCGAGCGCACGGTGGTGGGAATTACCCTGAGCACCATGCCGACCGTGCCTCGTTGCTGAAAGATGTTGCAGCGGAAGCGGCCGAGCCCCGATACGCCATACGCAATGTCAATCTCAGAATTCTCGTTGAACCGCTGCTTCTGGCGGTTGTTCATTATCGAGAAGGCCATGTTCAACGAGTCTTCACCAGCCAATCGCTGAGCTTCCACCATCGGCTGGAGCTCGCCGTTGACGCGCATAAACGGAAAGCTTCCGGCTTTGATGTGTAGATCGGACGCGCCCTTGCTACAGGCGATTGTCAACAATTGGTCAATACTGGGTGACATTTCTTTTGCCTCGCAATGCGTCTAGCTTCCATCGGTGACGCTGATGACGAGTTCCGAAGCTTTGACGGCACGAGCGATCCCGGCGTTAGGAGCCTGATGAGGGTTGTCAGAATGAGATGAGAAGGGGCATCCGGGAAAACCACGCGCCCCAATAGGGGCGCGGGTTTCGACGACCGGTATTATAGGTTCAACGTCATTAAGGGGCAACAGTAATGATTCCGCTCGCAGAGGCTCTGACCTTTCACCATCAATGTTTCGGAATGGTCTGGAAGGCAGGCGCGGAAAATGATATTCGCCCCACTTCGCAAAGAAAAAACCGCTGCCCACATGAGGGCTTAAAACAGCGATGAGCTAGGCTTACGGTGGATTCAACCTTGTTAAAACGGATAGGGAACGACGCGGGTCATTGTGGCGGAGTACCGGGGTGCTCGAACCGTGCGCGCAACATTTCAGCCGCCTTCGCGCGGGGGACAATCAAATCAGTATCGACGCGCTTGCCGTCGCTCTTCACTTTGATGAGAGACAGCAGCTGGGCCACATCCGGACTCTTCTCTTTCATGCGCAGAGCCCAAAAGAGCACATTCAACAGGTCCGACTTTGCCTTGGCGATCTCGGGTGTCGGAGCAAACGCCATGATCCGTATGCGCGCGAGGTCCTCGGTCACATCAAGGCTGATAGACGCCGAAGACAAATCGGAAACCGGCCCAAGCGCATGCGATTCTCCAATGTTCCAGAGTATCTCGAGCGCCTTGGTATCAATGATCTTCGAGTTGGATTTCTTGATGATTCGTATGTTTGACAGTGATCCGTCAGGCTCTACTTTGAACCCGGCCATGACTGAGAACTTCATCTCCGGGATCTCGAGTCCGCCGGCCTGGTAAAGCTCATACAGCTTTGCGATGGTATCTTTGATAGGAGCTTCGTTAATCTCGCCAAACTTGGTCGGCGTAGCCGGTTTATTCTGAGCCGCAACCTTGGCCGCCTCTTCAGCAGCCTTGCGCTCGGCCTCTTCCTTCTCCTTCCTTTCCTTTTCGGCTTTCTCTCTGGCCCGCGCCAACTCCTGCTTGTGCTTTTCGGCTCGCTCCCGGATTTCTTCGAGCGTCATCGCCGGTCCGGTTGGCGCCTGTCGCAATATTTGAGGCGGATAGTACAGCGGCGCGAGTATCACGTTTGCGTCAAACTTGCGGTAAGCCTTGTTCACCATCCGAACGTGCGCGAACGGGGAAAAGAACGCGAGATAGATCAGGTATGCGATCAACACTCCATGAATACCGGCAGACACGGTTAACACTGGGATGAAGCGGCGCCTGCGCTTCTGCTCAATCGCGTCGGCAATTGTTGCCCCGCGAAGCGTCTCGATGGGGTGCGCCATCGATGTACCGACAAGCGCCGCTAATCTGATTGGAAACCAATCCCGGGGGTGATCGGGTAACAAAGCAGCGCCAAGATACGGCAAAGTTCCGGTGCTCAACTCACGGACGGTGTCCCGCAATACCGACGCCAGCCGTGAGGCGATCCCCGGAAGCGGCATGATCCAGATTACCTTTTCCGGATTCGGTGGGGTCTTCCCCTTTTTGAGGACATCGGTCTGCATGGTGAAACTCGTACCAAGCCGAGAGTGAAGCCTATCCGTTCAAACCGAACTCTATTCTCTGGCTCTATTGTACATTACGCAGCAGCGAATCGAGAAAGTGCAAAACCCTGCCGGCCCAAGGTGAGCGCTGAAAGGATAAGTGCTGGGATAACTTACCGCGATATGTAGGTGATCGCAACCCTATCCGGAGGGTGTGGTCTGGGTCAGGTTTTCGCGCAAACCCGCACGCATCAGCGCTGGGTATGTGCGAAAACCTGATGCGCATCTATGAACGGCCTGGGCTCACCCGGCGATGGAGGACTCATCGCTAGAAAACATGCTGAAGAATTCCTCCACCGTCGCCGCAGGAACCGCAGCCACTGCCATATTCTCGTCGACGTGCGACCGCTGGCTCATTCCCACAAGTGCGGTCGTGACGCCGGGGGTCGAGCGCACAAACTGAATAGCTCGCTGGGCGTCGCTGCTCAATCCAGTCAGTGCCTGCCCGACGAACGGAGGCAGGTTTTGAGCCAACTTCGCCTGCAAGATCGAGGCGCTGCACATAATGGTGATCCCAAGGCGATCGGCGGCCATCAATAGTGAAAGCTGCTCGCCCTCGACAAGTTGGTTAGCGTTAGTCAGCGCTTCAGGCATCGCGAGGTTGTAAGGCAATTGAATTACGCGAAAGTGATGTTTGTCTCCGGCGACTTCACGGGCAATCGCTACCACTTCCGCCAGAGACAAATATCCGCGCGATCCCTGCGGCTGGCGATACCCGTTCCAGGTGGCCGTGCCATAACTATTGATGCGACCGTCGCCCGCCGCCTTTTCTAAAAATTCAAAAGCGGCCCGCAGCCGGCGGTCGAACTCTTCGCGAGTTGCCGCTTCGAGCTGACTCTCCGGGTTGTGAACAAAGTAAATGTCCAGAGTCTCCAGGCCGAGATTCTGGAGACTACGGGCAAGCTGGTCCTCAAGATAGCTCGGCGTCATGCAATGCGACCCGCCGGCCAGGTCTTCAGCACGCGCCAGGCCCTTGTTGATGACGTTCTCGATTACCCAGGTGCGCACGTCGCGGGGCGGTTCGTCTTCAAATGGGAAAAATCCGCCCTTCGTCGCTACGATAATCTCGTCGCGCGCAACCTTACCGGCGTCGAAGAGTTGTTTGAGCGCGCCGCCTATCGATCGCTCGCTACGTTGGAATCGATAATTGATCGCCGAATCGAAGACATTGCAACCCAACTCAATCGCCCGCTTGATCGCCTCCTGGTAGTTTCGATCCGTGTGTTCGTCCCAATGACCCAAATATGTGCCCAGGCCGATGGAAGACATCAGCAGTCCATCCCGCTCGCGAAAGTGCCCTCGAGCAGCAACAGGCTTCATTCGTTGTGCGTATCGCCGGGTGCCTTCGGGGGTGGCTTTTTTCATCGATTGCTCCTGGATTATTAGCGGACCAGATTCTAACAGACGCCGGCATTTGAACAAACGGAGACGAGCGGGTGCGCGTTGGGTTTCGCGCATCCCACCCTTTCTAGGGGTGGGTCCATGATGTTTGCCCAGACTCGCTACACATACGGGTGCGAGAAGTCCTGGGGGCTCCAACGCTATTGGAGAAGTTCCTTTGCCTTCTCCACAATTCGCTTCTCACTGTCAAAAGCGAGCAGCCTGATCGCATCTTCAATGTATACCCAGCGCGCCTCGTTGACTTCGTGATCACAGTCCCGCACGTTTCCAGACTTGTAGCGAAGGAGGTAGAAGTAAACAAACTTATGAAACCGGACCCGCTCTTCTTTCGAGAAATACCAGTATTCGACCTTATCAATCCGCTCGATGACTTCAGTATTCACGCCGGCTTCTTCACGGACTTCGCGAATCGCGGCCTGTTCGGTCGATTCGCCTTTATCGACGATACCTTTTGGCAACTGCCAACGGTTTTCCGGACCGACCGAGATCAGCGCGACCTCAATCCTCCCCTTTCTGTTGCGAAAAGCGACGCCTCCGGCGGAGATTTGCAGTTTGGTTAGAGGTTTTCCCAGGGTTTTACTCACACAATCGATATGAAGTGGACCTATGAAAACGTTTACGTCCTCAATTTGTTGCTTGTAATTAATGCAACTCTTAATTGGTTCAAGTCTCTTCGGCGGCGAGGAGTGACGGAATTTCCAGCATTTGCGGAAGGACATCGCGCCATGCCGATTCTACGTCAGCAACGCGGCTATCAATCACAGGCTCGCCGTTCACCATTATGATCAGTCGGTGGCCGGTCGTTCGTCCGATCACTCTAGCGGTAACATCGTGATTTTGAGCCCGTCTCAAGATCTCATCCACGTTCTGGTTTGCTGCCGACAGAAGGATTCGTGAGGGAGTTTCGGAGAACAACAATGCCGCAGGAGTCAAATCACCTTCAAGGTTCACCTCACATCCGACCGCGTTCCGTCCATAGCTCGAGAAGCAGCTCTCCGCAATTGCGACCGCAAGCCCTCCATCCGAACAGTCGTGGGCCGATTCGACGAGACCATCCTGAATAATCTTCAAGCAAGCCTCTTGAACACGTCGCTCGAGGCCAAGATCAAGCCGCGGAACCATACCCTCCATTTTGCCGAGCATCACCATCGCGTATTCGCTCGCTCCCAAATCGTTGGCGGTTAACCCCAGCAGTATGATTGCGCGGTCCTGTTCTTTGAACCATTGGGTAGTGACGTGCCGGGGATCCTCCACCAGCCCCACCATTCCAATCACCGGAGTCGGGTTTATTCCGCGTCCGTCGGTCTCGTTGTAGAAGCTCACGTTTCCGCCGGTGACCGGAGTTCCAAAAGCCTCGCAAGCTTCGGCCATCCCGTCGATGACCTCGCTGAATTGCCACATAACCGCGGGCCGTTCGGGTGAGCCGAAGTTCAAACAATTGGTCAACGCAAGCGGGCGCGCGCCGCTCACCACAAGATTCCGGCAGGCTTCCGCGACCACCAGCCTTGCCCCCGATCGCGGATCCACCTGACAGTAGCGCGCGTTCGAGTCGAGGGTCATAGCTAATCCGCGCCGCTTTTCTTTTATGCGTATCACCGCGGCATCCGATCCCGGAAACACGACGGTATTGGTACGCACCATGTGATCGTACTGGCGATAGACCCATTCCTTCGCGGCTATCAGCGGCTGCGTGATAACAAGCATGAACGTCGATGCCAGCTCTTCAACTGAAGATTCGATCTGAGTGACTTCAAGCGGCGCGGGTCTGTCGGGTTTGCTTACCGACCGATGGTAAACTGGAGCCTCGTCGGTCAGGGCTGAGTTGGGGACATCAGCGAGGAGCTGTCCGCTTTTCTTCACTCGCAGGTGGCCATCATCGGTGACGCGGCCGATCACAATCGCGTCCAGCTCCCACTTCTTGAAGATATCGACAACTTCCCGCTCGCGCCCAGCCGCCGCGACAATCAGCATTCTCTCCTGCGATTCAGAGAGCATTATTTCATACGGCGTCATCCCTGTTTCGCGCTGGGGCACAAGCTCTACATCTAATTCAACGCCGGTACCGGCGCGCGAACCCATCTCGCATGATGAGCTGGTCAAACCAGCGGCGCCCATGTCTTGAATACCCACGATCGCGCCGGCACGCATCGCTTCGAGGCAAGCCTCGAGAAGCAACTTCTCCAAGAATGGATCGCCAACCTGAACCGTTGGCCGCTTCGACTGGGCTTCTTCGCCGAACTCTTCCGAGGCCATTGTTGCGCCGTGTATGCCGTCACGCCCGGTTTTTGCCCCGACATAAATCACCGGGTTGCCAACCCCCGCGGCGCGGCCATAGAAAATATGCTCCTTGCGCATGATCCCGAGCGTGAATGCGTTCACGAGCGGGTTGCGAGAATAGCAATCGCCAAATCGCACTTCGCCGCCAATTGTAGGCACTCCGAACGCGTTGCCGTAATCGCCGATTCCTTTTACAACTCCAGCCATGATCGCCCGGTTCCGCGCGGCGGTTGATCGTTCATCACCCGTTGCGTCTTCGCTGGCGGCAAGCGGACCGAAGTGCAACGAGTTCATCGCCGCAAGCGGACGCGCGCCCATGGTGAACACGTCGCGGAGGATTCCTCCCACACCGGTAGCTGCACCCTGATACGGCTCGATGAATGAAGGATGATTATGCGATTCGATCTTGAATGCGGCGGCAAGACCGCCGCCTATATCGACGACGCCGGCATTTTCGCCGGGGCCTTGCAGGACGCAGTCCCCTTTGGTTGGCAATCGGCGAAGGTGGACCCTCGACGACTTATAGGAGCAATGCTCCGACCACATAACCGAGAAAATGCCGAGCTCGGTGTAGCTCGGCTCGCGCCCGAGGAGTTCCACTATTCGGGCGAATTCTTCTCCGGTGAGTCCGTGGCTTTTAATGAGCTCGGGCGTGACAACAGGTTCGTTCATATCGGAAGTACTTGCTGAAGAACGGAGGAAGATTGACCGATATGCTAACCGACCGGGTCAGCCTCCATCAAGCGTCACTGGAACTGAGAGAACAATCCACATTTGAAAACGCGAGCCGAAAGGAATATGCTTCGCAGTCTCCCAAGACCAGTGGCTAACGTCTCTTTCAATATTCACACGAGGAAGACTTATGAAAAGACTTATTGCATATACGGTTGCGCTCCTTCTGGCCGCCTTCGCTTCCACACCGCCTTCGCTGGCATTTGCCGGTAAGCAGTCAACCCCAAAACGGCCGGTCCCGACCGGGTCGCTTTCGAATGAGAGCAGGTCTGAAGTCATCGAAGCCGAGCCCCAGGATCCTCAGCCTCAGTCCCAGGCGCCGGCCGGTCTGGAAAACCCTTTTCGCCGCGATGTCGCGCCTGAGATAAAACCTTACGAGAGAGTGATCACAAAGGACGCCAAGACAGACACCGGCATCTTCTCGGTCCACCGGATAAAGGACAAAGTCTATTACGAGATTCCAAAGAGTGAGCTTGGCAGAGACTTTCTATGGGTAAGCCAGATCGCCCGCACTACCCTCGGCGTCGGTTACGGCGGACAAGCGGCTGGCAATCACGTCGTGCGATGGGAGCGCCACAATAATCGGGTCTTGCTCAGAAGCGTTTCCTACGACGTCGTAGCCGATCCAAAGCTGCCGGTCTCGCGGGCTGTCGGGGCAGCCAATAACAACCCCATCATCATGTCATTTTGGATTGAAGCACTCGGCAAGGATGACGCTCCGGTGGTCGATGTCACCCGCCTGTTCACCACCGAGGTTACTGAGTTCAGTGCCAGGACACGATTGCGCGCGAGATCGTTCGATACGACCCGCTCATTCATCGAGCGAATCGTGTCGTTCCCGGCTAACATCGAAGTCGAAGCGACTCACACCTTCACATCATCTCCCGAAACGGCGGTGGGACCGCCGCAACCACCTAATC
>JBASRM010000791.1:0-10344 GCA_049273835.1 Blastocatellia bacterium | reverse complement strand
AGACGGGAACCATATCCTACGAAGTGACCTGTGGCATAAGCCGCCGTGTTCCGCGCGTTTATATCACGCCACAGGCCTCGGGCTAACGGCGTCTACCCGTCTCAGATCTGCGTCCCGTCGCCGCTGCCGGCAAACCTGTAGACCCCGGAAGGAGCCTCCGGCGGCTCCGACCCGACCCCGCGTTAAAACAACTAACTACTGAACCTAAGTCTGCGGCATCTGCGTGCTTATTCAGCTTGCCCTCGCGTCGTTTTCATATATAATCTCCGCATTGCAGGGAGCACAGACCCGGCGGGGTCCCTCGTAGTGTGGGGTTGCGGTGATATCAAAAAGTCAGTCGAGTGAGGTTTACTATGCAGCAGCGGTCGCCCGCAGTAACGAAAGACGTATTCGAGAAAGCTGTGGGATTTACCAAGGCTGACGAGTTCAGGCGAGCCGGGCTTTACCCTTATTTCACTGAGTTTTCTAGTGGCGCAGATTCGGGCGAGGCCGAAGTGATAATGGGCGAACGCCGCATCCTCATGTTCGGATCAAACAACTACCTTGGTCTCACCACCAATCCCGAAGTAAAAGCAGCCGCAAAAGAAGCAATCGATCTGTACGGAACCGGGTGTTCAGGTTCAAGGATGCTGAACGGCACGATGGATCTGCACGTCCGGCTCGAAGAGACGCTGGCCCGCTTCATGAAGCGGGAGGCTGCGCTGGTGTTCGGCACGGGGTTTCAGACGAACCTCGGCGCGCTTTCAACTATAGTCCAAAAGGGCGACGTCATCATCGCCGACCGCAACATACACGCTTCTATACTGGATGGGTGTCTGGCGTCATTCGCGCGAACAACCAGATTTCGCCACAACGACATGAGCGACCTCGAGAAGGTGCTCGCAAGCCTCCAACCTGACGAAGGCAGGCTGATAGTAGTGGACGGTGTGTTCTCAATGGAAGGGGACACCGCCAATTTGCCGGAGATCGTCCGGCTGGCACGCAGGTACGGCGCGAGAATTTATGTCGACGAAGCGCACGCCATCGGTGTCCTTGGCGACCATGGTCGGGGAACCGCCGAGCACTTTGGTGTTGAAAAGGACGTCGACATAGTCATGGGGACCTTCTCAAAATCGTTCGCATCGATCGGTGGCTTCGTCGCATCAAGACACGATGTGATCGAGTTCATTAAGCATCACAGCCGCGCGTTTGTATATTCCGCATCTCTGGCGCCGGCGAACGCCGCGGCGGTTCTGAAGGCCATTGAAATAATCGAGCGCGAGCCGGAACGGCGGCACCGCCTGCGCAATTTGAGCGCGTCGCTGCGGAGCGGGCTGGCGAAGTTGGGCTTCAAGCTGCTCGAGGGGTTCACTCCGGTCATCCCGGTGGTAGTGGATGACGAGGTGTTGGTCTGCAAATTCTTCTGGGAGTTAATGAGCGAGGGCATCTACACAAACCCGGTGCTGGCCCCCGCGGTCTCTCACAGCCTCGTGCGCATAAGCTGCATGGCCACGCACACCGACGAGCACGCCGAGCGCCTGCTCGAGGCGATGTATCGAATAGGCAAGAAACTCGAACTGATTCAGTAAAAATGCCGATGCGTGATCCGTAGGGGACGTAATCTCCGCGATCACGTGATGCATAACCCGTCATTGTTATGAGGCGAATCGCTGTAACAGGAATTGGGATCATCGCGCCGACCGGGGTGGGGCGCGAGAGTGTGTGGAAAGCGCTGGCCGAAGGGCGCAGCGGTATTTCCCGCATCGAGGACTTTGATACTTCCAACCTCAAAACAAATATCGCCGGGGTGTGCAGAGACTTTCGCCCTGAAGACTTCTTTGACGAACGTGAACTGTCGAGGCTCGATCGGGTGTCTCAATTGGCGATTGCGGCAACTGAGATGGCGACCCGCGAGTCGGGGCTGACAAACGGACAACTGGACGGCTACGACACCGGCGTCTTTCTAGGCACTGGTTTCGGCGGACAGGGCTCGATTGAGGAGTTTTGTGGGGCGTTCTTCTCAAACGGAAAAGGACGACGGTCAGCGATTGCCATACCAAAGTCGATGTACAACGCGTCATCTTCGAATATCGCGATACGCTTCAAGACTCGCGGACCAAACATTACCGTGACTACCGCGTGTTCATCAGGCGCCAACGCCATTGGGCAGGCGTTTCACCTGATTCGCTATGGTCACGCGGATCGCATGATTGCCGGAGGCGCAGACGCTCCGGTGACTCCGGTGGTGATGGACGCCTGGAAGGAAATGCGGGTTCTTTCGACCAAGAATGAACCACCCGAGCGCGCATGTAAGCCGTTCAGCGCAAACCGCGACGGGTTTGTGCTGGCCGAAGGCGCCGGCATAGTGATGCTCGAGGACCTCGAGACCGCCTCACGACGCGGAGCGCACATTTACGCGGAGGTCATCGGATACGGTTCGACCGCCGATGCATCGCACATCACCTTTCCGGACCCGGACGGCGAAGCCCACGCGATGACCCGCGCCTTGAAAGATGCCGGAGTGGGCCCCGGGGAGATCGACTACATTAACGCTCATGGAACGGCGACCAAACTCAACGACGCCTCTGAGACCGAAGCGATCAAGCGGGTGTTCGGCAACCGCGCCTATGAGATTCCCGTCAATTCCATCAAATCGATGCTGGGACACTCAATGGGTGCGGCCGGGGCGATAGAGTTCATAGCGACGGTGCTCGCTATTGAAAACCAGGTCATCCCGCCCACGATAAATTACGAAGAGCCAGATCCGCAGTGTGATCTGGATTATGTCTCCGAGGGCGCGCGACAGGTGGGACGCGCGACGCCTCTCCGAACTGCGATCTCGAATTCGTTTGGCTTCGGCGGAAACAATGCGGTGCTTGTTGTCCGTGCACCTGTGAAGTAGTATTCAGGCTTCAAATTCTGGGCAGAAGCGAAGATCAGCGCGAGGAAAAGAAAATGACCAGAGAAGCTGTCGAATCTATTGAAGAGGCCGTCAAGAGCATTATCGTCGCCGAGCTTCGCGTGGATCGCGGTCAACTGGGGCCCACCACCCATCTGATGAAAGACCTGGGCGCTGACTCACTGGATGCGCTCAACATCGCGCTTCGACTGGAAGAGCGATTCCGGATAAAAATCCCCGACGATGCCATTCCGCGATTCTTAACAGTGAGCGATATCGTTCACGGCGTAAGTGAACATCTGACTACGCAGTGATTACAGTCGCTTCATCACTTCCGGACAACCAACACAAACTGAAAAACAAACAGAAGGACTCGGATGCTCCGGGCTCAGCCCGGCGTAGCGCGCTTTCAACTGGCACGGCACATCGAGCGAGGATCAACGGTCAAGTGCTGCGGTGTCCAATGTGACGCGCGCCCATTAAGTCTAAATTAACCGCTGACCTTCGCTGCCTACGGTTCGCCGATTCGCGCTGATCCGCGATAATCAGCGTTACCAAGCCCTCACCTTGAACCCGTCCTGGCCCGACCTGTACAATGAAATGTTCTTGACCATCGAAGATTCTTCTCTATCCGGGCTCGGTTTGGATGGCGATAGACAAAATCACAATTCGCGGCGCTCGACAGCACAATCTCAAAGACGTGAGTCTCGAGCTGCCTCGCAATCGGCTGACCGTAGTTACCGGTCTTTCAGGTTCCGGCAAATCAAGTCTGGCTTTTGACACCATCTACGCCGAAGGTCAGCGCCGGTACGTCGAATCGTTGTCGGCTTACGCGCGCCAGTTTTTGGACCAGCTTGAAAAGCCCGATGTTGATTCCATAGAAGGGCTTTCTCCGGCAATTTCCATCGAGCAAAAAACGACGATGCGCAGCCCGAGATCGACCGTCGGCACAGTTACCGAGGTCTACGATTATCTTCGGCTGCTCTTTTCTTCGATCGGTCAACCACATTGCCCGAAGTGCGGCCGCCCGATCTCTCGTCAGTCGATCGATCAAATCGTCCAACAGATGGCCACCCTACCCGAGGGCGAAAGGGTGATGATACTTGCCCCCATCGTGCGCGGGCGCAAAGGGGAATTCAAGAAGGAGCTCGAAAAGCTTTCGCGTTCAGGCTTCAATCGCGCTCGCATTGATGGCGAGATCAGGCAGCTTGACGAAGAGATCAAGTTGGACAAGCGGCGCAATCACACGATCGAAGTCGTCGTAGACCGGCTTCTGATCAAACACGGCGTGCAGAAGCGCCTAGACGATTCGGTGCACCTTGCGGCGAAGCTTACCGACGGGCTGGTGATGGTTTCGATCGTCGACGGAGAGGAACGCCTCTATTCGGAAAAGATGGCGTGTCCGGAGTGCGGCATATCAGTACCCGCGCTCGAGCCACGCTCGTTTTCATTCAACAGCGTGTACGGCGCGTGCCGCCAGTGTCACGGGCTGGGAAGTCGAGCTGAAATCGACCCCGCCAAGATCGTCACTGATCCGCAGTTGCCGATCAACGATCAGGACCCGTTTCCTCCTGATACAAACATCAGCAACTATCTGCGCGACGTGATGAAGTCGATGGCGCGACAAGCAGGCGGCTCGCCGGATAGACCGTTTGCGGAATTGCCGCAAAAGACGCAGGACGCATTCTTCTACGGCTCAAGGGAGAGGTTGTCGCTGCGCTACGGTGCTTACGAATACAAGACCGATTGGAAAGGCGCCGTGCCTTATCTCATGGCTCGCGCGGAGGATATGAAGAGCGAGAGCGGCATCGCCGCGTTCGAGGCGCTTATCTCACCGACCGTATGTCCGGCTTGTCAGGGCCGGCGGCTTGAACCCGCTTCGCTCGCCGTTCGTGTGGCGGGCCGCGCCATTGCAGATTTCACCGCGCTGCCCATTTCTCAAGCAGTCAAGGTTTTCAACTCCATCAAGCTGAGCTCGAGAGAAGACAAGATCGCGGGACTAATCCTCCGCGAGATCCGACAGCGCATGAGTTTTCTCGAAACAGTCGGTCTTGGCTACATCACGCTCGACAGACCCTCGTCGACGCTCTCGGGCGGCGAAGGCCAGCGTATCCGCCTCGCAACCCAGATAGGGTCTCAACTTCGGGGCGTGTTGTACGTTCTCGATGAGCCGTCGATCGGGCTTCATCCGCGCGACAATCGCAAGCTGCTTGAAACGCTCGAGCACCTGCGCGATCTCGGAAACACGGTGCTCGTAGTCGAGCACGACGAAGAGACTATTCGCCGCGCCGATCACGTCGTGGATCTGGGTCCCGGCGCGGGAGCTCACGGCGGGTTCGTGGTCGCCCAGGGTACTCCCGAGGACATATCACGCAATCCAGCTTCCCTCACAGGCCGTTACATCGCGGGTGATGAGTCGATCCCAGTTCCGAGCGAGCGACGCCATTCGAACGGCAAATCCATCTCGGTGCTCGGCGCGCGGGCCAACAACCTCAAGAACATCAATGTAACCTTTCCGCTGAGTTTGTTTATAGTGGTCACCGGTGTTTCGGGCTCGGGCAAATCGACCCTGGTGGACGACATTCTTTACCGGAGCCTCGCGCGCAAGCTCTATCGCAGCCTTGCCGATCCGGGGCTGCATCGCGAGGTGATCGGACTGGAACACATCGACAAAATCATCGAGATCGATCAATCGCCGATCGGACGCACTCCGCGTTCGAACCCCGCAACCTACACCGGAGTGTTTACTCCCATTCGCGAACTGTACGCGATGTTACCCGAATCGCGAGAGCGAGGCTACAAGCCCGGACGGTTCTCGTTCAACGTCAAAGGCGGCCGTTGCGAAGCTTGCCAGGGTGACGGCTTGAAGCGCATCGAGATGAATTTTCTTCCCGACGTTTATGTGCTGTGTGATGTCTGCCGAGGCGCGCGCTACAATCGCGAGACGCTTTCGATCCAGTACAAGGGTCATTCGATTGCGAACCTGCTGGACACTACCGTCGAAGAAGCCTTGCCGCTTCTAGAGAACATTCCGCAGATAAAAGTGAAGCTGCAGACGCTGATCGATGTGGGGCTGGGCTACATAAAGCTGGGACAGTCGGCGACGACGCTTTCGGGGGGCGAGGCGCAGCGCATCAAGCTCGCAAAGGAGTTATCGAAGCGAGCTACCGGGCGCACGCTTTACATCCTGGATGAACCCACAACCGGGTTGCATTTTGAAGACGTACGCAAGCTCCTCGACGTGCTTCATCAATTGGTCTCGCTGGGGAACACGGTGCTGGTGGTTGAGCACAACCTTGATGTGATCAAGAGCGCGGATTGGATAATTGATCTCGGCCCGGAAGGCGGTGAAGAAGGCGGAAGAGTTATGGCCGAGGGGACCCCTGAAGAAGTGGCTCGCGCCAGGCGCTCTTACACCGGGCAGGCGCTGAAGCCTCTGCTGAATGGGCATCGCTCGGGATGAAAGCGAGTATTGGGCGCGCCTGTGACGATTGAGCCGTGGACTCCCAGGCAGATATTGACAGGGATTCAGTGAGCCTCGCCAGGGTCAAGCTTTCGATGACTGGCGAGGCTCGGTTAAGATTCAACAAACGTACTCACCACCTCACACGAACGCGATAGGCAAGCGTTGCCGAACCGTCCGCCGCCACCGGAACGGTGAAGCGCGACGCGAACGCAGCGGTCTTTTCCCACTTGTGACTCGATGAGAGCATCTCCCAATCTCCGCCGATCGGTTCGTTTACCGTGATAGTCACCGCTTCCTTTTTGTGATTCCGAATAACGATCTGGTAAGCGTATTCGTAGACCCGAGAGCTGATCGCGCGGTAGTCCATCATCTTTCGCTCGCCAACGATGTCGAACGCATCGCCGACCTTCACTTTGACGCTCTCGTCCTTCGGCGTGTGATCGATGCGGTCTTCGCCGATGAACTGTTGCCCGCCGGCCGAGTCGGCTTTGTACAGCCGAATGATCCCCGCCGGCAGCGGCTGACCCAAACCGTTCTTCTGCGAGTTCGCGAATTCGATGTAGACGCCGATCTTCTCTTTGATTGGCTCGCCCGGGTTGTTATAGCCGCGATAGTAGTATGGCTGTCCGTAAATGACGAACTGTTTGTTCGCGCCAACACCGTTCGCGTCGAGCAGACTGACCTGCTTCTGCTGCGCATTCTTGATCGTCGTGCGGCGCTGCAAGGTGTACAGATGATATTCGAAGAATGATTCCTCTTTGAATTGCTGTTCCCGCGCTGCATTAGCGGCAACATCGGAGCGCATCTTCGCTTCATACATGTCGCGATCCTTGGCGCGATGAACGTCGCCGGCGACCAGCTTCAGCTCGGCATTCCGATATTCAGCGCCGCTGTTATTGTCGATGGTGACCCAACCAGTCACGTCGGCGCGAGTCTCGTCTGAATTCACCAGCACCACGTAGTCGGCCTTCCAGTTGATCCCGCCGGTGAGGTACGAAGCCTCGACCGATTGAGTCGCGGCCCGGTCGCTTGCGAGGCGCCACATCAAGGTAGGGTGGGCGATCAAACTCTCGGGCAATTGCGGAAAGCGGATCTCTGCGATGTTGGAAGGGTTGATGATGATCTGTTCGCCTATTTGCCAGACGGCCCCGTTGTTGTTTGCGAGCAGAGTTGCTTCGGTGGGCGTCAAAACTTCCGTCTGATTTGAGTATGACCGCAACACGAGTGTGACTTTCTTTCCAACGTACTTGTCCAGCAGCTTCTGGGGCGAAAGCAAATCATATTCGTAGTTTTGTTCGACTACTGACAACGCATCGGGCGACGTCAATGATTTGATGTGAACTGTGGCCGGGTTGATTTGCTGGGCAACACCCCCGAACTTGAGCGATGCTTCGCCTCGCGGGAGCGCAATGTCACGCCGGTCGCGCACAAGACCCAGGTTGACGTTGTAGATTGTTATCGCCACTGACTTCTGCTCCTCAGGCGTGCTGGTCAAATCATTGCTCGCGCGGCCAAAGGTGGGCACAACGGGCACAAGCAGCAGCGAGGTGAGCAGCGTGCCGACGACTTTCTTGATCGATCTCTTCCTCATATCTCTTTTCATATTCTGTTCTCTCCATAAAAAGGCGCGCCCAACCATCTGGTCGATGGAGGCGCGCCCGATGTTTTGTCCTTCGATTGGTTGAACGGAACGCGATGTGTCAGCTTGCAGAGAAGTTCGTCCAATTAGGATTGATAAAGCGGAAACTCGGATTGAAGAGCGATCTCGAGGTACTGCGTATGAATCGAACCACCCGTGTGGGTAATACGGGAAGCTCCTCGGACGTGTGCTACTTTGTCGCGGGAGTTGCGCGGCGGCGAGCTCGAAGATACACACGCACGTCGTCGTTGCGCGGATTCACAACATAGATCGACACGCGACCGTCGGGAAGCGTTTGTATCGTCGAAGGCGCACCGAGGGCCGTGAGATACCAGCGGGGAGGCAACACGACAGTGTTTCGCAAGCGGCCGAAGGTGCGATCCCATACCAGCTCATCTCCCTCCAGGTAGAGGCTCTTCGCGTCGACATAGGTTTCTTTGAGACGAATGCGATTGGTTGTCCCCGCTGCCAGCGAACGCGCAAGATATGTAACGACTATCTCGGTGTCGTCTTTGACCTCTCCCACCGAAAGCTTGCGATCGCGGGCCGTTTTACCGTCGATTGTCTCCCACTTGAGAGGTTCCCCGCTGTCGAGGTCAATGCTCTCAGGGTCCTTGACGTGACTCCCGGCGCGAACCACGTTGAAATAGTATTTCTCGCCGGCGTTGCGCACGGTGTAGTCGTGGGTGATGCGGAAGGCGTGAGTTTCAGGAGACTGAAGCTCGTAGAGTATCTCCCGGTCTTGATACGCGCGTTCCGATAACCCGGGATTCTGGCCAAGCGCAGGCCGATCAGTCGATTCAAATAGAATCCCGATGATGACTAAAGTCATAGCTACGAAGGCGATGGTCCTCCGATTTGAGTTCATCGCGCACCTCCGGGCTTACTGGCTTGAGAAGGCAACCGACTCGCCTTGATTGTCACTTCGAGTTGACCGCCGCTCCCGGGATTGACAAACGCTAGCTTCAACCGGCCGTCGCCCTGGGTCAAAACCTGCGTAGCAACCGTGGATGACAGGATCTCATAACCCGGCGGGAGCACGACGCTGTCACGAGGGATACCCAGCGCTCGCTTAAAGACGATCGCGTCGCCCTCGGAGTAATAGCTCTTGTCGTCTTTGTAGGTCTTGATTATCGCGAGTCTGTATTCGCCGCGGGCGGGCACGGGATGCGCGAGATGAACCTGGATGTACTTGCTTGCCGGATTGAATCGTTCAGCCTGCGGGCTGGATTTGTCACCGGAGGCCTCGGCGGCTGCAGCGCCGGTGACGATTTCGAACTTCAGCGGCTTACTCGTAGCGAGATCGATTACCGATTCATCCGAGGCGTCGCTCCCTTCACGGATCGCATTGAAGTGATATTTGGCGCCGGGCCGTGTCTCGGTCACCTCGTAATAGATCTTGAATTGATGACTTTCAGGCGCGAGTAATTCGTAGCGGGTGTAGGTGTCGGACGAGACATATTGGAATGTAGGGTTGGAGGAGGATGCTCCGACACCACCCCCGAAGAGTGACAGTATCACCGCAACTTTCGCTACATGTTTCATGGATAATCCTTTCGAGTGAATGTTGACCGGTCCAAATCGTCAAGACCACTCTTCAAGCAGCGACCTTGCGTGTTTCAAGTCAGCTGTCTCAAACCCTTCGGTGAACCAGTCGTAGAGTTCACCGAGCATCTTGCGAGCTTCAGAGCGTTTTCCTTGCTGCTGCCACAGACAGCTCAGGCTGATCACCGCCCGCAACTCAAACAGCTTCGCACTTTGCTGCCGGGCAATATCGATGGCCCGGTGAAAGCAGGATTCTGCCTCTTCGGCAGCTTGAGGGAAGGACTTAATGAGCAACTCGCCCTTGATCCGATACAACTCCGCTTCATAGAAGTGCTCGCCGGTCCGAGCAACCACCTCGATCGCCTCATTCAATGCTTCAAGCCCCTGTTCTATCTGTCCCGCTGCGCCCAGCGCATCGGCCAAAAGCACAAGATAACTGGGGCGATGTTGCTCGGTCCCTGTTGCTCTGCACGCAGCCAGTCCGTTGCGCATAACAGCAATCGTATCCGGTTCGGCTCCCTGAATTATCAAAGCCCACCCGCGCATTATCGCGCCGATGGCGGCGTAATACGGAAGCCCGTGTTCCTCAGCGCACAGCGTCAAGGCATCTGCCCACTCCTGGACCTTTTGGGGTCGTCTACGCAGCACGTCGATGAAAGCAGCTATTGAGAACGTGTTGGCCGGGCCGATCGGGTGACGGGTCTTCTTGACCATTATCAGAGCTTCGTCTACCAGCTCTTGTGCCTGTTCTGGATAGCCACAATACAACTGTAGACGAGCGAGATGAACACGATTGATTATCGCTCCATATAGAAG
>JBASRM010000784.1:0-4681 GCA_049273835.1 Blastocatellia bacterium | reverse complement strand
CCCCTGCATCTGTTCTTTGAATTGATCCGACTGAGAAGTCTGTTGAATCATACTTGTTACCTTCCGATTCCGCTGATTTATCTCTCAGTGCTTATCGACTACCCTACTGTAATTGAGCGTTTAAGCTTTGTTTGTCGGGCGACGATGCGGTGATCTCTCCAGATGGAGAAGATCCGTTTACCTCTTTGCGCGACGGAACATCTCTTGGGGAGAGTGGCGTGGGCGTGGGCATTATCTTACCCACGTGCCCACCACTCTGTGAACCTTCTAGGGGTTCTTTCGTTCGCCGCTTGGCTCACCCAGCTTCGGAGTGTCAGGCTTGACCTCGCCACTCTGGATGGGATTCTTGCTGTCTTTCTGAAAGCCTTTCTCCTCTTTCTCGTCGACGCCAGGCTTTTGGGGAATCTCTTGCGGTTGCGGTTTGTTTGCTGACATAACTGCTCCTTTTCTTTGATTGAGTCTGTTTCTCGATTGAGTCTGTAATGAACAACAGACTTAAGACGTGAACTCATGACCAACCGGTGTACGGAATCGCCGTGGATGAATATCATTGCGGCCGACGCCGTACCCCATTGGTAAACCGAAGCCACAATACTCCAGTTCGGGATTCAATGCTGTTCAATATTGGACAGGCGCCAAGAAAACTCGATTACGGGAGGTGCGCAGACTGGCCAGGCAATCGACGCCAGCAAGCGGTTAGCGCACCGGTGGTTAAACGCTCAAGGGCCCTTCACAACAGAACACCTTTCCAGCGCGGGTCTTCCATGGCGGTCTCCTTTTTGCAACCGGCTTCCACCAGGCTCTGGTTTTCCTGAGCCCGTGAGAATCTTTCCCGATCGGTCCAATACTGAACAGAACAATATTCCGAACGGATGTATTGTCAGTTGTAGTCACGGGAAGGCGTACGTGAGGGAAAGATGCGGACAGAGCTCTAACATTATTGCTCCAGGCGCGAGAGTTCTTGCCAGAGGAAGCGAGATGCCAACAATAGAAAAACAGGGTTACCAGCGTCTTCGCGTTGCAGTATTTATCAAGCAGATACTTGTAGTGTCGTTGCTCTTACTGTTTGTCGTGCATGCCACAAGGGCGCAGGAACTTCCGGGCTGGTTTCAGGAACTCCTACAAGAGCGCCTCAAAGTTACAGAAGAGAATCTTGCCAGCCTGGTACACGGGGAACCCGTCACCAGGGTGCTGAGAACCCAAGAGAAGAGGGAAATCGCGGCTCTTGGTATAGTTCGCGTAGAGGCGTCCGCAGAACTGTTCATTCACGGATTGCGCGACATTGTCGACTTCAAGAAGTCATCATCCGTGCTTCAGATTGGTAAGTTCAGTAATCCGCCGCGCCTGGAAGACCTGAACGGTCTTACGCTCGATCGCTGCTGTCTGGATGCCATCAAGAATTGTGAAGCTGGCCAGTGCGCGATGCAGACCTCGAGTGAGATGATGGGGCGATTTCGCGAAGAACTAAGCCTGTACACACCAGACTACGAGGCGCGGGCAAATTCCCTCGCCCGCAAGATACTCCTGGATTACGTGAGGGCTTATCTGAAGGCTGGAAATTCCGCTCTCATTGAGTATCACGATCAGAAAAACGGGACTCAGCTTGCCAACGAATACCGCTCTTTGCTGGAAGAATCTCGCTTCCTGACCGATTATGCGCCTGAGTTCCACAAGTACCTTGAGGAGTTTCCAAAGTCCACTTCACCAAATGTAGAAGACTTTATTTACTGGTCCAAAGAGAAGTACGGGCTGAAACCCGTGGTTAGCATCACGCATGTGGCCATCTACAAACGAACACTTGGAAACAGGACAGAGGTGTTAGTTGCCTCAAAGCAACTTTACGCCAACCACTACTTCGATTCTTCGCTCGCGCTGACTGTATTTGTGGAGGGAAATGAGCGGGCGACCTCGGGCTCGTATTTGTTGTACCTCAATCGCTCTCGCATCGGCGCTTTGCGAGGCTTCTTTGTCGGTCTAAAGCGGTCGGTCATCGGAGCACAGATACGCCAGGGGCTGGGGAAGAACCTGATGCTGATTAAGAGAAGACTTACCGCTTCGATGGCTGCCGAATCTGTCGGGGATGCCGCAACCATGAAAACTTCGCTGGGCAAGCGCTGATTTCTTAGACAATCATAGGAACGGGTTCTCGCCGACCCGCTAAAGGCCCGCAGCAGGGCTAGGCAATCGATGCCAGGTAACCGGTGAGCTTGTCTTCCTTGACGATTAGATGATGTTCTTCAGTGTACTCAATCAGCCTCAGGTTCCTAAATCTCTGCATAAACACGCTGATGCGGGGTCGCGTTGTTCCGATCATCTCCGACAGTTCTTCGTGTGAAATCCTCAGCTCGATCCGTGTGCTGCGAGGCCCTTTCTTGCCCAATTGTCTTGCCAGGTGCAACAAGTTCTTCCCTAAGCGTTGTTCGCTATCAACCGTCACCAGATTAGCGATGACTTCCTGTTGGTCGGCCACGCGCACGGCCAGATACTTGACGAAACCTTCAAGCAGAGAGTCGGTCGCCAAACGTTCAAGGAACTTTGCACACGGAACCTTCTTCAATCGCGTGTCTTCCATTGCGGTCGCAGTTTCCAGGCGGCCCGCTAACCCCGACAGGCATAACTCGCCGAAGACATCTCCTGAAGCGTGGATAGCAAGCAGACATTCTCTGCCTTCAGAGGAGAGCATAAGCAGCTTTACCTCCCCGCTCTCGATGAAGTAGACCATCTCGTCTTGCTCTCCAATGGTGTAGACGTTTGCGTTTTTCGCGATCTTGATGGCGCGCGAGTTCTTAACCTCGCGCTGCAACGACTCGCGCATCTGTTGTTTGAATAGATCCGTCTCAGGATAATCTTGAATCATACTTTGCCCCCCTTCTGTGGTTTTAGGAGGTAGTGACTGTTAATCCACTTTTGTCCTGTATTGGACGGAAAGCCATCCTCAGGGAGCATATCATAGGAAACGTCCTAGCAGACGGATCCGGGCTTATCGGCTGAAGGTGTGGAGATATTAGCCTCTTACCTCCTTTACGTCGAGGATTTATTCCCGCAGTTGTCCAAAATTGAACTGCAGTGCAATGGTTATTGGCGCATTCTGGTCGGAAAGGAGCGTAATAATGGATAAAACAACTATTATCATTTTCGCTGCCGCATTGGTTTCCATCGCGGCTATCGTGGCGGCGGTTTGGATGTATCTGCAGAAGAAGCAGACCGAGAGGTTGCTTTCCAGGTTTGGACCCGAGTATGACAGGCTCGCCGCAGTCGAAGGCGACCGGGGGCGAGCTGAAAAGACTCTTCACGAACGCGAAAAGAGGGTTGAGAAATTCAACCTGTTCCCATTGTCTCCCGAAAATCGCGATCTATTCGCGCGGGCGTGGCAACAGGCGCAAGCCGGATTCGTTGACGATCCGCGATCCGCGGTGGCTAATGCCGACAGACTTGTTACTGAGGTCATGAAAGCCCGCGGCTACCCGACGGGCGACTTTGAGCAGCGGGCGGCTGACATCTCAGTGGATCATTCACCAGTCGTTACGAACTATCGTGTCGCTCACGAAATCGCGCTCCGCGATACAGGTGGCGAGACAAGCACGGATGAGTTGAGAACGGCTTTGCTTCACTATCGCATGCTTTTTGAAGATTTGCTCGAAGTGCAGGTAGCAGAACCTGAAAAGCAACATGCGACGGCCGTAGGGGCTTGAAGCACGCAGCGAAGTCTGTCCGGCAGTAATCGGACGTATTTTAAAGAAAGGCGCCCAGATGGGCGAGAGGGGATTCGAAATGGGAACAGACAAGCTGATTAAGCCAGGAACAAATGATACCCAGCCACTGACAAGCGCGGATATGGCTGGTGCTGCGGCCGCGGCCGCGAGAAGAGAGCCAATCTCTGATCAAATCGAGATCGATCGCGAGCGCGGCGCGGTTGATTATCAACCCGCTGCCGGCAGCCAACCGGAAGAGGGCTCCCCGCCGTTATTTGAGCAAGACGCGCTCGAGAAATTCCGTTCAAGCTGGGGAGCAATCCAGACCGGGTTCGTCGATAACCCCGGAGGAGCTGTAAAGCTAGCCGACGAACTTGTAGCTGCGGTGATGAAACGCCTCGCGGAGGTCTTCGCCGACGAGCGAGCAAATCTGGAACAAGCATGGGGTAAGGGTGATGATGTTTCGACGGAGGATCTACGAGTAGCACTACGTCGTTATCGCTCATTCTTTGACCGCCTGCTTTCCGTCTAATTGGAGGGCCAACAATGTCATTCGGGATTTACATCGCCGGCTATATCATATTGATTGTCGGCCTGGCGATCGGCGCCAACATGCTGCACGTGCCTCAGAAGTGGATCGGGGTAGGAGTTCTCTGTCTGATCGGCATAGCGATCATCCACGGTGTGACGGCGACTCGACAAAAGGATCCGACGTCCTAGGGGTAAAACGGCGATCCACAGACCAGAGAACCAAGAGCTGAGAGGATTTGCCCTGCAGCCCGCCAATTCACAAAACTCGAAAAGTGCGTTTGACCCTGCTACCCGTCGTCTACGGATGGTTCTACGAAGATCCTTCACAGCATCACCAACCTTCCCCTCGCCATTGTCTACATCTCTTGGATACTCCTTTGCGGCGGTATCAGCAGAAATGGTCGAGAGGGGCTGTTAGGCATCATTATGGGCACTGGATCAGAGACTCTATTCTCTTA
>JBASRM010000762.1:0-11971 GCA_049273835.1 Blastocatellia bacterium | reverse complement strand
AGCTAAAGCTTGAACTCAGAACGCAGAAACGCCGCAAGCTAAAGCTTGAACTCAGAACGCCGCCAGTCGTCTCTTCAGCCTGCCGATCGCTGCAATACATTTTCCTGCACAGCGGCTCGCGGGTTTGGCGTCATGTAGCTATGGGTGGCGTTTGCGCGTAGTTTACTTTGACGTTGCATCGGATTGGGATTTAGCGTAGCCTGCCGCACACAGGGTGTCCGGGCAGGGAATACATTAGAGACCAGGCCTGCAAGACGTTGTGCCACCCGTACCATTGGGGGTCACACATCGAAAGGAGAAATCTATGGCCATGGCGCAACAGCTTACTCCTCAGGAGCGACGGCTCCAGGTTCTGTTGAGGATCCTTTCATTTGTATTCGGGGTCGCGGTGCTGGCGTATCTGCTTCCCGCGCTGGTGGGGCCGAACAAAACCGAATTCATCCAGCTTCCATTCGTAACCAACTCGGTAGTGAAAGTTGCAGTGCTCGGCCTGCTAGCCTTTTTTGCATCGGGCGACGTCCGCCGTTATCGGCTCCTCACTGTGCTCGTAATAGTAGGGCACCTGATATCGGAGCTTGCCGTCGGAGCAGTTCTGTTGTGGGGTGACGTCCGCGGCGCATTGATCCTTCAGCTCCCGTTTGCGTCCTCAGCGATCCGGGTGACGATCGAGTCAGCGCTTGTGGGATCAATGATTTTGGACGGCGTTATCATCATTCTTCTGGTTTGGTTTTATCTCGCCGCCGAGCGGGCACACTACGGACTGCTATATCTTTCGCCGACGGAATATCGCGCCCTAGCCGCGCTCGCGGACGTCGTGGTCGCGGGCAAGACCGAAATCATCACCGCTGAGGAAGTCGCTCGAAACGTCGATGACTATTTATCGCGTTTTAAGGCCCAATCGAAGTGGATAACCAAGCTTGTGCTGCTGGGCATCGAGATGTATCCGATGCTTTCCTTAAGACCTCCGCTTTCGCACCTGGAACCGGAGGCGCGGCTGGATTTTCTCAGAAAGCGGTTCTACCAGGATGTCACGCTCCGGCTGGTGCCTGAGTTCTGGAGATCGCTTGTGCAGGGGATGATTCGTTTGGGAAAACAGCTTTCGTACCTTGGTTACTACAACGACAAACGTACCTATGCTTCGGTCGGGTATATTCCATTTTCAGAGCGCAAAGACACTCCCGGTAAGCTCGAGAATCAGGAACCGCCGGTGCGGCTTCCGCTTTATGTCCAGACTCAGTCAGATGTAGCGACGGATACCCTGACAGCCGATGTGGCGATCATCGGATCGGGCGCCGCCGCGTCAATCCTTGCCCACGGGCTTACGAGAGCGGGCAGACAGGTGCTGATGCTGGAGCGGGGAGATCACGAAGTTCCATTCACATTCAGCGAAGATGAAGCTGAAATGTTGACCAGGCTCTACGGTGACGGCGCACTGCAGTTGAGCCGCGACTTCCGTTTTCAGGTACTTCAAGGCAGTTGCGTTGGCGGCTCGACGGTGATCAACAACGCGGTGTGTTTCCGTATGCCCGAGGAGGTCTTAGCCAGATGGAACGATTCCGACTCGCTCAATGCCTGTCTAGATGAGAAACGGATATCGGAAGCTTTTGAAGCAGTGAGTTGTTTGATTGGAGTCCAGCCCCAAAACCAGAACCTGAATGAAGGCGCTGACTATTTCAACAGGGGCGTGATTGCGCTCGGTCTCAATCAACCTCCCAGCGTCCTGTCAACCGTAGATGCAAACATCCATGATTGCCTTGGTTGTGGCTACTGCAACATTGGCTGCAAGTTCGGCAAAAAGCTCTCGATGCTTGACACAGTGTTGCCGCTTGCCCAGGAGTACGCGGGGAAGGACGCGCTGCGAATCCTGGCTGGGTGTGAGGCTGAACGGTTCAAGGCGCGCGGCAAGAAGGTAACTTCGATCGTCTGCCGCTTGAAAGACGGCAGACGTGTCCAAGTTCGTGCAAACACCTTTGTTCTTTCGGCGGGCGCCGTTTCATCCAGCATAGTGCTGCTACGTTCGTCGATTGGCGGGAGCCGTACGGGTAAGCATCTGTCGTTTAACATGGGATCGCCCATGACCGCGGTGTTCAATAGGGGGAAGATCGATGCTTATCGAGGGCTGCAGATTTCTCATTACCTCAAGCTGTCACCTGGTCGCGGTTACGTGATCGAGACCTGGTTCAATCCGCCGGTGTCCCAGGCACTAACGATGCCCGGTTGGTTTGAGGATCATTTCAACAATATGCTGCGCTATGACCGGATGACATGCGCGGGCGTGCTGGTTGGAACCGAATCAAACGGAGAGGTGCGCCGGGCGGGCCTGATAGGGCGAGAGATCGACTACGTTCCGACGCCCGGAGACTTAAAGAAACTGCTGGACGGCCTGATCCTTTCCGGGCAGGCGTTCTTTGCCGACGGCGCTGATTGCGTGATACCGAATACATTTGAATATCACGAGTTCAGAAGCCCGGAGGAGCTCAGCGAACTGTACGATCGGGTCAAGGACTCCAGCGACATAACGATAGGGACGGGCCACCCGCAGGGGGGCAACGTTCTAAGCGGAGACCCTGATCTTGGCGTCGTAGATCCGCAGTTCAAAGCTTACGGGTACGACAATCTGTTTGTCTGCGATGCGAGCGTGTTTCCAAGCAGTCTCGGCGTCAACCCTCAGCTTACGGTGATGGCGCTTGCGCACTATGCCGTCCCGTTCGTCGCCGAGTGCAAGTAGTTGGGTGGAACTTATGGATGAAATATTAGGGCCGCGTAACAGCATATGGGACTATCTGGCTCTGCTTGCCGTTTACGGAGCCCTGTTCATTGTGATGAGGTATGCAAACCCCAGGGTCGAACTCAATTTTCGACGGACTTTTTGGATTCTCTTCGCCGGCTGGGGTCTCGGCGTGTTCATCGGCAATTACGTATTCTACCGCATCGGCATTATGAGCTTCCTGCCCTGGCTCAACAATTTCTTTCACACCTTTATCTGGATAGGGTTGTGTCTGAGCTTTCTATACGCCGGGACTTACAAGAAAACGCTCGTGGAGCAATTCGCGTTGTTTGCGATCTTCAGCTTCATAGTGAAATGGGCGGAGCGCGAGATTCTCGGCACGTGGGAGTTGGACCATTTTTTCTTTATTCAGGGCAATCTTGCCTACATTCTCGGTTGGAGTCTGATGGACGGGCTTTACCCGGTGCTATCACGAATCGGGCTACGAATCATATCGAAGTACGCCGGAGGAGTCGTTCTTCCCTAGGGCGACCCATCGCTACTGAGCAACGCGCCAAGGAACACAAAGCCCATATTGCAATGATCGACCTGGTGTAGCTTGGTGTCTTCGGGTCTTGGTGGCGCTTTCCCGTTTTTAGGTCGGCCGGGGTTTACGAGAGCGCAAGAAGCAAGTCTTCCAGATGGATGTCGTCGCTGGTCAGAGGATCATTGCCTATTCCCTGCGAGCCCTGTTCCTTCTCTTGATCTCTTTGTTGCTCCCTCAATTCGCGGCGCATTTCGCGCTGAAGTTGATGGAACCGCTGGACCTGATCGGTTGTCAGAACCCCGCGTACCTGGGCTCGAACGGTCGCGTCCAGTCGGATTTTGTCAGCTTGAGCCGCCGCCAGCGCATCGGTCGCCCTTCGCACCTCTGACTCGCTGTATGTCTCGTTCATGATCGCGCGGTCCAGCGCCTGCCGGGCGAGTCGTATTCGGCGGCCTGCGGCGATTATTTCGTCCTCGTGGCTGCGCCTGATGTCCTGCATCCGCATCCGCTGCTCCGATGAAAGGCCGATCGCCTGGAGCAAACGCTGTTGCATCTGCTGTTTTCTGGCTTGATTGGGATTTGGCGGCCGATTACGACCAGGCTGCGGAAGACCAAAAGGCGGACGATTGACACCGCGCCGTCCCTGAGGAAAGCGATTGATACGCCGAACCTGGGCGATAACCTGGAAAGGGCCGCTGCCGCCGCCTCGCTGAACGGGCCGGTACTGGGCTGATATCTCAATCGAGGTCGCAGCCACAGCGGTCGCAATCAAAAACCCGGCTATCGGAAGCTTGTTCATATCAGAACCAATCGACGTATACTGTTCCAAACCTTAGACCACTAAAAAAGGGTGAAAGTCTGGATTATTCTTATATCAGCCGGGTCTTGCAAGCCGCGAAAGAACGTACCAACGTCCGATTCCTAGTTGTCGCGCGGAACCGCGAGCATGCGCTCCAGCGCCCGTCGGGCCCCTTCCATAACATCGGGCTCGATGGTTATATCGAACTTGTCTTCGATCAGTGAGCGCTTAACGTCCCGAAGTCCAATCATTTTCATGTACGGGCAATGAAGCCGGCAGCCTATGCAGCCGTCCGCCATCACGAATTCGCGGTCGGGATAGCGTTTCTTCATCTGATGTATGATCCCGCTTTCGGTTGCGACAATAAAAGTCTTAGTCGAGGGATACTTGGCGATGCGGCCGAGCATGGCGGTTGTCGAGCAGACTTCGTCGGCCATCTCGATGATGTCCTCACGGCATTCGGGGTGCGCAATCACGACAGCATCCGGAAACGCCGCCCGCGTCTTGATGACATTTGCACCTCGAAGCACGTCGTGAGTCGGGCAGCACCCGTCATATATTGCAATCTCTTTCTCGGGGACCTGTTTCTTGACCCAGTTCCCAAGGTTGCGATCGGGAGTGAACAGGATTTTGCCGGTTGGCAAACTGCGAATAACCGACACGGCGTTCGCCGACGTGCAACAGATGTCACTCATCGCTTTCACTTCCGCGGTCGAATTCACGTAGGTGACCACCGCGTAGCCCGGATAGCGGCGCATCCACTGGTCGAGGCTTTCAGGGGTGATCGAGTCGGCCAGCGAACATCCCGCAGACAGGTTCGGCAGCAGCACCTTCTTTTCCGGGTTGAGTATCTTTGCCGACTCGGCCATGAAATGAACGCCGCAAAAGATTATCAACTCGGCCTTCGTCTTTTGCGCCTCGAGCGCGAGCCCAAGACTGTCGCCGGTGAAGTCCGCCACGTCCTGTACATCGGACGCCTGGTAATTATGCGCCAGGATAATCGCGTTTCGCTCCTGCGCAAGTTCTCTAATTTCATCCATCAACGCGTTGCGATCCGTCTCCATAACGGCCGCCGCGGACGGGCCCAAAGCGACGATTTGAGTGCTCATTTCTCCTCAACCTTCGCCCCGCGATCAGTCTTGATGCGACCTGTACCGGCGGGGAAGACTCTCCAGAATTCCTTGCGGACGAGGCTGGCAATCGTCGCGCTTTTGTTCATACCGTGATACCTGGCAATCGCTTCGAGCATGGCGATATCCCGATCCGTCGCCGAATACGTCCTTACCTTGGTGTTCGCCATGCTCTTCACTCCATTGACAGTATATAAATCTTATATAAGACTTATACACAAGCTATTCGCACCTGTCAACTCCAAATCAAATGTTTTACTCAAAGCGAGGCCGAATGCGGGAAGTCTCAATGGATCCGAGTAGGCGGTAGAAACTCGGAAGTGAGAGTGGCGGGCAAATTAATGATCTACTTAATGGGAATCATAACGACGCGAAAGCCGATGATGCTCAACTTTATGTCGGGAGCGTAGCTGTTTCGGAAAGCCGAGCGGCAGTTATCGCCGCCGTCATACCAAGAGCCCCCGCGAAACACTCGCAGGCTCTGGTTCCCGCCGTCCTCCCAACTGCTGCCGTCGGCGGGCGCTCCCGCATAGTTGTCGTGCCAGGAGTCCAGACACCACTCCGCCATGTTCCCATGCGTATTGTTCAACCCGAATGCATTCTCCGCGGTCAGATTGCCTGCCGTAACAGGCTGTTTTCGGGTGATACCTTTGCGTCCGGCACCGTACGGATAGTTGCCGTCGTAATTCACGATCTTGTCGGTTATGGTCTGGCCAAAGCAGAAGGCCGTGGCCGTACCCGCTCGGCAGGCGTATTCCCATTCCGCTTCGGTGGGCAGACGATAGGTCCTGCCGGTTGCGATGGATAATCGCTCGCAGAATTCCACTGCTTCCCACCAGGACACGTTCTGCACAGGCATGGTCGCATCGCCCTTAAACGCAGACGGATTGGGATCGAGTTCCCGGCTGACCTTCGGCAGTTTGCTCACCAACAGCCACTGCGCTTGTGTGACCTCGGTATAGCCCATGTAAAACCCGGGTAAGGTCACCTTGTGCCGCGGCCGTTCATTGGGGTGCGGGGTATTCTGCGTCTCGGATGGCGCACCCATATGAAAGCTACCGCCTGGTATTTCCATCATCTCGATTATCAGACCGTTTCCCAGATCTTCATTGTAGAATCGAGCCTCTCCTTGTTTGATGCCTTCAATCTGCCCGGTTGGGCTGACTGTCATGACCGGGAAGTCATATGACTGAATGACCGGCATAAGGCTGGGTCGAAGAGAGGGTGTAGTGCTTGAGGTAGCGGCGTTCACCGGCTCCTTCCGCGGAATTGTGGCAAAACCCACAAGCCCGGCCACGACTATCAACGCAACAGCGATGGCAGCCATTGCATTCCGGCGGCTCCAGATCAATCTCGTAGCAGCCCCGGTTGTCGGCGGCAACAAGTCCGGCTGAGTGCTTTCGGCGACTGGTTGTGGCTGACGTGTCGGCGTTGTAACGACTTGCGCAGTCGCAGGCGCTAGGGAGGAGTCGCCGGTAAGGACCGTTGCGTCATAAGAACCAGCAAACGATCCCTCGGGAAGGGCCGCCTGTGACTGCTTGTAGGCAGCTTCCAACTCGGTCCCGAACGCGGTGACTGATTGTTGTCGATTTTCTCGATCCTTTTCCAAGGCCTTCAACACGACTTGCTCGACTTCCTTAAAAGAGCCGAGTTCGGGTCTCAACTGACTCGGCGTCACGGGCGACTCGTTGATGTGCTTGTACATCACTCTCATCCACGAATCGGACTCGAACGCCACCCGACCGGTCAGCATTTGATACACAACCATTCCGAGCGAATAAATATCTGAACGAGAGTCAATCTTATCTCCGGTGTTTCCCAGAGCTTGCTCCGGGGACATATAAAAAGGAGTTCCCATGATGACGCCGCTCTTCGTCTGCGCCTCACCGGTCCCGGGCTCCAGGAGTCTCGCAATTCCAAAGTCCAGCACCTTGACGATCAAGGCGCCCTCTTCGTCGTGGGCCAGCATTATGTTGTCAGGCTTAACGTCACGATGAACTATTCCGAGTTTGTGGGCGGTCGCCAGGCCCGCACATAATTGTTTGGCGATCTCAACGGTCTCGTCCACAGGTAGCGCGCCTCGCTCAGCTATTACGCCTCGCAAGCTGTTGCCATCGACATATTCCATAACCACGTAGATCTGGCCGTCCTCGGTCACCCGGCTTTCGTAGATCATCACGACATTGGGATGTTGAATGCGCCCGGCGGACGCTGCTTCGTTCTCGAACCGTTTGACAATGTCCGGATCCTCGGAACAGGCACGGCTGAGAACCTTTAACGCTACTCGCCGGCGTCCGACGCGCAATTGCTCCGCCAGATAAACCTCGCCCATGCCTCCCTTGCCCAGCAACCGAATAATGTTGTAGTCGCGGGTGATGTGACTGCTTAGCGGGAGACCGGAGCCTGTATTAAGTGTATCCATTCTCGATAGCCTTTGAATGTATTGTTACCGACCTGGAGGGCTTCGGACCTGCGATGAGCGGATTATAACATTGCTAAGGTTTGCTACAAGTCTTGTTTCTTTTCGAATCCTCATTCCCAGGCTGGGCCAGTTGGCTCGGGGTTTCGGTTGTACCGAGTCTAGTCCCTGCGTCAGTGTCGCTTGTCCCTGCGTCAGTTGACCACTTGGGACCGGAAGGCTAGAATCAGCCGGCTATCCGCGCCGGGAGACGGGTGGCAAATCGATCCGGCAAAGGGAGATTCAATTCATGCGAGAACGTGACCGAGAAATAAAACGCCGCAGGCAGCGCTACCAGAAGCGCAAATCGCTTCGTAAAAAGCTCGCGGCAGCCACCGCGGACTCCGAGCGACAAAGAATTGAGTCAAAGATTCGAAAGACTTATCCGTCCTTCACGGTCGTGGTTTGATGAGGACGCGACGCGGTCCGCAAAAGAATAGGGGCGAACTCGACAAGGCATTGTAGCATCGCCTCGGCGGTCGCCCTTTTAGCTTAGAGAAGTCATTCGAAATTAGCACTCAGAGTAGCCGCAAGCGTAGCAAGTCTGGCAACCTTCAACTCGCACGAACGCGGAGTCGCCACAACTCGGACAAAGATCCACTGAGCTTGCCACGGCGGATGCTTTTTTGGTTGCGGCGAGCTCGGAGCCGTCGACTCCCATTTCCGCGCCCTGGCCCCCCTCTTCGTTTCCCTGACTTATGTTCAAGTAGTTCTCTGCAAGCGCTTGTCCGACAGCATCGGGAAGTGACAGGACTCGCCGCTTTCCAAAACCATAGGAACGCGCGCCGCCGATGCCCGATATCTGTTTTACGATCTCGCGTACGCGCTCGAGCGGCGAGACCGGCGACGCCATCCGCAGTATCAGTGACATCAACCGCCCCATGGCTTCAGCCATCGCCTTAATATCGGAACCGGCCTTCCCGATTTCAAGAAAGACTTCGAAGGGATGGCCCTCCTCGTCCTCATTCATGGTGATGTGCGCGGTGCCCGAGGGGGTCGCCTTGCTGACCGTGTAGCCACGCCGCTTATACGGCCGGGGCCGCACCTTTGGCTGCCAGCCCCCATCACTCTGAACAAGCTCGCTTGAAGAGGTTCCAGGTTCAGCTTCGACTATCGGAGCCGGCGCGGGAGATGGCTCGCGCTGCTCGCCACCCTGCGCTACCACGGAAACAGCGCTGGTTCCCGCTTCACTCGCGACTTTATCTTCTTCCTTGAGGTTCAGGACTTGCACGTCGCGCGAGCCGTCGCGATAAATCGTGCCGCCCTTGCAACCAAGACGATAGAGCAGCTCGTAGACTTCGCGCGTCTGTTCAGGGGTGTATGAAGCGGGCAGATTGCAGGTTTTCGAAATCGACGAGTCGACCCAACGCTGGATAGCAGCCTGAACCTTGACGTGTTCTTCCGGGGCGAGATCCATCGCGGTCACAAAGTAGCCGGGCAGCGGCTCGCCCGGATGAGCCTGCTGCCATTCTTCCAATACGTTTACTCGCTCTTCATGTTTACCCAGCCGCGACTTGCGGAAGTAGTTCCAAAAATAAAACGGTTCAATCCCCGTCGAGGTGCCAACCATAGTGCCGATGGTTCCGTTAGGTGCTTGCGTCAGCAAGGTTACATTGCGGACACCTTTCTCTCGCACTTCATCCCGAATAACGTCGGGCATCTTCTGCATGTAACCCGACTGCAGAAACTTTTCTCCGTCGAACATCGGGAAAGGGCCTTTTTCGGCCGCGATCTCCGAAGATGCGTGATAAGCCTCTCCGGAAATGAAGCGGTACAGCCGATCGATGAACTGGACGGATTCCTCTGAACCGTAACGAATCCCGAGCCGGATAAGCATTTCGGCGAGTCCCATCGTATTGAGGCCTACTCGCCGCTCCGCCTTCTGCTGGGCGTAGTTCTCGTCAAAGAAGTAGGGCGTCGCATCGATTACATCGTCCAGGAAGCGTACTGCGTAGCGAACCGCCTGGCCTAATTCATCCCAGGCGACGTCACCCTCGCTGACAAATTTCGACAGGTTGATCGCCCCCAGATTGCAGACCCCAAAGCCCGGGAGAGGCTGTTCGCCGCAAGGATTCGTGCAGCCTAGATAACCCGCATCGTAGTACCAGGAGTTCGACATCTTATTCGAGCGTTCAATGAAGAAGGCTCCCGGCTCGGCGGAAGCCCACGCCGACTCGATGATCGAATCCCATATCGCGCGTGCTTTTACTGTCTTGTGCACAATCACCCGTTTGCCCGCCGCCAGCCATTTGTCGAGATTGCCATCCCAGGTCTGCAAATAGTCAGGTTCGCCAGGATCAGGAAATACCAGGTCCCAATCGGCATTCGCGTGCACAGCGTCCATGAATCTGTCGGTGATGCCGACCGAGATGTTTGCGTTGGTGATCTTTCCCATCTCGCGCTTTGAGGTTATGAACTCGACGACATCGGGATGCCAGCAGTTCAATATCAACATCAAGGCGCCCCTGCGGGATCCACCCTGTTCGATTAACCCGGTTACGAACGAATACAGCGCCCCCCACGACACGGAGCCCGACGAGCGGCCGTTGACTCCCTTTACGTAGGCATGGCGAGGCCGCAGGCTGCTGACGTTTATTCCAACGCCGCCTCCGCGTGACATGATTTCCATCATCTGAGAAAGCGTATCGACGATGCCCCGGCGCGAGTCCTTTGGGGACGGAATGACATAGCAGTTATAAAAGGTGAGCTGC
This sequence comes from Blastocatellia bacterium, assembly GCA_049273835.1. Lineage (GTDB taxonomy): Bacteria > Acidobacteriota > Blastocatellia > UBA7656 > UBA7656 > Onstottus_A. The sequence continues at coordinate 1,619 of JBASRM010000762.1, read as the reverse complement.
TGGTCGGTGCCGGCGGCAGTCAGGATTCGCCCGGCCGGCACAAACTTCCATCCATTCAGAAGCCATCGAAAGTTTTGGTACCACTCATCGGCGCTGTCGCCTTCAATCGCGGCAATCCCGCGGGCCACTCGCTCCATCATCTGTTCCGGCTCGGTCTCAATGGGCTTAGCCACGTGTTCAGATAGGCATTCAATCTTTGTTCCATCGCGCAACTCGACGGTGACCCTGCCGGCGCCGCCGGCAGCCGTCTCATCCATTGCGCTAACGATACCGATCTCGCGCTGACCGGACTTTGCGTCCACGCAAACGATCACCATATCGCCCGGCGCCAGGGTGCGTTTGCTCATATCCTTGAGCGCGTAGCGATCCAGGAAGATCTTCTGCCCAAGCTCGCTGAGCTGGTTATTTTCGGCGACAGTTCCGGACTTGCGCAAATCCGCGTGAGGCACAAGAGGCGAGATTGCTTCATCGGCTGAGGTCTGGCCAGTGGGGTTTTGCAAATCGCCGACAGATCGGGTGGACATTCTGTTCTCTCCTTAGGGCACCATTTTGGATTTCAATATTAAGCGCTTTCCTGCTGGTTGAGGAAACGAATCCGGCGACCCGCGAATAGCGGGAGAGTCGGGGACCTTCTTATTGCCTGCTTCTGGTTTGTCTTTACAGCTCGGCCTGCCATCTTCCTGCCAGACCGGGCTGCTCCGAGGCGTGAATGCTCAAGACTTCCGGGTGATGATTTGTGCCTGCGCTTGTCCCGGCCTCGTATGAAGCTCAATGATACCGCCCGGGATCGGCTAACTACAATATGATCCTTACTCCGATTGTTCGATCTATTCCTTCATCGTAGCGGTTTCGGAGTGTACTCTATAGATAGGGACGTGTCAATCGAAAAGTACAATATATTGTGGTTTAAGGGGATATCGACGGGGTGGCTTTGCCCAAAAAGTAGAGAAAAAGTTACCATACGAAACGGCCCTCTGCAACTTATTGGGCAGACTGCGTTTTTGCCCAAAAAGTCTTATCCGCCCTTTTTCATTTGCTATCGACGGGGAGTCTTAGGATGTGGCTGAGTCGCACGTTTAGCGGGCTGTTTCGGCGAAGCGGTTTTGGGTGCCAAGATTGGTTGTATGTCTGGACATTCTGGCTTGTGATACTTCCAAGTAGCGCCCTTAGCGTCAATGTAGATAACATCAATCGGTTCTCCAACGTTCTCGCTTGCCGCGAGCGTCTCAAGACGAACCAAGAAGGCAGCCCCCTCAACATCGCCGAACCACTTCCAAAACTTGTTTTCTTCCCATCTTATCCCGTCAATGACCTCGGTCCTTCCGAGCGGGCGCATGACGGACTCATTGACCGAGGATTTGAGGGGACAGCCATCAATGTGAGTATCCAAACGGACGGCCTCATCAAGGCCGAGCCGCGGGAAAAGACTACGGAGCGGATCGTTTGTAACGCGCGTGTCGAGGGGACCAGACACCACGACAAGGTCCATTGTTACAAAGGCGGGAACCGAATGATCAATTCCAAAAACGACGATTTGCATTGCCGGTTTCCGAAAAACGCTATTAATGTAGAAGTCAGGGCTATCCCTCTTAACCCTTTCCAGGAGTTTGAGCAGCAGT
>JBASRM010000749.1:0-4704 GCA_049273835.1 Blastocatellia bacterium | reverse complement strand
GATATACTGTAAAGGACTCTGCTAGACTGTGGATCAGGAGGTCGAGGGTTCAAATCCCTCGCCCCTCAGCATCAATACGTTAGGTTCTGTTCTCTTATTTCACTCTCTTCGCGTCTACGCGACACATCTACGCGAGGAACGCCAACAGAAACTTTAAAAGCTCCTTAGTCTCTGAGGGTAGGGATGTTGAATCTGATCCGTGCACTTGTTAAGTGGGTCCAAGCATTACTTGTCAATCGAGGAATTCTGCTTTTCGCCCATTCCCGAAACGGAGAAAGACGTGGAGACCTTCTAATCAGCGGTTCGCAGGTTCGAGTCCTGCACGGTTCAATTTCACATCTAACACTTAGGCTACTCCGCCGTCACAAGCATAGCGTGGCACCTGTCCCTGGTTGTCGTTATAGACGACGTGAAGCCTACGGCCCACAACGGCCACAGCGCAACAAACCACCCAGAAGGGCCGGACCCTCCTTTGTGAGTCCACTCTGCTCACCGCCTGCGTAGCAAAAATTCGCCTCCAGCACTTGTTGATTCTGAATGTAGCCAGCTCTTAGCCAAATCCGGTGATACTCATCACAGAAATGCGTGATGAGCATCACTGATTTGATTATCGGTTACTCTGTAGGATGGCTTCGCGGTAATGAAAAGTCCAATAGATAAGTGGGCATCTCCTTACCGTGGGCGATGTTCTGTGATGCGAGTGGGCAGTGTGTCTCTTTAACTCTCAACTGCTCCGAATTCAGCAAATCCTCGAGCGCCCAACTGCCGGGCGATTCCCGCAAGGGCCTTTTAGGGGGAGTCGTTTGCCATGTCAAGTCGGAGGTCAACAAGACTACTTTGTAACACCAGCAGCTTTTGGGTCTGCCCAAAGCAGTTCTGGCACTGGGTGCGTGACGGCGTCGTAACGGTCGTCTCTGAACATCCGCTTACAGGGGAGTACCTAGCCGCGCAAGAGGACCTGCTAATACTTTCTCATCACACGATTCTGAATCGTTCTTGTCCGGAGCATCTGAATGAGGTTGTTAGAACCAGAAGAAGGCATAAAAGACAGAAATAATCAGAGTTAAGGAACTCTCAATCTGTAAACACATTATGCAGGCAAGCTTCGTTTGAGGCTTGGTTTACTTGGATAAACATACTTGTTCGCTCTGTAGTGTAGCCGAACAAAATCGCGTTCGGCGGAAGCTTTGATCCTAGGACCTCTGTCCAAAGAAAACAGCTTTTTCGCTCGCCATACTCCACCAATGGTGGATAACCGTGTAACGGAGTCGGCTCATTCTTACCGGCTCAGAGGAGGCTTGTCTTACGAAACCGAGTGCGGCGGCCACTCGGCTATCTTAGTAAATGCCGCGTCCGCTGAGCAAGGCCGGCGAAAGTTACGTGGAACTAAACTAAAGAAAGGAGGTCTATCATGTCTGAAGAACTTGAGAGAGAAGTGGCAGTTACCGAAGAAGAGATTAATGAATATGCACCACCTCTTCTGCAATCCATTCAAGATGCTGCGCCGCTCCTTGACGTTACATGCATCACCGGGCACTAGCATCAATACTTCTGTGGCCGCCATAACTCTAGTGCGATGTATCAGTAGAATCTGTAGTGTCGAATCGTCGAAACGAATGGCACCAAGTGCACGGCGTTAGCGGAGCGCGCTACCGAATACTCCGGTACATCGCACTAGCTCAAAGAACAACCGTTAAGCCATCATTCCAGCTTTTCAGCCGGAAGGTACATCGGGTGGCTTCAAGCGCCAATAGGCAGAGCTATCTTCGGCTTGAAGTCACTCTCCCCAGGGGCGGCCGCAATGCTGTCGGCAAGCGGGTACTGCAGAAGGTGAACTCATGACAGACGCAGCCCAAAATGCTTATTTCACAGCCGGCGTCGAAAGCTTGAACGCAGAGATTCTAAAAGTCACCGCGCCGAGCAGACAGCCTTACAGGGCTATCTTGAGTAATGGTCTGGCGGCAATTTTCGAGCAGTCAAGAGCATTTCCTCTCATAGGCGTGAGTTTAGTGGTCAGAGCAGGCTGCGTAGACGAGCGATCATTTCGATGCCCCGCTGCAGCTCATATCGTCGAACACCTCGTCTTAAGGCGGGACAGATTCCCAAAAGAGCTTCAGTGGTTAGGAGCTGAGGTTCACGGTAGGACCTACTTTGACCGAACCGAATTCAGCCTGTCGACTTCTTCTGACAATCTTCCGCAGGCCCTTGCTGTGATTCTCTGCCTCGCAACAAGCCGGAAGCTTGATGGGTCGGCTTTTAGCTTGGAAAAAGATATCGTGGCCCAGGAAAAAGACCTACTGAACCGCCACGAAGATGAAGTCCTCTCTAATCTGTTCTGGGACTTTGCGTTCCCCGATCGTGACGTGCAGCAATTACGCGTAGCCGAAAGACCTGAAACGAGTTTTGACGGCGTACGGTCCTTTCATGAGCAGGAATATAAGCCATCGAACATGGTTTGCTCCGTGGCCGGGGACCTGAACCCAGAAGATATAGAAAGACTTGCTGAAGATCTTGAACGCATTGAAAGCGAAGACCAATTGGTTAGAGGGGAGTTTCATACCCGCCACTCGCCCGCATCCATCTGCGAAAGCGAGCCTAAGACTTTAAAGGTCGAAACCAACTCAAAGATCACCAGGTGGCTTTCGGGATATATTGTGGAGCCTTTTTCCCTTGATCGCATACACGAGCTCGATATTTTGGCTGCAGTTATTAACCATAGGACAAAATCTCTAGCTGCACAGAGTAGCCTATTAAGGGAGAGCTTGCTGAACCTCAATTCGTTTTTTTACCCCCTCCGAGGAAAAGGATTGCTTTTGATCAAATCCGCCTTCAAGCCAGAAGCCACACAAGAGGTTCAGTATATTCTACGGAAGGTCATTACCGAGATAAAGACCGGGCAACTCGGGGAAGCGGAACTCACCTTCGCGAAGGCCCGGCTGATTCACAGAGTGCTTTCATCCTACTTCCTGCGTGATAGGGCAAGGACGCTGGCCATAAACGAGTTCCGTGGCTTACCCCTGGATTTCGACGCTTTGTACACAGAATCTGTCAAGAGTATTTCGAGGGCGCACATACTACTTGGCGCACAGAACTACCTGGATGATGCCAGAGAGCGCGCCTGCTTTTTGGTCCCCCGACAGGGGAGGATAACTAATTAGCGGCTTATGACTAGCTATTTTCAAAAGCTGAATACTGTGGGCGGGAGTGAGCGGTCCATGATCTATGAGCCTGATATTTCCAACCCGCTCGTCACCTACGGGGCCATTTTCAAGGGCAGCGTGCTTTTTGAAACTCCCGCCGATAATGGCATCTTTAACGTCATTAGAGAACTGTTTAATCTCAGTGGACAAGAGGATGAGCGAATCAGGTTACTGAGGGGCAGCGCCGAAAGGGTAGAACTCTTTACAAATAAGGATTCTCTGGGATTTGTCGTCAGAACAATGAAGGGATTCCTCTATAGCTCTCTCGAATTATTCGCGAGTGCAATCCGACATTTCGAGCCATCACATAGACTAGTTGAAATCACGAAATCGCATGTTTTGACTCTCATCAACGGACAGAGCAAACATATTGAACACCGGCTTGAAAGGGCCTACAGGGAGAGCTTTTACAATAATCACCCATACCGCTTACGGAAATGCGGATCAGTCGAGTCGGTTGGCAATCTCGCTAGAGATGAAATATGCCGAAAGTACCATGACTTTGTTAATACGGAAAATATGACGCTCTTTTTCAGTGGCGATATCGAGATAGACCGGCTGAGCGACTGCTTAGAGAGACTACTTGGCCCCTTTACTGGAAGCCGTATTTATCATGAAGAGGCCGCATCTAGAAAGAGTTCGCCGGAAATAACTTATCTACAGCACACAAGTGATAAGCTCGCGTTTCTGGTGATCGCTTATCCTGCAGCGAAGATCATAGATAATGACCGCTTGTCCCTGGACCTGCTGCGAACGATTCTATCTGACCGATTGGGGGCACAACTGCGCCAGGAGAGGGACCTGGCATACTTCTGTAATATCTCTCTGGATACAGGTATGTTGCCGGGCAGTATGTTCATCAGCCTGGCTTGCAGGCCGGGCAATGTCGAGCAGGCGCTTGACCTCACATTGCGTGAAATCGAGTGCTTGAGGGAGACGCCAGTTGGCATATCTGAACTTAAACAGGCCAAGGCTACTGCGATCAATAGGATGTATCTGAGGCTTGATCCTTCTTGCCTTAGCGCTCTTCTTTTTGAGATCGCTTATCACGAACTTTTTGGCTTTGAGTCCACAGATTATTTCCAACAGGCCCTAGCCAAACTTGGCGCGGCGACCGCCGAGGATATTAGCCGAGCTGCTGCCAGGTATTTCATACAGGAGAATTCTGTAACGCTGATTTCTAGCCCGCAAGCAAGAGCTAAACACTCAGCCCTACCTGAGAGCGCTTTTGTTGATGGGTTGAGGATTATTGGGCCCGTAAATAACCGTTGAAACTGAACGAGGGATTCTGTGCAAAGGCGGCAAGTATCCTGGCCGTAGACCACCGGGGTTTGCAGCATCACTGGACGGACTAGGAGGTGAGAGTATGAAAGCTTCGATCAGCAGGCGTTGTGTATACCGCACCATAGGCGACAAGGTCTTTATTGAGAACCTAGATGATCCTTTTAGCAGGCACGTACTGGGTGGCTCCGCAACTAAGATTTGGACGTATTTGGAGCAGGGG
>JBASRM010000735.1:0-2140 GCA_049273835.1 Blastocatellia bacterium | reverse complement strand
ACCCTGGAACGTCGTGTAGAGCGCGTCCTTTCTTTGCGCGGCGCCAGTATAATTGAACCTGTCGCTATGTCGCGATCCTGGATAAAGGCGACAAGCCTTTGTGGCGCAGCCTTCGTCCTAACTCTAGCCACCCTTTTCGCGATATCGCCGCTCGCGATTCATCGTTTACTCGAATTGCTTTTGCACATGTTTTAGCGTTAGCCGGTTACGTCCTGAAGCCGGGACCGCAGCTGGCTTTTTTGATCGACTGAACAACTACCGCTGGTAGTTGGAGGATAAAGAAAAGAAATGTTGAAGGGCTCATCAGGCAAGCTGCTCACGTTGCTAATGTTGATCGCTTTTGGCGGCGCCGCGTGCTCTCGTGCAGAGAAAGCCAATACGGCGGATGACGAAGAGGCTTTATCTCGCACGGAATTCACAGAGCGAATCGAAAACTTCTTCGAGTACGACCCGCTGAAGCCAGGGAAGACGAGCCAGTTCTTAATTCACCTCACTGATTTATCGGATGGCTCTCCGGTCGAGCAAGCTGAAGTGACGTTGACCATCCGTTCGCAGGGCAGCGGGTCGGAGGTCGGCCAGACAAAAGCGCGGATTGGCAAAGTTACCGGGATCTACGTTGCCGACGTTGTTATTCCGAATGTGGGCGACTACGCAGTTGAGTTTCACGTGAAGAACGCGAAGCTCGACGAACGCATGCCGCTGACTGATTTCAAAGTGGAGTGACTTGATGCAATCGACCAGGCAGTTATCACGCTTCGCGATGTCTATATTTGGCGCGTTGGCCGTCTGTTGCAACGGGGCGGCCGCGCAAACGGCTACGAACCCATTCATCTCAGCGCCGACCGCCAGCCCGCAAGCGCAATCGGACCTTTTCTCATCCCAGCTCACGCTTGATCGCGTGATAGATCGCTTCTTACAGCGCAACCTTTCAATGGAAGCTGCGCGCTATCAGGTTGATGTAGCTCGTGCTGAACAGATCGCGGCCCGAATACGGCCAAACCCAGGCTTCACTTTCTCGGCCGAGAACCTGAAAGTGTCAGGGGATACACCGTTCAACAGACTCTACGAAGTCTCGACAACTTATTCGCAGACATTCGAGCTTGGCAGTAAGCGAAGACTGCGGCGTGAAGTGGCCGACCTGGTTGTCTCGGTCGCCGACGCAAAGTTAGCCGATGTGTTGCGGCAGCGGATGTTTGATGTAAAGCGCGCTTACTACGAAGCGGTGCTGACGCGTTACGCGCAGTTCAACGCGATGGAGAATCGCAACAATTTTGATGAGCTTATCACTTTCAACAAGGTTCGATTCGAGGAAGGCGCAATCGCGGAAGGCGAACTGCTCAAGGTTAAACTTGAGCGTGTAAAGTTTGATTCGGCGTTAGCGCAGGCGGAACTCGCTCAGCGTCAAACCGTGATTAGACTGCTTCATCTCCTTGGCGAGACTGACTTCTCACGAGTTCAAGCCGTTGCCGGCGAGCTCAACTTTGAGCCGATCAATCTCGATCTCGCTTCGCTCAAAGAGATGGCTCTTCAGAATCGACCCGATGTAAAGGCAGCCGAGCTTGACGTAACTCTGGGCGAGCGGCGCGTTGCACTCGAGCACGCGCGAAATTCGATGGACATCACTCCATTTGCCGGCGTGAAACGAGTCGGGATAGATAACACTCTTCTATTCGGCGTGACGATACCACTACGAATCAACGATAGGAACCAGGCTGGAATAGCGCGAGCGGCGGCTGAGGAGAAGATTGCGAACACAGAACTAACCATCGCGCGCAATCGCGCTCTCGCAGAAGTCGAGTCGGCATATCGCGCTTACGAAACGGCGCGCGATCAAGTGACCACTTTCCAGCGCGAGTTGTTACAGCAGGCTAACGAGTCCTATACGATCAGTCTTGCTGCATATCAGGAAGGCGCGACCGAGTTGCTGCCCTTGCTCGAAGCACAAAGAACGCGCGCGGACATCCGCCAGCAGTATTACCGCACCCTCTTCGATTACCAAACCAGCATCTTGTTGCTGGAACAAGCCGTTGGGAGACAGATAAACCCCTAAGGGCGCGATACTCAGGAATTGCTAACTATGACTAGAACAAAAGACGATGTAGAACCCAACGCACAATCGGGTGAAGGCAGAATGGATGAG